>NZ_LMQJ01000024.1:0-73899 GCF_001424605.1 Bradyrhizobium sp. Leaf396
AACGCCGATGTTGCCGCCACAGCCAAGATGTCTTTCCAACCGTCGTAGTCAAGCACTGGTCTTTCCAACCGTCGTAGTCAAGCACTGACGTCACTTGCGGTGGGGCGTGATCGGGATCGTCGTCCTCTACGCCATCTGGATCCTGCATCTGCTGCTATTTCGGGGTGACGGCTTTGCCGAATGGATCGGGCTCCTGGTCGTGGTGCAGAACATCTTCACTTCACTGTTCAACTCGCATCTGTTCGACTTCCACGAGGGCTGGATGTACGTCATCGGCGTCGGCGTCGCAGGGGGCATGGTGATCCGGGCACAACAGGCCGAGGCGAAGGTGGGGGAAGTCGGTTCCTGAGCGGTCGCGCTTCTGGCAAGTTTTGTCCGGATGGGCTATCAGCGCGGTCAGGTTGCATCTAACTGGGTTTTCATCGGTCGTCGGATGACGCGTCTTTCGCATCTCACCTTGCGCAATTTCCTGATCGCGCTCCACGACCTGCTGGCGACCACGGCGGCGCTTTTTGCCGCCATCTATTTGCGATTCGAGGGGGGCGACGGCTTCTTCGACCGCTTGCCGCTGCTGTTCCAGATCCTGCCCTATTTTCTCGCCTTCGGCGTCGTCGTGTTCTTCGTCTTCAATCTGACCACGACGAAATGGCGCTTCATCTCGCTGCCTGACGCGCTGAACATCATCCGCGTCGCGACCGTGCTGACGGTCGCCCTGCTCGTGCTCGACTATATCTTCGTCGCTCCCAACGTCCGCGGCGCCTTCTTCCTCGGCAAGGTGACGATCGTCCTCTACTGGTTTCTCGAGATTTTCTTTCTCAGTGCGCTGCGCATGGCCTATCGATACTTCCGCTATACGCGGGTGCGCCGTCATGCGCGCAGCGACGAAGCCGCCCCGACGCTGCTGATCGGCCGCGCCGCGGATGCCGAGGTGCTGCTGCGCGGCATCGAGAGCGGGGCGATCAAGCGCATCTGGCCGGTTGGCGTGCTATCGCCGTCGAGCTCCGATCGCGGCCAGTTTATCCGCAACGTGCCAGTCCTGGGCGGCGTCGACGACGTCGAGGACGTCATCGCCGACTTCGCCAAGCGCAACAAGCCGATCGCGCGGCTCGTCATGACGCCGTCGGCATTCGAGCCGGACGCGCATCCGGAATCGATCCTGATGCGGGCGCGCAAATTGGGTGTGATCGTCAATCGGATGCCCTCGCTCGAGAGCGGCGACACGCCGCGGCTTACGGCGGTCGCCGTCGAGGACCTCCTGCTGCGGCCTAGCGAGAAGATCGATTATGCGCGCCTGGAAGCGCTCATCAACGGCAAGGCGGTAATTGTCACCGGCGGCGGCGGCTCGATCGGTTCGGAGATCTGCGAGCGCGTCGTGGCGTTCGGCGCCGCGCGGCTCCTGATCGTGGAGAACTCGGAGCCGGCGCTCTACGCGATCACGGAATCGCTTGCCGCGCGGGAGGCGGCTGCCGAGGTCGAAGGGCGGATCGCCGACATTCGCGACCGCGAGCGCATCATGCGCCTGATGGCGGAGTTCAAGCCGGACATCGTGTTCCACGCCGCGGCGCTCAAGCACGTCCCGATCCTCGAACGCGACTGGAGCGAAGGCGTCAAGACCAACATCTTCGGCTCGATCAACGTGGCGGATGCCGCCGTTGCGGCCGGTGCCGAGGCGATGGTGATGATCTCGACCGACAAGGCGATCGAGCCGGTGTCGATGCTCGGCCTGACCAAGCGCTTTGCAGAGATGTACTGTCAGGCGCTGGATCACGACCTCGCAGCCGGAGTGCGCGGGGCCAAGCCGCCGATGCGGTTGATCTCGGTCCGGTTCGGCAACGTGCTGGCCTCGAACGGCTCGGTGGTGCCGAAGTTCAAGGCCCAGATCGAGGCCGGCGGACCGGTGACCGTGACCCATCCCGACATGGTCCGCTACTTCATGACCATCCGCGAGGCCTGCGATCTCGTCATCACCGCGGCCACGCATGCGCTCGGAACGCAGCGTCCCGACGTCTCGGTCTACGTCCTCAACATGGGACAGCCGGTGAAGATCGTCGATCTCGCCGAGCGCATGATCCGTCTGTCCGGACTGCAACCCGGCTACGACATCGAGATCGTGTTCACCGGCATGCGGGCGGGCGAACGGCTGCACGAGATCCTGTTCGCCTCGGAAGAGCCGACCCGGGAAATCGGCGTTGCCGGAATCATGGCCGCCCAGCCGAACGAACCGCCGATGCAGACGCTGCGCAAGTGGATCGCGGCGCTGGAGCAGGCGATCGCGCGCGACGATCGCGCCACCATCAGAACCATCCTGAAGGATGCGGTGCCCGAATTCGGGTCAACCGCGGCAGGAAAGGTGCTTTCCGCCTGGAGATCGATGCAGACGCTGCGCAAGTGGATCGCGCGATGCAGACGCTGCGCAAGTGGATCGCGGCGCTGGAGCAGGCGATCGCGCGCGACGATCGCGCCACCATCAGAACCATCCTGAAGGATGCGGTGCCCGAATTCGGGTCAACCGCGGCCTGACCATGCAACCCCGAGGCAAGATCGTCGTCGCGAGCCAGCATTACCCGCCTGACCCGAGCACCACAGCGGCGATCATGGCCGAGATCGCCTGCCGCCTGTCGGCGGAGCACGAGGTCGTCGTTCTCTCGGGCTCGCCGGGTGCATTGCCGGCCGCGCAGACCGGCCCCGGCAAGCCGCGCGTCGTCGCGATCAGGAACCGGATGGCGGGCAAGGCGGCGCTGGTGCGGCGCGGCGCTTCCGAGCTCCTGTTCGCGGGCCGCACGTTCTTCGCATTGGTGCGGGAATTGAGGCGAGGGGACGTGGTGCTCACGGTCACTGCGCCGTTCATGCTGCCCTATGCGGTGGCGGCGGCAGCAAGGGTCAAGGGCGCGCGCTCGGCGTTGATCATGCACGACCTCTTTCCCGACGTGCTGGTGATGGCGGGTCTGTTGAAACCAGGCTCGGTCGTCACGCGGACGATGCGCGCCGCCAACAGCCTGATGTTCCGCGCGCTCAACGCCGTCATCACCATAGGGCGAGATGCGGAGCGGCCGCTGCTCAGCTATTCCGGGATGAGGCGCAGCAAGATTCGTTTCATCCCGAACTGGGCGACGCTCGCGCCCGCGCCGCGGCCCGTCAGCGCGGACAATCCATTCCGCAAGTCGATTCCGGCGCGCTTCATCGTGGGGCTATCGGGCAATCTCGGCTTCACCCATGATCCGGACGTCGTGTTCGAGGCGGCGCGGCTCCTGCAGGAGGAGGCGGACATTCACTTCCTGCTGTCCGGCTGGGGCATCGGTTTCGAGCGGCTGAAGCAGTTGCAGGCGACGGCGAACCTCTCCAATGTCTCCTTCGTCGGGCGTGTCGAGGATTCCGAGCTCGAAGCGTTTCTCGCTTCCGCCGATGTCTGGATCATTCCGTACCGGAAGGACGTGGCGGGAGTGTCCGTGCCGAGCCGGTTCTACAATCTGCTGGCGGTGGGGCGCCCCGTGGTGCTGGTGTCCGAGCCGGAGGCCGAGGCCGCCTTGACGGTCGCGGAGAGCAGGCTCGGCTGGGTCGTGCCGCCAGGCCGTGCCGATCGGCTCGCCGAAGCGATCCGCGCCGCGTTCCGTTCCGACGACGCCACCATCGCGGTGCGCGCGGTGAAGGCGGCATCGCGTTTCGACAAGACGACGGCGATGAACGCCTATGCCGAGCTGATCGGCGAATTGTTGCGCAACCCGAACCTTTCGGAGCAGGGATGAACGAGCGTCAACCGGTCGTGCTGGTGACGGGAGCGAGCGGCTTCGTCGGTCGTCATCTCGTGCCGGCGCTGGCTCATGCCGGATGGTCGGTCCGCCGTGCGGTCCGGAGCCCGGAAGGCGCCGGCGACGAGGTCGTGATCAAATCGATCGGCCCCGAGACCGACTGGCAGGCCGCGCTGGAAGGCGTCGAGGCCGTCATCCATCTCGCCGCGCGCGTGCATCACAAGCACGAGGAGCACGCGGTCCAGCTGTACCGCAACGTCAACATCGCCGGAACGCTGCATCTGGCGCGCTCGGCGGCGACGGCCGGCGTGCGCCAGTTCATCTTCATCAGCACCGCTCTCGTTCACGGCCGCAGCAATGAGGGCCGTGCGCCGTTCAGCGAGAACGAGGTTCTGACGCCGCGCGGCCTCTACGGCATGTCCAAGGCCGCGGCCGAGGCTGGCCTGAGGACGCTGGCGCGCGACACCGATATGAAGATCACTGTGCTCAGGCCGCCGCTGGTCTATGGCACCGGAGCCAAGGGCAATTTCGCCCTGCTGACCCGTGCGATAAGCGCGGGGCTGCTGCTGCCCTTTGCGGCGATCAACAACCAGCGCGCCTTTCTGGCCGTGCAGAACCTGTCGTCGTTTATCCTGCACCGGCTCAGCCATCCCGATCCAGCGAGCAACTTCGAGATATTCCTGGTGGCCGATACCGAACAGGTCTCGACGCCCGAATTCATCAGGCGCCTGGCTACAGCGTCCGGAAAGAACGCGCGTCTGTTCGGCATGTCGCCGCGCCTGCTGTCGACGCTGCTCAATGTGATGGGTCGGCAGGACACGCAGGACAGCCTGATTGGCTCGCTCGAGCTCAACATCTCCAAGGCGCTGGCGACCGGCTGGCAGCCACAGATCTCCATCGACGAGGGGCTGCGGCACGCGCTTTCGGATCAGGACGCCTGAGCCCGCGAGAACCGCTGCAGCACGAGGGCGACCGCGCCCGCGCCTCCGAACAAGGCAACGATCGTGATCGTGATCGAGCCGGCGCGAACCGTGATGATGGCAAGGATTGCCAGAACGAGGTTGAGCGCGAATGTCTCCCCGACCACCCGCTCGACCGTGAACCCGTTGTCGATTGCACGCTGATAGAAGTGTGTGCGGTGTGCCGACCAGAACGGTTCGTGCCTGATGATGCGGCGAAACAGCGTAATGGTGGAGTCTGCGAGGTAATAGGCCGGCAATAGCAGCGCCGGGGCCGGCTGCCCCCGGAAGGCCAGCTCCAGCAGGCACCAGCCGAGCAAAAGGCCGATCGGCAGACTGCCGACGTCGCCCAGGAAGACCTTTGCAACGGGACGGTTGAACGGCGCAAAGCCCAGCATGGCGCCGCATAGCGCGGTGGCGATCAGCACCGCCGGCCAAGAGAGATCCCCGAGCACTCCCAGCAGCAGCAGCGCAGCGGTGACCGGCACGACTTCCGCCACCGTCATCAGGTCGAGCCCGTCCATGAAGTTGACGAGATTCACGAACCAGACGCCGGCCAGGACGATGAGGCCGCGCTCCAGCCCGAGCGGCAGAGCCGGCACGATGCGCGCGCTCTCGGGCGTTGTGAACACCACTGCGCCGACGCAGGCTGCCTGCAGCACCAGCCGCACGAGCACGGGCAGCGATACGATGTCGTCGGCAAAGCCGACCAGCGCGATCACGATGGTCGCAGCGACCAGCGCCGGCGGGATCGCGACATTGGCCGAGGCGCTCCAGATCCAGGCGACGAGGAGAGTCGCGGCAATCACCGCGATGCCAGCGCCCTGCGGGGTCGGGATGCGATGCGAGGACCGCGCATTTGGCCGTGCCAGCGCGTAGCGCTGGAGCAGGGGGCGGCTGATCCAGGTGACGAGCGCCGAGATCAGTGCGGCGATCGCGGCGGCAAGCAGCAGTGGGGCGCCGGCGAGCGCATCGGCTGCGGAGCTCACTCCGGCACTCCGATAGGGGCAGATCCTTGCGCGGCTTTCTCCGCGCTGAGGATCCAGACCAGGCCGCCGACAGCGCCGACCATGAAGAACACGGCACCGAACAGCAGCGAGACGTTGACGCCCTCGTTGGCGGAAAGTCCCGCGAAGCCGAACGCCAGGCTCATCGTGGCTTCACGCACGCCCCAGCCGGCGATCGAGATCGGCATCATGGTGATCAGCATCACCGGCGGCACCAGCAAAAAGACGTCGCTGAAGCGGACCGGGGCCGCAATCGACTGCACGACACACCAGGCGATCACGACGGCCAGCACGTGGACGAGGACCGACAGGATCGCGATGATCGGCCCGCGGGTGCGGCTGAAGATCACGCGATTGGCGATGACGGCGCAGGCGTGAATGTGATGCGTGGCCCACCAGGTCTTCAGCCAACGCCATTTCAGCGCGCCGAAAATCAGGAAGCCGACGCCGCCCGCGAGCGCCAGGAGGTCGATCAGCAGCAGTGCCGAGCGCCCGTGCGGATCGGTGATGAGAGTGTAGCTCCAGGGCAGGCTTGCGACGATCAGGATCGCGAGCGCGATCAGGCCGATGGCGCGGTCGACGAAGATCGAGTAGGTCGCCGCACGCCAGCCGGCCCCTGCGCGTGCGACCAGCCACAGCCGGACCGCATCGCCGCCGATTGCCGACGGCAGGGTCTGGTTGAAAAACGAGCCGATCACGTTGTAACGCATCGCGCGGCCGAGCTCGAGCGGCGCTCCGCAGGCGGCGCTGATCTCGCGCCAGCGCAGCACGCCGACGAAGATCTGCAGGAACGTGATCGCGATCGCCACGCCGATCCAGAACAGGCTGGTGATGGTGAAGCGCGAAAACAGTTCGGATAGATCGACCTTGCGCAGCGCCAGATACAGCAGCGCCACGGAAATCACGATTTTGGCCGTCGACAGCAGGATTCGGCGCATCTCGCCCGCATGAGGGTTTGCGAAGAATTGAGGCAACCCGACGCGAGGCGCCGAATTCGGCCGCTTTGGTATGGTCTTGGCGCCGATCTTGCAATAGCCGTCGTGTAAGGACGCCATGAGGCCGCTTATGGATGCGGCCAGCCTATTGCGACCCTGTCAAAGTGGCGGCTAAACAGGGGCCGCTAGCGATCCCAGGGAACAGGATGACGGATCAGGCAATTTTGGTCACCGGCGCGGCCGGTTTCATCGGCTTCCACGTCGCCCGCCAGCTCCTCGGCGAGGGCCGGCCTGTCGTCGGGCTTGACAATCTCAACAGCTATTATGATCCGGCGCTGAAGAAGGCGCGCCTCGAGCTGCTCAAGGGCGACTCCCGCTTCTCTTTCGTCCAGGCCGATCTCGCCGACCGCGAGACGATGGCGACCCTGTTTGCGCAACATCGTTTTGCCAAAGTCGTGCATCTGGCGGCGCAGGCCGGCGTGCGCTACTCGATCGAGCAACCGCAGGCTTACGCCGATTCCAATCTCGTCGGCTTTCTCAATGTGCTTGAGGGCTGCCGCAACAACGGCTGTCGTCATCTCGTCTACGCCTCGTCATCCTCCGTTTACGGCGCCAACACAAAACTGCCATTTGCGGTCGCGGACCGCACCGATCATCCCGTGAGCCTCTATGCGGCAACCAAGAAGGCGAACGAGGTGATGGCGCAGTCCTACAGCCATCTCTATCGCCTGCCGGTCACCGGGCTGCGCTTCTTCACCATTTACGGCCCGTGGGGCCGGCCCGACATGGCGATGTTTCTTTTCGTTAACGCCATCATGGCGGGCAAGCCGATCCGGCTGTTTAACCATGGCAAGATGCGCCGCGATTTCACCTATATCGACGATGCGACGCGTGTCGTATCGAAGCTGATCGATCTCGTCCCCGCGAATGATGCGGCTGCCGCAAATGCGCCGTCAAAGCTCTACAATGTCGGCAATCACCGCCCGGAGGAACTGATGCATGTCATCGGTCTTCTGGAGCGGGAGCTGGGCCGGACGGCGATCAAAGAATTGCTGCCGATGCAGCCGGGAGATGTGCTGGAAACGTTCGCGGATGTCGAGGATTTGATGCGCGATACCGGCTTTGCACCGTCAACGCCGATCGAGCATGGGGTCCATAATTTCGTCACCTGGTATCGGGACTACTTCAAGGTTTGAGATCACGATGGACAAACGCATAATCCCCCTGATCATGTGCGGCGGTGCCGGCACTCGGCTGTGGCCCGCCTCGCGCGAGGTGCGCCCGAAGCAATTCCTGCCGCTGTTCGGCACGCGCTCGACGTTCCAGGACACACTGCTGCGCGTGTCCGATCCGCAGCTGTTCGATCGTCCTATTGTCATCACCAATGCGTCCTATCGCTTCATGGTGCTGGAGCAACTCGCCGAGATCGGCATCGAGGCGGACGTGATCCTCGAGCCGATGCGGCGCGATTCCGGCCCCGCGATCGCCGCCGGCGCGGTGTTCGCGCAGAACCGCGCCAGTGAAGCGATCGTGCTCGCGCTCGCCGCTGACCACGTGGTGCAGGACAATGCCGCCTTCGTCGCGGCCTGCCGCGAGGGACTTGCGGCGGCGAATGCCGGGCGCATCGTCACCTTCGGCGTCAAGCCGGAGCGGCCGGCGACCGAATATGGCTACATCAATCCGGGGGAGGTGATCTCGGGCGAGGTGCATGCCGTTGCGCGCTTCGTCGAGAAGCCGGATGCGGTGAAGGCATCCGACTACGTCAATTCGGGTTATCTCTGGAACAGCGGCAACTTCATGTTCCCGGCCGCCCTGCTGCTCGATGAATATCGCAAGGTCGATGCTGCGAGCGTCGAGGCCATCACCAACGCCGTCAACCATGCCGGCCGCGATCTCGGCTTCGTGACGCTGGAGCCCGAGGCATTCGCCGCGGCAAAGGCGATCTCGATCGATTATGCGGTGATGGAGAAGACCTCGCGCGCAGCCGTGGTGCCGGTGTCCTGCGGCTGGTCCGACGTCGGCTCCTGGCACGCGGTGTGGGAGCTGTCGGAGAAGGACGCGCTGGGCAATGCTGCGCATGGCACCGCCGTGTTCGAGGACTCCCGCAACTGCAACGTCACGACGGATTCCGCGCTGGTCGCGCTCGAGGGCGTGGACGATCTCGTCGTGGTCGCGACCGCCGATGCGATCCTGGTCTCGCGCCAGAAGGATGCCAATGGTCTGAAGCGCCTGGTGACGAAGCTGAAGGCGGTCGCACCCAAGGTCACCGAGGAGCATCTCAAGGTGCACCGGCCCTGGGGCAGCTACCAGTCCGTGGACAATGGCGAGCGTCACCAGGTCAAGCGCATCGTGGTGAAGCCGGGCGGACGGCTGTCGCTGCAGAAGCATCACCATCGCGCCGAGCACTGGATCGTGGTGCGCGGTACCGCCCAGGTCACGGTCAACGAGACCGTGAAGACCGTGCACGAGAACGAGTCCATCTATATTCCGATGGGCGCCGTCCACCGGATGGAGAACCCCGGCAAGATCCAGCTGGAATTGATCGAGGTCCAGACCGGCTCTTATCTCGGGGAAGACGACATCATCCGGATTGAAGACGACTACCAAAGGTCGTAACCAGCAAACTCCGACTCATGCGACCCGGGCCGGAAGGGCGGTATCCCTTTCGGCTTAAGGCCCGGGGAACGTGTAACTTTTTGAATCAAATCGTGTCCGGGCCGCCAGCGCGCCATTCGCCACATATGTGACGCCCGTGCTAGAAGCGCGCCGGGGATTTGGGTTGAATCGGGGTTTGCTCAGATGAGTTCCAGGGGATCTGCACCGGTAAAGGCCGCCTTGCGCGTCGGCGTCATTGGTGCCGGCGTGATGGGCAGCAACCACGCGCGCGTGCTCAGCGGGCTTCCCGGCGTCACACTCGTCGGTGTCGTCGACCCCTCGCCGGCGCATCGTGCGCGGGCCATGGAACTTGCCAATTGCGAGAGCTTCGAGACGCTCGACCAGCTCGTCGCCGAAGGCGTCGATGCCGTCACCATCGCAGCGCCCACCCATCTGCATCACGAGGTCGCGCTCGCCTGCATCGCCAAGAACATCCATGTCCTGGTCGAGAAGCCGATCGCTTCGACGGTGGACGAGGGGCACGAGATCGTCGCTGCCGCGCAAAAAGCCGGTGTCACGCTGATGATCGGGCACGTCGAGCGCTTCAATCCGGCGGTCGCTGCCGTCAAGCAGGCGATCGCGGGCGAGGATATCCTCTCCATCGCGATCACGCGGGTCGGCCCGTTCCCGCCGCGCATGTCCAATGTCGGCGTCGTCATCGACCTTGCCGTGCACGACATCGATCTGATCCGCTGGTTCACCGAATCCGACATCGTCGAGGTGCAGCCGCAATTGTCGAGCGCGGTGGCCGAGCGCGAGGATATCGCGCTGTTGCAGTTCCGCACCGCCAACGGCGTGCTGGCCCACATCAACACCAACTGGCTGACGCCGTTCAAGGCGCGCAGCGTCACGGTCGCGACCCGCGGCAAATACGTGATGGGCGATCTCTTGACGCGCCAGGTCACCGAGTGCTTCGGCTTCAAGCCCGATGGCAGCTACTCGATGCGGCATCTGCCTGTCGGCCACGACGAGCCGCTGCGTGCCGAGCTGATCGCGTTCCTGAAGGCGGTGCGCCATGGCGAGACGCCGGCTGTGACGGGCGATGAAGGCGTTGCCAGCCTCGCGATCGCCACCCAGTGCCTGGAGACGCCCTCGCGTCCCGCAGCCACGTCGCCGGCTCGCAAGGCTGCTCGCCGCGTCGCCGGCTGATTCCTTCCATGTCGTCCGCTCAAACGTCACAAGGTGCCATGAACCAGCATCTGCGTTCCGAACCTATTCCCTTCATCGACGTCGCCTCGCAGCGGCGCCGGCTCGGCGCCTCGCTCGATGCAGCGGTGAAGCGCGTGATGGACCATTGCCAGTTCGTCAACGGGCCTGAGGTCTTCGAGCTGGAGAAGCAGCTGGCGGCGTATTGCGGCGCCAAGCACGTCATCGCCTGCGCCAGCGGCACCGACGCAATCCTGATGGTGATGATGGCGAAGAATTTCGGCCCCGGCGATGCCGTGCTGTGTCCGTCCTTCACCTTCATCGCGACAGCATCGCCGGTGGCGCGGACCGGCGCGACGCCTGTCTATGTCGACGTCGACGAGGCGACCTTCAACATGAGCCCGGAGTCGCTGAAGCGCGGCATCACGACAGCCCGCAAGGCGGGCCTGAAGCCCGTCGCGGTGATTCCGGTCGACCTGTTCGGCCAGCCGGCCGATCATGATGCCATCGCGGAGATCGCCAAGGCCGAGGGCCTGTTCGTGCTCGACGACGCGGCGCAAGGCTTCGGCGCGAGCTACAAGGGCCGCAAGCTCGGCACGTTCGGGCATGCCACTGCCACCAGCTTCTTCCCCGCAAAACCGCTCGGCTGCTTCGGCGATGGCGGCGCGATCTTCACCGATGAGGACGAACTCGCCGCCACCTTGCGCAGCATCCGCGTGCACGGGCAGGGCGTCGACAAATACGACAACGTGCGTCTCGGCCTGACCGGCCGGCTCGACACCATGCAGGCCGCGATCCTGATCGAGAAGCTGAAGATCTTCGATGACGAGATCGCCGCCCGCAACGAGGTCGCGGAGCGCTACGCGCGCGGGCTGTCCAATGTCGTCACTGTCCCGCGCCTCGCGCCCGGCAACACCTCGGTCTGGGCGCAGTACACCATCCGCCTGCCCAAAGGCACCGACCGCGACGGCTTCGCGGCCGCGCTGAAGGCCCAGGGCGTGCCGACCGCGATCTATTACGGCAAGTCGATGCATCAGCAGACCGCCTACAAGCACTATCCGGTCGCCGAGGGCGGCTTGCCGGGTTGCGAGAGCCTGTCGCAGGACGTCATCAGCCTGCCGATGCACGCCTATCTGACCGAAGCCGACCAGGAGCGGGTGATCGCCGCCGTCCGCGGCGCGCTCGCGGGGTGATTTGCCTCTCGCCTCTCCCGAAGGGAGAGGTCGGATCGCATCGAAGATGCGATCCGGGTGAGGGGTTACAAACTCACTGAATGCCGCAGCCCCTCACCCGGATTGCCGCGCAATCCGACCTCTCCCCGTCGGGGAGAGGTGGACACCGAGCAAGCCGCTTTTTTGATCTCAAGGTCTTTCAAAGCCTTATCGGCGGCCCGATAAGCCTCTAGAAGAGTCCGCATGCTCGGACGCATCTTTACGGTCGGTGGTTACACGCTGCTCTCGCGGCTGACGGGGTTTGTCCGCGACATCATGCTCGCGGCAATCCTCGGCGCCGGGCCGGTGGCCGACGCCTTTTTCGTGGCGCTGCGGCTGCCCAATCATTTCCGTGCGATCTTCGCCGAGGGTGCCTTCAACGCCGCCTGGGTGCCGGCCTATGCCCACGTCCATGGCGAGAAGGGGGAGGCGGCAGCAAGCCTGTTCGCCGACCGCATCTTCACGCTGCTCCTGGCCTCGCAGGTGGTGCTGTTGGTCGTTGCCTGGCTGTTCATGCCACAGGCCATGAGCATCCTGGCGCCCGGCTTTTCCGAGGACGCCGCGCAGCGCAAGCTCGCGATCGAGCTCACCCGGATCACCTTTCCCTATTTACTGCTGATCACGCTGGTGACGCTCTACGGCGGCATGCTCAACGTCATGCAGCGCTTTGCCAGCGCCGCGGCTGCCTCGATCTTCCTCAATGTCGCGATGATGATGACGCTGGCGCTGGCCGCCTGGTTTCCGACCGCGGGCCATGCGGCGGCCTGGGGCGTGCTCATCTCCGGCTTCCTGCAATATTTCCTGCTCGCCGGCGATCTCGCCCGCCATGGCGGCCTGCCGCGCTTTGCGCCCTTGAGGCTCGACGAAGACATCCGCGACTTCTTCAAGGCGCTGGGACCGGCGACGCTGGGCTCGATGGGCACCCAGGTCGCGCTGTTCGCCGACACCATCATCGCGACCTTCCTGCCCGCCGGCGCGCTGTCCGCGCTCTATTATGCCGACCGGCTCAACCAGCTCCCGATCGGCGTGATCGGCATCGCCATCGGCACGGTGCTTTTGCCGGAGATGTCGCGACGGATCACGGCGAACGACGATGACGGCGCGATGAAGGCGCAGCGCCGCGCCTTCGATTTCACGCTGCTCTTCTCGATCCCGTTCGTCGCGGCCTTCCTCACCGTGCCCGACGAGATCATGCGCGCGCTGTTCGCCCGCGGCGCCTTCTCGCAAGCCGATGCGGTCGCGGCCGGCGGCACGCTCGCGGCCTATGCCATTGGCCTGATCCCGTTCGTGCTGATCCGCAGCGCTGTCGCGACCTTCTATGCCCGCAAGGATACCGCAACGCCGGTCCGGGCGTCGCTGACCGGCATCGCCGTCAATGTCGCACTGAAGGTCGCCTTGATGGGATCGCTCGCGCAGATCGGCCTTGCGCTCGCCACCGCCGTCGGGGTCTGGACCAATCTCTTGCTGGTGCTCTTCTTCGCAGTGCGGCGAGGTTTCCTCGTGCTGGATCGCGGCTGGCTGCTGTCGCTCGGAAAATTCCTGCTGACCGGATTAGTCCTGGCTGCCGCGTTCTGGTTGATCGCGCATTTTAGCGGTCCGTTATTGGGCTCGATACACTTCCGCGATGAGCTGACGCTGGTTGTGCTCGCCGTCGGCGGCGCCATCATTTACGCGATTGCGGTCCTCGCGCTGTTCGGCCGCAATTGGGTGATCTCGCTGGTCCGTGGCTAGTTTTTGTTGCCAACCCGTTTGCCTTGCCAGTTTTTCCACGGCAATATGGCCCACAAAACAACCATGAGAACGGGAACAGAAAATGGCGGCTCCCATCAAGTTCGGCGTTGGCCAAAGCGTGCTGCGCAAGGAGGATGACGCGCTCATCCGCGGCAAGGGCCGCTACACCGATGATTTTGCGCCGCAGGCCGCGCTTCGCTGCCTGGTGCTGCGCTCGCCGCATGCGCATGCCACATACACCATCGATGCGAGCCGCGCACGCAGCTTGCCGGGCGTCGCGCTGATCCTGACCGCCGAGGACGTCAAGGATCTCGGCAACCTGCCGTGCCTGTTCAATCTCGAGACCGATCCGTTCACCGGCCCGCCTTACCCGATCCTGGCCAAGGACGAGGTGCGCCATGTCGGCGATGCCGTCGCCTTCGTGGTCGCCGAGACCATCGACCAGGCCCGTGACGCCATCGAGGCGATCGACGTCAAATGGTCGCCGCTGCCGGCAGTGACCGGCGTCGTCAACGCGGTGAAGAAGGGCGCGCCGCAGGTCTGGCCGGACAAGCCGGGCAACGTGCTGTTCGACGTCTCGATCGGCGACAAGGCGGCGACGGAAGCTGCCTTCGCCAAGGCGCATGCGGTGGCCGAGATCTCGATCGTCAATCCGCGCGTCGTCGCAAGCTTCCTGGAGACGCGCGCGGCGGTGTGCGAATACGACGCCAAGCGTGACCATCTGACGCTGACGGTCGGCAGCCAGGGCAGCCATCGGCTGCGCGACATCCTCTGCCAGAACGTGCTCAACATCCCCACCGACAAGATGCGGGTGATCTGCCCCGACGTGGGCGGCGGTTTTGGCACGAAACTGTTTCCGTACCGGGAATACGCCCTGATGGCGGTCGCGGCGCGGCAGCTGAAGAAGGCGGTGAAGTGGGCGGCCGATCGCACCGAGCATTTCATGGGCGATGCGCAGGGCCGCGACAACGTCACCACAGCCAAGATGGCGCTGGCCGAGGACGGCAAGTTCCTGGCGATGGACTGCGACCTGATGGGCGACATGGGCGCGTATCTGTCGACCTTCGGGCCCTACATCCCGCATGGGGGCGCCGGCATGCTGCCGGGGCTTTACGACATTCAGGCATTCCACTGCCGGGTGCGCACTATCTTCACCAACAGCGTGCCGGTCGATGCCTATCGCGGCGCGGGCCGGCCGGAGGCCGCCTACGTGATCGAACGTCTGGTTGATGCCTGCGCGCGAAAGCTCGACATGACGCCGGACGCGATCCGCCGCAAGAACTTCATCCAGCCGAAGGCTCTGCCGTACAAGACCGCGACCGGCAAGGTCTACGATTCCGGCGATTTCGCCGCGCATCTGAAGCGCGCGATGGAGATCGCCGAGTGGAAGGAGTTTCCCAAGCGCGCGAAACTCGCCAAGAAGCATGGCCTGATCCGCGGCATCGGCCTTGCGAGCTATGTCGAGGTGTGTGGCACCATGGGCGAGGAGACCGCGAATGTGCGGCTCGATCCCAATGGCGACGTCACCGTGCTGATCGGCACGCAGTCGAGCGGGCAGGGTCACCAGACCGCCTATGCGCAGATCGTCGCCGAGCAGTTCGGCGTTGCGCCCGAGCGCGTCCATATCCACCAGGGCGACACCGACGAGATCGCGACCGGTCTCGGGACCGGCGGCTCCGCTTCGATCCCCTCGGGCGGCGTCAGCGTCGAACGCGCCACGCGCGAACTCGGTTCGAGGCTGAAGGAGATTGCGGCGCAGGCGCTGGAAGCGAGCGCCGGCGACCTCGAAATCTCCGAAGGCGTGATCCGCATCGCCGGTACCGACCGCTCAATCTCCTTCGCCGATCTCGCCAAGCGGCCCGGCGTGGATCCGTCGAAGCTCAACGGCAGCGCGACGTTCGCCAGCGCCGACGGCACCTATCCCAACGGCACCCATGTCGCGGAAGTCGAGATCGATCCGGCCACCGGCATCATCAAGATCGTCAACTATGTGATCGTCGACGACTTCGGCAAGACGCTCAATCCGCTGCTTCTGGCCGGACAGGTGCATGGCGGCGCCATGCAGGGCATCGGTCAGGCGCTGATGGAGCAGGTGGTGTATGGCGCCACAGACGGCCAGCTCATCACCGCAACCTTCATGGACTACGCGCTGCCGCGCGCGGCGGACGGGCCGGCTTTCGTGTTCGAGACCAACAACATCCCCTGCAAGACCAATCCGATGGGCGTGAAGGGGGCAGGCGAAGCCGGGGCGATCGGCTCCTGTCCGGCCGTCGTCAACGCCATCATCGATGCGCTGTGGCGCGAATACAAGATCGACCACATCGACATGCCGGCCACTCCGGAGCGGGTGTGGATCGCAATCCACGAGCACCATCGCCGTCACAGCCTGTGATCCCCAATCAAACGCGGAAAGTTCGGGACACCATATTCGACAGCGATCCAATGCGTGACGATCCGCCGCCGCGCTTTGGATGGAATGAAATCTGCCGGGCGGTGTTAGTCCATTGAGGGGTCGGCACGATCCTGCATCAGGAGAAGGGATGTTTCGAATGAAGCGAGTGTTGGTCGTTGGGGGCGCGCTGTTGCTCGGCATGGGCGCCGTTTGGGCGCAACAGGACTCCGTCAAGGAGGTCCAAAGCCTGATGAAGGGCAACGGCAAGAACGCCGGGGCGATGTCGGCGATGGTCAAGGGCGAGAAGCCCTACGACCAGGCCACCGTGGACAGCGCGCTCGCGCAGTTCGAGGATACCGCCAAGAAGCTGCCGAACCTGTTTCCGGCCAGCGCCAAGGGCGTGAAGCTCGATGGCGATTACTCGACCTCGCCCAAGGTCTGGGAGGACAGGGCCGGCTTCGATGCGAAAATCGCGAGTTTTGCCAAGGTCGTCGGCGAAGCCAAGACCAAGATCAAGGACCTCGATTCGCTCAAGGCAACGATGCCTGCCATCGGCAGGGAATGCGGCGGCTGCCACGAGACCTACCGCATCAAGAACGGCTGAGGCGGGAAGCTTTGTAGCCCGGATGGAGCGCAAGCGAAATCCGGGGGGCCATCCGAGTTGATAGTTCGTCCCGGATTGCGCTCCGCTCCATCCGGGCTACTGGGATCAGCCGGCTATCGGAATCGAGAAGGGCGGTTGCGAAAGCAGCCGCTCTTTTTCCGTCTGCAAGGTCTGACGGACCGCCGTCCGAGCAGTTATCTTCGCAGCAACGGCCGTGGCGTTGATGCGAGTCGGCACGCCTCCTTCCCGACTGCCTCGTGACGTCAGGAGTTCCAACCCGCGGCGATCACCTCCATCAGGACAAGCGAGACAGGCCATGGCGAAACCGTTCCCCTCGAAGACCCACATCGGCAACCATATGCTGCATCCTGAGACCTTGATGCTGACCTATGGCTATGATCCGCAATTGTCGGAAGGCGCCATCAAGCCGCCGGTATTCCTGACCTCCACCTTCGTGTTCAAGACGGCCGAGGATGGCCAGGATTTCTTCGACTACGTCGCGGGCCGCCGCGAGCCGCCCGAAGGCATGGGCGCGGGCCTCGTCTATTCGCGCTTCAATCATCCAAACAGCGAAATCGTCGAGGACAGGCTCGCGATCTACGAGCGGACCGAGAGTTGTGCGCTGTTCTCCTCCGGCATGGCGGCCATCGCAACCACGATCCTGGCGTTCGTTCGCCCCGGCGACGTCATCCTGCACTCGCAGCCGCTCTATGGCGGAACGGAAACCCTGTTGACGAACACGCTTGCGCGCCTGTCGATCGGCGCCGTCGGTTTTGCCGACGGTATCGACGAGGCGGCAGTCAAGCAGGCGTCGGAGGACGCCATGGGCAAGGGGCGGGTTTCTATGATCCTGATCGAGACGCCCGCCAATCCCACCAACGGCCTCGTGGACATCGCAATGATCCGCCGCGTCGCCGACGCGATCGGAAAGGCGCAGGGACACACACCGATCATCGCCTGCGACAATACGCTGCTCGGACCGGTGTTTCAGCGGCCGATCGAGCACGGCGCAGATCTCTCACTGTACTCGTTGACCAAATATGTCGGCGGTCATTCCGACCTGATCGCGGGTGCAGCGCTCGGCTCGAAGGCGATCATGAAGGGCGTCAAGGCGCTGCGGGGCGCGATCGGCACGCAGCTCGATCCGCATTCCTGCTGGATGATCAACCGCTCGCTCGAGACGCTGAGCCTGCGGATGGAGAAGGCCAACGTCAATGCACGCCTCGTGGCGGACTTCCTGCGCGAGCACCCGAAGGTGGCAAAGGTCCATTACCTCGGTCATCACGAGGAGGGTTCGCCGGCCGGACGTGTATTCACGAGACAATGCCTGGGGGCGGGATCCACCTTCTCCTTCGACATCGCCGGCGGCAAGGAAGCGGCAGTCAAATTCCTCAATGCGTTGCAGATCCTCAAACTGGCGGTGAGCCTTGGCGGAACCGAATCGCTGGCGAGCCTGCCTGCGACTATGACCCATTCCGGCGTTCCCGCCGACATCCGCCGCAAAATCGGCGTTCTGGATTCCACGATCCGGCTGTCGATCGGCATCGAGAACGCATCGGACCTGATCGCAGATCTCACACAGGCGCTGAACGCCGCTTGAGCGCAATCGAACGCGCTCAGAGGGCGGTGTCGTTCGTGACATTCTCCGCGCCGAACCCGTTCGGACCGCCTTCCAAGAGACCGTATTTCAGTCTATTCCCGTTCCCGGCCAGGGCGAGCTGAGTTCTTCGCGCTGGAGCCACGACGAGATCGGAATAAGTGCGCCCGCAACGAGTGAACGAGCCGCATGTTGCAACGAACAATTCTGGTGGTGCTCCTCGCTGCGATTGCCGCTGCCGGCGTCTATTGGTGGCTCAGCGCGCCGGTGGTTGCGGCCGCGAGCGCCACGCCCTCGCGCACGCCTGATCTCGCCAATGGCGAGGTGATGTTCAACGCCGGTGGCTGCGCGTCCTGCCACGCCGTTCCCAATCAGCCCGACCGTCTGAGGCTCGGCGGGGGCGTTGCGATCAAGTCGCCGTTCGGAACGTTCCACGCGCCGAACATCTCGCCGGATCCGAACGACGGCATCGGCAAATGGACGGAGGCGGATTTCGTCAACGCGGTGATGTATGGCGTCTCGCCGTCCGGGCAGCACTACTTTCCATCGTTTCCCTACACGTCCTATCAGCACGCCAGGCGCGAGGACGTGCTGGATCTCTTTGCCTATCTGAAAACGCTGCCGGCGGTTGCGGGCAAGGTGCGCGACCACGACCTCGGCTTTCCCTTTCACATCCGCCGCAATGTCGGGATCTGGAAACGCCTGTTCATGGACGACAGGCCATTCGTTGCCGACGGTAGCAAGTCGCCGCAATGGAATCGCGGCGCCTATCTCGTCAACAGCTTTGGCCATTGCGCCGAGTGCCACAGCCCGCGCAATGCGCTGGGCGGCATCATCGCAAGCCAGCGCTTTGCCGGCGGTCCTAATCCTGAAGGCGAGGGATGGGTGCCGAACATCACCCAGAAGCGCCTTGGCGAGTGGAGCGTGAAGGACCTCGCCTATTTCCTGAAGACCGGCGAACTGCCGGATGGCGACAGCGTCGGCGGTTCGATGACGCGTGTGATCAAGAATACCTCGCAATTGCCGGAGGCGGACCTGGCGGCGATGGCGGAGTATCTCAAGTCGCTGTCGCCGGCGGAGGGGCCGCCCCGGCCGGCACGCAAGGAGGGGAGCTAGGGCGGCAGCGCTAGCCGGTACCGAACGCCTTGAACGTGATGATGGTGAGGGTGTCCTGGATGCCCGGCAGCACCTGCACCTTCTCGTTGACGAAATGACCGATGTCGGTGTCCTTGTCGACGTAGAACTTCACCAGGAGGTCGTACTGGCCGGCCGTGGAGTAGATCTCGGAGGCGATCTCGGCCTCGGCAAGCGCATTGGCCACCGTATAAGACTGGCCGAGCTTGCACTTGATCTGAACGAAGAAGGGAACCATCGCGAGCACTCCGAAAGCCTACCTGGCGGCCAATAGGCCAAACCCGGCCGGATTTAGCAAGCGGCGGGCCGACGGCACAAGCCGCCAGATGCGAGCTCGAGCTTGGCTAGGTGGCAACGGCTGCCACGACCAATGCGTCCCTGAGCCGCTGGGCAAGCTCGACCTTGCGGTAGGGCTTGGTCAGCACGATCGCTTGCGCCTGCGCGCGGCCCTGCTCGACCAGGGTCTCCAGCGCGTAGCCGGAGGTGAAAAGGACCGGCAGACCGGGACGAACCCGCCGCGCCTGATCGGCGAGCTCCCAGCCGCTCATGCCACCGGGCATCACGATGTCAGTGAACAGCAGGTCGATGCTGGGATCGCTCCGCAGTTGCTGCAGGGCATCCTTGCCGTTGACCGCGGCAACGACGCGATATCCGAGAGCTTCCACCCTGCGAATGACGGAGGAGCGGACGAACGGATCGTCCTCGACGATCAGGATCGTCTCGTAGCCTCGCGGCGCCGTGTCCTCGCCTTCGGGAAGATCGACGTGTGATTGTCCGGTGCTGGCGCGAGGCAGGTAGATCCTGACCGTAGTCCCGAGGCCCGCCTCGCTGTAGATCGAGACATGGCCGCCTGATTGCTTTGCGAAGCCGTAGACCATGCTGAGGCCGAGGCCCGAGCCCTTGCCGACCTCCTTGGTGGTGAAGAACGGCTCGAAGGCGCGTTCGATGACATCGGGCGTCATGCCTTCGCCGTCGTCGGCGACCGAGATCAAAGCGTAGCTGCCGGGTACGACTTCGGGATGGAGGGCACGGTAATCGTCGTCGATCGCAGCCAACTCCGTGCTCAGCGTCAGATGTCCCCCTGATGGCATGGCATCCTGCGCGTTGAGCGCGAGATTCAGCACGGCGGATTCGAGCTGGCTGCGGTCGGCAAAGGCGAGGACCGTGCCGTGTCCGGAGGTCGTCCTGATCTCGATGTTTTCGCGCAACGTTCGCTTGAGCAGCTTGAACATGGAATCGAGCAGGCTCCGGCAGTCAATCGATTGAGGCTGGAGCAGCTGGCGGCGGCTGAATGCGAGCAGCCGCTGCGTCAGCTCGGCGCCGCGCTCCCCTGACTGGCAGATGTCGTCGGCAAAGCGCCGCAGCTCCGGCCGCTCCTTGAGCTGCTCGCCGAGGTGCTCGGCATTGCCGATGATCACGGTCAGGAGATTGTTGAAGTCGTGCGCGATACCGCCGGAGAGCTGGCCGACCGTCTCCATCTTCTGCGCCTGCTGAAGCTGCTGCTCGGTCAGCTTGCGCGCGGTCAGGTCGTGGACGATGCCGACGAAGATCAGTTCGCCGTCCTGCCTGGCCTGGCCCACCGAGAGGTCCATCGGAAAGGTCGAGCCATCCTTACGCCGGGCGATGGCCTCGCCGCCGGTCGCGAAATGTCTCGCGCGGCTGTCGGGCGTTGCTTCCGCCTCTGGCATCAGCATGGAGACGTTCCGGTTCATCACCTCGTCGGCGCGGTAGCCGAACAAGCGCTCGCAGGCCGGATTGAACAGCAGGATACGGTCATGCGCATCGAACAGGATGACACCGTCAACCGCGGTCTCCACGATCGCGGTGAGGCGCGCGACACTGGCGCGCAGCGCGCGTTGGGCGTCGCTGACTTGCTGAAGCAGGAGCGCGGCGTCGCGGCTCTTGATCTCCTCTTCCTCGAGCGCCGCCTTGACCTGCCGAAGCTCGAACGGTGATGGAATGGTCAGGACCCTCGGCAGCAGTGGCCAGAGCGCGGCGGCGGTGAAGACCGACGCGACCGCCGTGGCCGCCTTGACCATGCCCTCGACGCCATAGACCGGAACCCAGAGCGTGTAGATCGACAGCACATGGCTGAGGCCGCAAGCCATGATGAAGATCGCGAACGCCCAGTAGACCCAGCCGAACTTGAGGTCCCGGCGCTTGATGACCAGTATCGCGAGGGCAAACGGAATCGAGAAATAGGCAGCGGCAATGCAGGCGTCGGAAACGACGTGGAGCCAGATCAACTCCGGGTCCCACAGCAGGCAGATGCCGTGCGGCGACAGCATGGACGAGTCGAGGAGACGTTCGAAAAAGGCCCACATCGTTCCACCCCAAGTTCCTGTTTCAGGTGGCTTGCGGGCCGGAGCGGCGCGCAATCGGCGTCACTCGACGGTTCCACCACCTGACGTCTCACGCAATCGGCGAAGCACGCTAAGGTTTGAGACTATACCAAGGGCCCGGCGCGATGCATTTTCAAGCCCGCATCATTGCGGGCGCCGCGCTGTGCCCGACTGATCCGCTGGGTGGCATCGCCCTCGCGAATCACGACGGCGGGCGGCTTGGCGTGGCTTGCTGGCGTTCCACGGTCGCGCTAGGACAGGCCATGGCGATGTCCTCCAGCATGTGTATCCGGCCATGACGACCCCGGTCGCCCTCACTATCGCCGGCTCGGATTCGAGCGGCGGCGCCGGCATCCAGGCCGACCTCAAGACATTTGCCGCGCTCGGCGTTTACGGCGCCTCCGTGATTACCGCGCTGACGGCACAGAACACGCGCGGCGTGAGCGGGATTCACGCGGTTCCCGCCGACTTCGTCACCGCGCAGATCGACGCCGTGTTCGCCGACCTCGAGATTGGCGCGGTGAAGATCGGCATGGTGGCCCAGGTCGCCAGCATCGACGCCATCGCCGCCGCGCTGTCGCGCTTGGCGCCGCGGCACGTCGTGCTCGATCCCGTCATGGTGGCGACCTCCGGCGACCGCCTGCTCGCCGCCGAGGCCGTCGATGCCCTGCGCACGGGACTGATACCCTTGGCCTCGGTGATCACGCCGAACCTGCCGGAAGCCGCGGCGCTGCTCGACGAGGTTGTTGCAACGAGCGAAGCCGAGATCGAAAGCCAGGGCCGTCGCCTGCTGGCGCTCGGCTGCCGCGCCGTTCTGATCAAGGGCGGGCACGGCGAGGGCGCCGAGAGCATCGACTATCTGGTCGATGCGAACAACACCATCGCGCTGGCGGCCCCCCGGGTCGCCACCCGCAATACCCATGGCACCGGATGCTCACTGTCGTCGGCCATCGCGGCAGGTCTCGCCAAGGGCGAAGATCTCGAGCGTGCCGTGCGCAATGCCAAGTCCTGGATCAGCGCCGCGATCGAGGCCGCCGACCGCTTCAGCGTCGGTCATGGCCACGGGCCGGTCCACCATTTCCACAGGTTCTACTGACGCGGGCCGTCCGAATGGGGACGGGGGGTGCGCGGCCGCAGTTTCACCGGCACCCGGTGCCCTCCATGGGCGCCCGCTGCGACCCCATGTCGCCTGATTGTCGCATGCGACTGATATTCGCGGGGAGGGCGAGGCGGAACTTGATTCGAATCTGAGGGGCCTCGAGGGTTCACCGGTCATCCCCCTGTCACGGGACATTGTTACAGGCTGGCGCATGGGAAGTTACGATGTGAGTGACGAAAGCCAGGAGCGGCGCTTTCGCACGTTGTTCATCTCCGACGTCCATCTCGGAGCCCGCGGTTCTCAAGCCGATCTTCTGCTTGATTTCCTTCGCTACCACGATGCCGACACGATCTACCTCGTCGGCGACATCGTCGACGGCTGGGCGCTGAAATCGAGCTGGCACTGGCCGCAATCGCACAACGACCTGGTCCAGAAGCTGTTGCGCAAGGCGCGCAAGGGCGCCAAGGTCATCTACATTCCCGGCAATCACGACGAGTTCCTGCGCAACTATTACGGCACGCATTTCGGCGGCATCGACGTGGTCGAGAACACGGTGCACACCGGCGTGGACGGCAAGCGCTATCTCGTCATCCACGGCGACATCTTCGATCTGGTGGTGCAGAACGCGCGCTGGCTCGCTCATCTCGGCGACAGGGCCTACGACTTCGCGATCCAGATGAATCGCCTGGTCAACTTCTTCCGCCGCCTGTTCGGCGTGCCTTATTGGTCGCTGTCGCAATGGGCCAAGCAGAAGGTCAAGAACGCCGTCAACTATATCGGCGCGTTCGAGCAGGCGCTCGCGGCTGAAGCACGCCGCTACGACGCCGACGGCGTGATCTGCGGCCACATCCACTACGCCGTGATCCGCGACGAGGCCGGCATTCGCTACATGAATTGCGGCGACTGGGTCGAGAGCTGCACGGCCCTGGTGGAGCATGACGACGGCCATTTCGAGATCATCACCTGGGCGGATCATTTGCAGAGGCCGGCAGTCGTCCCGCAGGTCGCGGCGAGAGCCGCATGACAAGGACCACATGATGCGCATCCTGGTCGCGACCGACGCCTGGCACCCTCAAGTCAACGGTGTCGTTCGGACGCTGACCAAGCTGGCCGACGCCGCCAGAGGCCTCGACGTCGACTTCACGTTCCTGACGCCGCAATCGTTCCGCACCTTCGCGATGCCGAGCTATCGCGACGTGCGCCTCGCGATGCCACGCCCGGCCCGGATCGCAAAGCTGATCGAGGAGGCGCGCCCCGACAGCATTCACATTGCGACGGAAGGGCCGATCGGACTGATGGTCCGCCGCTATTGCCGCCAGCGCAAGCTGCCGTTCACGACCAGCTTCCATACCCGCTTCCCCGAATATGTCCGTGCCCGCGTGCCCGTGCCTGGCTCGCTGATCTGGCGTGCGCTGCGCCGCTTCCACGAGCCCAGCCGTGCCGTGATGGCGGCAACGCCGGCACTGGCGCGCGAACTCAGCGAGCGTGGGTTCGAGAATGTCGTGCTGTGGCCGCGCGGTGTCGACACCGGCTTGTTCCATCCCCGCGCCGTCGATCTCTGTCTGCCGGCACCGGTGTTTCTCTCGGTCGGCCGGGTGGCTGTGGAGAAGAACCTCGAGGCCTTCCTCGACCTCGACCTGCCCGGAACCAAGGTCGTCGTTGGCGACGGCCCGGCGCGCGGCTCGCTGGAAGAAGCCTATCCCGACGCGATCTTCCTCGGCGAGAAGCACGGCGAGGACCTCGCGGATATCTATGCGGCCGCCGACGTGTTCGTGTTCCCAAGCAAGACCGATACATTCGGCCTGGTGCTGCTGGAGGCGCTCGCCAGCGGCCTGCCGGTTGCGGCCTTCCCGGTGAAGGGGCCCCGCGACGTGATCGGCGATGCGCCGGTCGGCGCGCTCGATCACGATCTGCGCAATGCATGCTTTGCCGCGCTCGAGATCTCCCGGCAGGACTGCGTCGAGTTCGCCGCCAAGTACACCTGGGAGGTCTCTGCGCGGGTCTTCATCGACAGCATTCAGGCCGTCGGGGCGGTGCTGCCGGGCCGGAGCGACGCGGAACGGCCGCGTTTCGTCGCCTAGATCAGGAAGGAACCTCGCGCGGAGGTGTCTTGCCCGGCCTTCATGGGCCGCGATAACATTCCACCATGACCGAACAGCTCCTCCCCATCGGCCCTGCCGATATCGACGCCGCAGCGCGCGTGATCGCGCCTTATGCCATCCGCACCCCGCTGTTGTCCTTTCCCGTGCTCAACGAGCGCGTCGGCGCAAAAGTGTTCCTGAAGCCGGAGATGCTTCAGCGCACCGGCTCGTTCAAGTTCCGCGGTGCCTTCAACAAGGTGTTCTCGATCCCGCACGACAAGCGCGCCGGCGGCGTCGTTGCGTTCTCCTCCGGCAATCACGCCCAGGGCGTGGCGGCCGCGGCAAAGATCCTCGAGATGCAGGCCACCATCGTGATGCCGGCGGATGCGCCGCTGTCGAAGCGCGAGCGCACCAAGTCCTACGGCGCCGAGGTCGTGCTGTACGATCGCGACCGCGACGATCGCGAGGCGATCTCACGCGGTATCGCCGAGAAGCGCGGTGCGACGCTGGTCAAGCCCTATGACGATCCCTTCGTGATCGCAGGGCAGGGTACAGCCGGCCGCGAGATCGCGGAAGACATGGCAGCCCTCGGCCTCAGCCCCGACATCGTGGTGGCGCCGGCCTCCGGCGGCGGCCTGATCGCGGGCGTCGCCACCGCCGTCAAGGCCCGCTATCCGCAAGCCGAGATCGTAGTGGCCGAACCTGAATCCTTCGATGACCACGGTATTTCGTTGACCGCGGGCCACCGCGAGCCGCATCCCCCGGCGGGCCGCACCATCTGCGATGCGTTGATGGCACTGATGCCCGGTGAGATGACGTTCGCGATCAACAGCAAGCTGCTCGCGCGTGGCGTCACTGCATCGGACAAGGAAGTCGGTGCTGCCGTTGCGTTCGCCTATCGCGAGCTCAAGCTGGTCGTCGAGCCCGGCGGTGCCGTCGGCCTTGCCGCGCTGCTCGCCGGACGTCTCGACGTCTCAGGCAAGAACGTCGTCATCGTGCTCTCCGGCGGCAATGTCGACGCCGATCTGTTCGCCGAGCTGGTGGCCTAGTCGTCGCCCGGACTTGTGAAGGATCCGGGCCTGCGCCTGTCGGCGCTTCCCGGACTGAAGGCGTGTAAGGGCTGATATGAGAAAGGGGCAGAGCGTCACCGCTCTGCCCTTCGTTTGTTGGTTCGAACTATCCGCTTGCTTGGTGCGACCTCTCCCGCTTGCGGGAGAGGTCGGCACGCAGCGCCGGGAGAGGGCTTTTCCTCTTGGGGTTGTCCCGTTGCGGAAAGACCCTCTCCCCAACTCTCCCCCGCAAGCGGGGGAGGGAGCGCACCTTCTTCATCGCAGCAATCAGCGCATGAAGCCGCCGCGGCGGTTGCTGCCGCCACTCATGCTCGGCGCCTGGTTCATCGACTGGCGGAAGTTGTTGTTGCTGCTGACCATGCGGCTCGGCATCGTGTTGAGCTGCGGACGGTTGTTCAGCACCTGCACCTTGCTCACCGGATTGTTGTTGGGCTTCACGATGCCGGTGTTGCCATTGTTGATGCGGATCGGGTGGTTCTGCGTCCGAACGGGCCTCACATCGATCTTCGTGCCACCCTTGCCGCCATGCACCGGCATGGTCGCGATCTTGCCCGGCGAGCCGTTCGTCGTGCCGTTGGCATTGCCGGTTTTGTTGCCGCCGTGCGGATTGTTGGTCGCGGGCAGCGTCAAGATCTTACCAATGCCGACCTTGCCGTTGGTCGTGTTGGTCGGTGCAGGGAGCGTGACGATCTTGCCTGGGGTCTGCGTCGGCGCGCCGTTGTGCTGGTTGGGCTGGTTGTTGCCCGAGGGCAGCCCGACGATCGGGCCGCCATTGCCGGGCTTGGCGATGACGCTGCCGTCGACCGGCTTCTGCACCAGCGGCAGGTTGCCACCCATCTGCGCGCCGCCATTGCCCTGCTGCATCAGCGGCATGTATTTGGGCTGGCCCAGATTGCCGATCTTGAAGGTCGGGGCAATGCTCTGGGGAGCCAGGAACTTGGTCGCCTGCATCAGGGGGATCTGCTTCGGCTGCGCCTGCAGCTTCAGCGCGATCTGTGCATAGGGGCTGTTGCCATAGCTGTCATAGAAGCTCTTATAGGCGACCGGCGAATTGGCGAGCACCGCCTTGTGCCAGGCCTGCGAGATCAGGATATTGTTGAGCAGCCAGCGGACGTGGTCGCACAGCGGGTCGTGCGGGTACATCCTGATGAACTCCTGATAATATTCCGGCCGGCCTTCGGACACGACGTAGTCATAGGCCTGGCGGGTCGAGCGGCTCGGCAGATTGGACGCCATCTGCACCACCGGCGCCTTCACCGGCGCACGATTGGCGGCAACGGCGGTGTCGCCGAAGAAGGTGAAGTCGGAGGTCAGCGACGAACTCTCCCACGGGATCTGCGCACCGCTGGTCGTCTGGTTCACCTGCAGCCGCACACGCTTGAACAGCTGCTCAATCGGCACGTTGGGCTCGCGTGCGACGTTCAGGAACGCCTGCGTGTACGGGCTGTGGCCGCCCGTGCCGTCGAGCGCTTCTGCGCCCGGGGCAGTCGAGTAGCCGACGATCGAGCCGTTCGGCGCATCGACGATGGCCAGGCCGCGGCCGGCATCGTTGACCTCAGGGAAGGGATTGTTGCGGCATGCATCGAGAATGACGATGCGCATCCGGCTCGGGATCGTCTCCAGCGTCGACATCACGTCGACGAGGCGCACCGAATTGTTGACGAGATCGGTGGGGTTGGACACTTTCGCGTCCACGGGGACGAGGTAATTCTCGCCGGCGAGCTGCACGCCGTGACCGGCGTAATAGACCATCGCCACCGTGTTCGGACCTCGCGATGCGACCTTGGCGGAGAAATCCTGGACGACGCGCAGCATGTCGTTCTGGGTCAGGTCGGTCGCTGCGACCACTTCGAAGCCGGCCGAGTTCAGGAACTGGGCCATCGATTGGGCGTCGTCGTCGGGGTTCGCAAGCTGCGGCGCGTTCTGGTAGTTCGCATTGCCGATGACCAAGGCGACCCGCTGCTCCGGGCCCTGCACCGCGGTGGGAGCCGGCTGGACCGGGGCGACTTGCGCGGAAACAGGCCCCCAGGCGAAGCCGAACAGGCTCCCCATCAGGCTAACCGTCGTCAGGAAAAGCTTTAGGCGGAACATGGCGTGCTCCTTTGGCACTCATCTCGATGCGAGATTGGTTGCGAGCAAGCCTGGCTGCGTTCGAGTCTATCGTCCGTGATCCCTATCACCATGCTGGCATGCGTGATCTAAATCACGCCGGGAACCTGCTATGGTGAACGACCGATTGGGAGGTGAGTTCGTCACATGCTGAAATCGATCGATCCGGTCCTCACGCCCGACCTCCTTTGGCTGCTCGCCGCCATGGGCCACGGCGACGATCTCGCGGTCGTCGACGCCAACCATCCTGCGGCCCGCATCGCGCAGAGCACATCGTCGCAGCGCCTGATCCAGTTGCCGGGCCTGCAGATGGAGACGGCTGTCCGGGCCATCATGACACTCTTTCCGCTCGACGATTTCGATCCCGATCCGGTCCGCGTGATGATGCCAGTCGATGACCCCGAGCGCGTGCCCGAGGTGCAGCGCGCGGTGCTGGCCGAGATCGAACGTGGGGCCGGACGCGCCGTCGCGCCCGGCAAGCTCTCACGCACGGATTTCTATCGCGCGGCGGCTGCGGCCTTCGGCGTGGTGCAGGTGGGAGACAGCAGGGGCTACGGCTGCTTCCTGATCAGGAAGGGAGTCATCAGCTAGCGCGGCGCATCAGCTCCGAAGGCCAGCCGATTCGGACCAATAGGCCGTCAGGGCCGTTGATGCCCACTTCGTACATGCCCCATTCGCGGTGGCGCAGCACGCCGCCCGGACGGATGATCAGATCTTCGACGCGTGCGGCGATCGCCTCGACGTCTGGCGTGCGAATGAAAATGCCGAAAGGATTATGCTGCGGCACTCGCCATGGGCCGTCGCCAGCTTGCGTGAGATGCACCTCGCATCCCCAGCCGCTCATGATGACATAGCCGGCGTCGCCGCCGGTGCGTGCGAAGCCAAGGCGCTCCCAGAACGGAATCGCCGCGGGAAGATCGTTGTTCGGAATGATCGCGAAGGCGCCGACGCGCGGGAGCTCAGACATGGGTTCATTCCACTTGCAGACGTCCTCACAGCTCGTGCTGTGCCTTGCCAGCCTATCGAGACAGGTCCTTGAGCAGAAGCGGCGAAAGGCCTCGCACTCGAATTTGGGTGGCCTTCTCTCAACCGCCTGTCTATTCTCGATCCATGTCTCGCCCTTTGTGTCTATTCGTTGCTGTCATCCTGTCGTTGCTGCCGGCCGTTGCGCCCGCGGAGCCCGCGCAAAAGCGCCCCAAGCCGGTCTGGAAGGGCTACGGCTTCCTGCCGGGCTATCGCCAGCCGCTGAGCAACAGCATTCCGCTCTACAAACAGAAGGACGCGATGCGGCGCATGTCGCGCGCCGACCGGCGTCACTGGTACATCGACCCGGTTCCGCAATATTACCGATGGAACGGCGAGTGGCATTATTTCGGCCGGCCAGGCTTCAACGGCGGACGCTACAATGGCGGCAGTTTCGGTCCGTGCTGGACGCGAACGCCGATTGGACCGATCTGGAATTGCGGATGATCGGGTAGCGCGCTGCGGCGGATCCGTCGAGAGCGGACGTCCGTTACGAGAAGAACGCGATCTTCTCGGCCTGGGTCATGCGGCGGATCGGGGCGAGCGGGTCGTTGGCTGGCGCGCGGGGTTTTTGCAGAATGCCGCTGGCGAGGATGGTGGCGCCGAGCGACGGTTCGGGCAAAGACGCTGGCAGCGGCGAGGGCATCGGCAGCGTCGCGGTCGGTGCTGCGGCGAATGACGCCGCCGCCGCCATGGCCGGGGCCGGCTGCTCCATCTCGGCCGCGGCCTCCGCAATGGCGTCGGTCAGGCGCGCGAGCGATTTCATCGCGATCGGCGCGTCCGCGGGCTCCTCCGCGGCTGCTGCGACGACTGGCTCTGGCGCGATCGGCTCCGGCAGTGCGGCGGCAACGGGTGTTGCAACCTCCGCCGCAATCGGTTCCGGCGTTGGCGCGACCATCTCGACCGGTTCGATGATCTCGTCGAAGTCAGGATCGGGCGCGGCCATCTCCAGCGCGATGGCGTCGAGGATGGCTTCGTCCTCGGCTTCCGCTGCCGCGTCGAATGCGACCGCGTCGATTGCCTCCGTCAAGACGGCCGGCGGTTCAATCGCCGGCTCTTCAAGCGAGGCGTCCTCAAGCGCGGCACCGTCGGGAGCGACGTTGTCCATAGCGGCTCTTGCAAGACCGAGCTGGCTTTCGGCGACGATCTCCGGCGCGACGGCCGCGTCCGTTGCCTGATCGGCAACGGCGGCAGTTTCCGCGACGCCAGCTGCTTCGACGTCGGGAGCTGCTGCGATCTCCTCCTGCATCTCCGTAAAAGCCACGGGAGCTTCGCTGGCCATCGCCACAGGGGCCGTCTCGACAGGCGCGCTTTCTGCGATGGATGACGGCGGCTCCTGCTCCGGAGCCCGCGCAGAAGATGCGGCCTGCGGCGTAGCGTCGCCGCCAAGCTGCTCGACCCGATCCCTCAGCAGATCGAAGGCCGCCTTGAGCTCGAGGCGGGGATCGATGGTCGACAGCTGGCCGCAGGCAGCCTCGATCGAGGCGAGCTGCGAATCAATGAGATCGCAGATCCGCCCGTCGGCGCCGATCTCGCGCCAGCGCCAGGAGATCTCCTTGATGATGCGCACGCCGCGCGGTATCGGCGCGAGGCTGGCCTCGATCGCCGCGGGATTGGACGCCGCGATCGCGATCGTCTCAGCCTCGCCGATCGCGCGGCGTATCTCGACCAGCGCCTCGGGCAGGCGGTCCTCGACGACGGGTTGGCGCTGTGCCGCCAGGGTTTCCTCGATCTTCGCGACCGCATCGAGCACCATGCGCGTGTCGGCATTGCGGTTGCGCTTGGCATATTCGCCAAGGAACCAGCGGCCGCGCGCGGTCTCCATGAAGGCTTCGCGGATCGCGTCGTAATCCTGCTCGTTCGGCTCGGCCGCGCGGGCAGACATGGGCGAGAGGGCGAATGCTTCGTTGGCCATGACAATCTCGTCGCGCAAATCACCGCGCGTTACTGTAACGATCACCACGATATCGACCGAATCGCAATTGGTTTGATGCAGTCCGAATCACAAATCCCCATCGCGGCAGTGCAGAAGCGGCGATTCGCCGTGAGCCTCGCGGTGTTCTATTCGGCCTTCTTTGCGGTTCTCGGCACGCATATGCCGTTCTTTCCGGTATGGCTGAAGGCGATCGGCATCGACGCGGCCTGGATCGGACTCATCAACGCGCTGCCGGCGATCACGCGCTTCACCACGCTGCCGCAGGTCACGGCCTTCGCCGAAAAGCGACATGCCATCCGCGCCGGCATCATGGTGTCGGTGCTGGCGACGGCGGTCGGGTTTTCGGTCGTAGGCCTGCAGCAGCAGCCGCTGGCGCTGTTCCTGATCTACGCGCTGACCTGCATGATGTGGACGCCGACGATGCCGCTGACCGATGCCTATGCGTTGCGCGGTGTTGCGCGCTACGGGCTCGACTACGGACCCCTGCGGCTATGGGGCTCGGCGGCGTTCGCGGCGGGATCGCTCGCCTGCGGCTATCTTGTCGACCTCATCGCACCGCGCGACCTGATCTGGGTCATCGTCGCCTGGGCCGTCGTCGCGGTTCTCGCCAGCCTGTTGCTTCAGCCGCTCGACGATCCCGGGCGGCGGGCGCCGGAGAGGCACGCCGGCAAGGCGCTGCTGCGCGATGCCGCCTTCTGGGCCGTGATCGCATCGGCGGCGTTGATCCAGAGCAGCCACATCGCCTTCTACACCTTCTCGGCGATCAACTGGCAGCTTCAGGGTCTCAGCGGACTGACCATCGCGACCCTGTGGACGCTGGGCGTGTTGGCCGAGATCGTCGTGTTCGCGCTGTCGCCGCGCTTCTCGCTGCAGCCGTCCACGCTGATGGCGGTCGGCGGTTTGAGCGCCGTTGTGCGCTGGATCGTCACCGCCAGCGAGCCGCCGCTCGCGCTGCTCGCGATCGCCCAACTCGGCCACGGCTTCAGCTTCGGCATGACCATCCTCGGCACCATGAGTCTCCTGGTGCAGCGTGTACCCTCGCATCAGATCGCACGCGGGCAGGGCTATTACGCCGCGTGCAACGGGCTGCTCGGAGCGGCGACCTCGATCGCGTCAGGCGCGATCTACGCGCACATCGGCGACAGCGTCTATTACGTCATGGCCGCGATGGCCGCAGCCGGGGCGCTTCTGATCTGGTCGGCGCGGCACCGGCTCAAGGCTCAGCCCCACAGCGAGGCATCCGGCGGGTAGACCAGGCTGCCGTCATAACGCAGCCCGTGATCGCGGTCGCGCGCCAGCAGCAGGGGACCGTCGAGATCGACGAAGCGCGCATGCGGCGTCACCAGCATCGCAGGCGCCATCGACAACGAGGTCGCAACCATGCAGCCGATCATGATCTCGAAGCCGAGCGCGCGCGCCGCATCGGCCATGGCCAGCGCCTCGGTGAGGCCGCCGGTCTTGTCGAGCTTGATGTTCACGGCGTCATAGCGCTCGCGCAACGGCGCCAGCGAAGAGCGGTCATGCACGCTCTCGTCGGCGCAGACCGCGAGCGGGCGCTTGATCCGCGCCAGTGCCTCGTCCTTGCCGGATGGCAGCGGCTGCTCCACCAGGGTCACTCCGGCTTCGGCGCAGGCGGCGAGGTTGCGCTCCAGATTGGTCTCGCTCCAGGCCTCGTTGGCATCGACAATCAGCTCCGATTCGGGGGCGGCCTTGCGCACCGCCGCGATTCGCTCAGGATCGCCGTCGCCGCCGAGCTTGATCTTGAGCAGCGGCCGATGCGCCGCTTGGGCGGTCGCGGCGGCCATGGCCTCGGGGGTGCCCAACGAGATCGTGTAGGCGGTGGTGCGCTCGCGGGGCTCCGGGCGGCCGAGCAGGTTCCAGGCTCGCAGGCCGGCCGACTTGGCTTCAAGGTCGATCAGGGCGCAATCCAATGCGTTGCGGGCCGCTCCGGCGGGCATGGCAGCCTGGAGGGCCTCCCGCGTCAGCCCGCCCGCGACCGCCTGCTGCATGGCCTGGATGGCGGCCAGCGTCGCCTCGGGCGTCTCGCCGTAGCGGGGATAGGGCACACACTCGCCGCGGCCCGTCAGGCGGTCCTGGCTCACCTCCGCCACCACCGTCACGGCTTCGGTTTTGGCGCCCCGGCTGATGGTGAAGCTGCCCGCGATCGGGAAGCGCTCGATTCGCACCGCCAGACCATGAAATTTCGTGGAAGTCATTTTGAACTCTGGCGAAATCTGAACCTGCTAGTTACCTGTAGCAACTAACATTAACCACTTGGGGATACCTTCTCTGGGTAAGGGCGCGTGCGCAACCATCTGATTTCCTCCGCCCCGGTACGGGAGCGGACATTTTGAGCAGCGATCCGAAGCTGGAACGGATTGCCAAGGGCAACGCACTGGCACTTTGCGCGACCGGAACCTGGACGGCGAGCTTCGCGCCCGTCCTGGAGCGCATGGTGGCGGACGCCGAGAAGCTCGCAGGCACCCCGCAAAGCATTTTCATCGACGTCTCGGAGGTCGCCAAGCTCGACACCTTCGGCGCCTGGCTGATCGAGCGGCTGCGCCGCAGCCTGACCCAAGGTGCCGTCGAGGCGCAGATTGCCGGCCTCTCGGCCAATTATTCCAGCCTCGTCGACGAAGTGCGGCGCGTCCGGGCGACCCCCGTGGTCGACAGCAGCCCGATCACCATCAGCGGCATGCTGGAGCAGATCGGCCGGACGGTGGCCGGCATCGCCGGGACCGTGGCGGGCCTGGTCGACATGCTCGGCGCGGTGCTCGCGGCGGGCTTTCGCGTCCTGGTCCACCCTCGCTCGTTCCGTCTGACCTCGACCGTGCACCACATGGAGCAGGTTTGCTGGCGCGCGGTGCCGATCATCGTGCTGATCACCTTCCTGATCGGCTGCATCATCGCGCAACAAGGCATTTTCCATTTCCGCCGCTTCGGCGCAGACATCTTCGTCGTCGACATGCTCGGTGTGCTGGTGTTGCGCGAGATCGGCGTGCTCCTCGTCGCCATCATGGTCGCCGGACGCTCGGGCAGCGCCTACACCGCCGAGCTCGGCTCGATGAAGATGCGGGAGGAGATCGATGCACTGCGCACCATGGGCTTCGATCCGATCGAGGTCCTGGTGCTGCCGCGCATGATGGCCCTCGTGCTGGCGCTGCCGATCCTCGCCTTCCTCGGCGCGATGGCCGCGCTCTATGGCGGCGGTCTGGTGGCCTGGCTCTATGGCGGCGTCCAGCCGGAAGCCTTCCTGCTGCGCCTGCGCGATGCCATCTCGATCGACCATTTCATCGTCGGCATCGTCAAGGCGCCGGTCATGGCTGCCGTGATCGGCATCGTCGCCTGCGTCGAAGGGCTCGCCGTGCAGGGCAGCGCGGAATCGCTCGGTCAGCACACGACGGCGTCGGTTGTGAAAGGCATCTTCTTCGTCATCGTCATGGACGGCATCTTCGCCATTTTCTTCGCCTCGATCGGGATGTGACCATGGTCGGGGAAATCCAGGATCCCATCATCCGCGTCCGCGGCATCACCGTGCAGTTCGGCGAAACGCGCGTGCTCGACGGGCTCAATCTCGACGTCAAGCGCGGCGAGATATTGGGCTTCGTCGGCCCCTCCGGTGCGGGCAAGTCGGTGCTGACGCGCACCATCATCGGCCTCGTGCCGAAGGTCGCAGGCTCCATCGAGGTGTTCGGCGTCGACCTCGATTCCTCCAGCACATCGCAGCGCCGCAACGTCGAGCGGCGCTGGGGCGTGCTGTTTCAGCAGGGCGCGCTGTTCTCCTCGCTGACGGTCAGGCAGAACATCCAGTTTCCGATGCGCGAATATTTGCGCGTCTCGCAGCGGCTGATGGACGAGATCACCATGGCCAAGCTCGCCATGGTCGGTCTCAAGCCTGAAGTCGCCGAGCGTTTCCCCTCGGAACTTTCCGGCGGCATGATCAAGCGCGTCGCGCTGGCGCGCGCGCTGTCGCTCGATCCGGATCTCGTCTTCCTGGACGAGCCGACCTCGGGCCTCGATCCGATCGGCGCCGGCGATTTCGACGAGCTGGTCCGGACCCTCCAGCGCACTTTGGGGCTGACGGTTTTCATGGTAACGCACGATCTCGACAGCCTTTACACAGCATGTGATCGCATCGCCGTTTTAGGGAACGGTAAGATCATTGCGGCAGGGTCGATCGCCGACATGCAGGCCTCGCAGCATCCCTGGCTGAGGCAGTATTTCCATGGCAAGCGCGCCCGCGCGGTCATGAGTTGAGTAGCCGGAGCACCTGATGGAAACGCGGGCGAATTACATCTTGATCGGGTCGTTCACGCTGGCGGTGATCGCCGCGGCGATCGGCTTCGTGCTGTGGTTCCAGTCGCTGCACACCACCAAGCAGCGCAGTCCGCTGCGCGTCGTGTTCGAGGGGCCCGCGGCCGGCCTGCGCAACGGCGGAAGCGTCAATTTCAATGGTATCAGGGTCGGCGAGGTGGTCTCGGTGAAGCTGGACAACCCGCGGCGGGTTGTCGCACTCGCCATGATCGAGAACAACGCCCCGATCCGCAAGGACACGCTGGTCGGCCTCGAATTCCAGGGCCTGACAGGCGTCGCCGCGATCTCGCTCAAGGGCGGCGACGAGGCCGCGCCCCCACCGCCGCTCGATCAGGACGGCATCCCGATGCTCACCGCCGATCCCAACAAGCTTCAGGACGTCACCGAGGCGATCCGCGGCACGCTGCAGAACATCAACAAGATCGTCGCCGACAACCAGGAGTCGGTGAAGAACTCGCTGAAGAATCTCGAGACCTTCACCAACTCGCTCGCCCGCAACTCCGAGAAGATCGACGGCGTGATGGCCAAGGTCGACGGCGTGATGCTCAAGGCCGACAACCTCATGCTCGGCCTCAACACGCTGGCCGGCGGCAAGGACGGCGGCGAGCTGTTCCAGGCCGTGAAATCGATCCGCGAACTCGCCGAAGATTTCGACAAGCGCTCGGGCGCGCTGATGGCCGACGGCCGCCGCACCCTCGGCGACATCAGCCGGGCCGTGAACAATTTCGACCGTAACCCGACCCGAGTCCTGTTCGGCGCCAGCAACTCGTCGCAGCCGGCTCCGCCGCCCGAGCCGCCGAAGCCCGTGCCGAGGCGGTAGTGGTTCGGCGAATGGTGAGTAGCGAATAGGTTGCTCTCACGACAATCCCCAAACGAAAACGGAGGCCGAGCGGCCTCCGTTCCACTGGTTGCTCGCGCTCGGTGCTACCCCAGCCGTCCGGCCGCATGCGCAAGCAGCGTGTACACCAGCCCCGTCTCCGAGATCAGGTGAGTGCGCAGCTCCTGCGGACCGCGGCCGTCGCGGGCGACTTCATCGAGCAGCCGCTCGAACTCGACCACGTAGCGGTCGACCGTGCCCTTGAAGTTGCGGTCGGCGCGGTACTTGCGGGCGACCTCGTCGAAGGCCTTCTGGCCGGCGGGCGTGTACAGGCGCTTGGTGAAGGCCTTGTTCTCGCCGCGCTGGTAGCGATCCCACATCTCGGCGGCGAGGTTGCGGTCCATCAGCCGGCCGATGTCGAGCGACAGCGATTCCAGCGGATTGCCGCCACCCTGCGGTGCCTGCGGCTGCGGTGCGGGTGCAGCGCGGCCGCGCGGGGCCTCACGTCCGGCCGGGGCGCCCTGGTGGGCGTCCGTACGGTTGAGCAGGTCCGATAGCCAGCCGTCGCGGCCCTGATCGTTGCTGGCGGGCGCCACCGGCGGCGCTTCGGTGCGGCGGGGCGCCGGCATGCCGAGGTCCGGCGGCGGCAGCGTCGAGGCGCTGCCGGTGTCGCGCGTGCGGGTCTCGGGCGGCCGGCCGCCGACAGCGGCCAGCACCGGCTCCTCCTGGCGATGGACGCCGGCACGGCCAGCGGTGGTGACGTCGAGGCCGCGGCCGTGCTGAGCCACGATGCGGTTGAGCTCGGCGAGCGCCTCGATCTGGTCGACGATCACCTTGCGCATCTGCGCCGTGCTCTCGGCGGCCTCCTGCGGCATCTCGAGCACGCCGCGGCGCAGCTCATTGCGGGTGGCTTCGAGCTCGTTGTGCATCTCGAGGGCCATCTGCTTCATGCTGGCGACCAGATTGGTGAACTTCTCGGTCGACTGCTTGAACATCGCATCCGCCTCGTCCGTGGTCTGGCGGTAGATGTCGTGCATGGTCTCGATGGTCTGCCGGTGCTCCTCCTCGGACGCCGCGCGCACCGCCTCGAACTGGCGGGTGATCGCGGCAGAGCCTGCGCCGGCCGTCTCCGCGACGACGCGGGCGATGTCGCGGGCGCGCTCTTCGGCCGCCGCCAGCGATTCATCGAGCAGGCCGGTGAAGCGCGACAGCCGCTGGTCGAGGTCGGCCGTTCGCAGGTCGATGGTGGTGACGAGCGATTCCAGCGCCTGCTTGCGTTCGGCGAGCGAGGCGGTGGTGTTCTTGTTGCTCTGCTCGACGACCTGGGCGGCCTCGACCAGCGCCTGGCCGTGCTTGTCGAACTGGGTCGACAGCTCGCCGAGATCCTGCAGCGCCTTCGTGGTCTTGCTGTTGAAGACGTTGAGCTGCTCTTCCAGGTTCTGCGTCGCAGCGCCATTGCGCGAGGTGACGTCGTTCATCGCCGAGACGAAGTCGGCGACGCGCGTCACCAGCGCCCGCTCGAGCGAGTTGAGGTTGTCGTGCGCACCGGTCAGCACCTCCTGGAGCAGGATGTTGCCTTCGCGCAGGCGCTCGAACAGGGCCACCGTGTCGGTGCGCAAGATCTTGCTGGTCTCCTGCATCTCCGTGACGGCCGCGATCGAAACCTGGCGCGACTGGTCGATCGCGGACCGCGAGGCCTGCTCGAGGTCCTTGAGCGACTTGCCGACCGCGGTCGTGGCGATCTCGCTCGCCGCATTGATGGTGCGGGCGACTTCCGAGCCGTTGCCCATCATGGTCTGCGAGAAGGCCTGGCCGCGCGTCTCGATCGACTTCAGCGCGTCGGAGGTGACGCGGTCGATGTCGAGCGTGAGCTGGCTGGCCTTCGAGCCGATCGCGTCCACCAGCGCGCCGCGCTTGGCGTCGATCATGTTCGACAGGCGATCGGCCTGCTGCGTCACATAGGTGACGATCTCGTCGGTCTTGCCGGTCATGGCCTGGCCGAAGCTGGAGCTGGCGGCGAGCACCGACCGCTCGACGTCGGCCGAGCTCGACTTGACGCGCGAGCTCGCCTCGTTGGAGGCGGAGATCAGCGCGTTCTGGGCGTTGAGCGCGCTGGTCTGGATGTCGTTGGTCGCGTTGGCGGTGGCCGCGCTCAGCGTGCGCTCGATCTCGGTCGAGATCGAACGGATCTGGCTCGCGGCGTCGGCCGAGGTCGAGGTCAGCGAGATCTGCGCCTCGCGCGCGCTGTTGAGGATGGTCGAGGCGGTGTCGGCGCCGACCGCGGTCAACGTGCGCTCGATGTCCGTCGTCAGCGACTTGATCTGGGTCGCCGCATCGGTCGAGGCGGAGACGAGCGAGGTTTGGGCCTCGCGAACGCCGCTGGTGAGCGCCTCGATGGTGGCGCCGCCGGCGGTTGCCAGCGCGCGCTGCATCTCGGCCGCGAGCGAACGGACCTGGTTGGTCTGTTCGGCCGAGACCGCGAGCAGGGTGCTCTGGGCGTCGCGGGCGCTGCTGGTGATCGTCTCGGCGGTCGACTGACCGACTTGCGAGAGCGAACGATGCACCTCGGCCGCCAGCGACTTGACCTGGCTCGCCGCGTCCGACGACGCCGTGACCAGCGTGCTCTGGGCTTCGCGGGCGCCGCTCATGATGGTCTCGGCCGTCGAGGTGCCCGCCATCGTGAGCGAGCGCTGCACGTCCGAGGACAGCGCCTTGATCTGGTTGGCAGTCTCGGTCGAAGCCGCGATCAAGGCGCTCTGCGCATCGCGGGCCCCTGCGGTGATCGATTCCGCCGTAGCGGTGCCGGCCATCGACAGCGAACGCTGCACGTCGGCGGTGAGCGTCTTCACCTGGTTGGCCGCATCCGACGACGCCGTGACGAGGGTGGTCTGCACCTCGCGGGCGCCGGCCAGGATCGAGGCCGCGGTGGCGGAGCCAGCCGCCGACAGCGTGCGTTCGACGTCGGCCGCGAGTCCCTTGATCTGGCTGGAGGCCTCGCCCGATGCCGCGACCAGCGTCGACTGCGCTTCGCGGGCGCTGGTCAGGATCGAGTTCGCCGCGCCTGTGCCCACCGCAGTCAGCGCCTGCTCGACCTCGGCCGAGGTCATCTTGAGCTGGGCGTTGACGTCGGAGGAGACTGTCAGCAGCGACTGCTGGGCGGTGCGCGCGCCGGTCTGGATCGTCTCGCTGGTGTTGACGACGAGGTTGGTGAGCGAGCGCTCGGCGTCCTCGACATGCGAGCGGATCGCGGTCGAGATCATCTCGGCGCGGGACATCATGTCCTCGCTGGCCTGGCGTCCGCTGCTCTCGATGCGGCCGGCGACGGCCTCGACGCGCGAGCCGAGCAGGTCCTCGAACTGCGCCACGCGCACGTCGATGTCGCTGGCGACCGAGCCGACCTTGGTCTCGATGGCCTGCTGGATCTCCTGGAAGCGCGCGGTGACCGTGTCGGTCAGATGCATGCTGCGGCCGTCGATGATCTCGGTGACGCCGGTGATGCGGCGGTCGACCGCCTCGATCGCCTGCGCGGTGCCGTCGGTGAGGGTCGAGGTGAGGAGGGTCAGACGCGTGTCGATCGACTGTACGGCCTGCGAGGCGCCGTTCGTGACCGCGGTGGTCAGGTAGGTGAGGCGGGAGTCGATCGATTCGAGCGCCTGGGTCGCGCCGCCGGTGAGCGTCGTCGTGAGATGCGTCAGGCGGGTATCGATCGACTGGATGGTCTGCGACGCACCGTCGGTGAGCGAGCTCGTGAGGAGGTTGAGGCGCGCATCGATGGTTTCGATGGCCTGCGATGCGCCGCCGGTGAGCGTCGTCGTCAGGTGGGTCAGGCGGGAGTCGATCGACTGGATCGCCTGTGCGGCACCGTCGGTCAACGATGTCGCCAGAGTGTTGATGCGCCCGTCGATGGTTTCGGTCATGGACTTCGCGCGGGTGTCGAACGAGTGCTCGATCGCGGCGACGCGGCCGACGAGTTGCTCGTCGAAGGTCCTGATGTGGCCTTCGATCGTGCCGTCGAGGCTGGCGATCTTGCCGTTCAGCGAGGCGTCGAGGTTGCTGACGCGTTCGCCGATCGTGGTCTCGAACTGCACGAGGCGCTGGTCGAGCACCGCGGTTATCTCGCCGCCGTTGGAGGTGAAGCGGCTGTCGAAATTGTCGACATAGGTCTTGAGCGTCTCGGCGATGTCCTGCGTGCGCTGGCCCATGCGCTCGACGATCTCGCCGCCGAAGGTCTTCACGGTGCGGTCGAACTCGGAGATGTGGCGCGTGATCAGCGCGCCCAGCGTGCCGGAGTCGCGGGCGAACTTCTCGACCAGCTCGGTGCCCTGGTTCCGCACCAGCTCGTCAAAGGCACTCATCTGCAGCGACAGCGAATCGTGGGCTGTCTCTGTCTGGCTGACGACCTTGGCGACCAGAGCGTTGACGGTGGCGTCGAGCGCTTCGCTGGCCTTGTCGCCGCTCGTCATGATCTGGCCGGCGAGGCGGTTGCCGGCATCGTCGATCTTGGCCGAGATGTCGTTGGAACGCAGCTCGAGCTCCAGCAGCAGCGAGTCCGACGAGTTCTTCAGGGAATCGTGCACCTGCTCGGTGCGCTCGGAGATGCCGTCGACGATAGCGGCGGAACGCTGCTCGAATTCGCCGGTGATGCGGTCGATGCGCTCGTTCAGCATCTCATGGACGCGGTCGGCGAGATCGACGAACTCGTCGTGGACGTGACCGGTTTTGAAGTTGAGGCTGGTGGTCAGCCGCTCGCTCGCATCGAGTACGGCGCGCGTGGTCTCGTTGCTGGCTTCCTCCAGGCGGTCGAGCAGGTCGCCGCCGCGTTCGCCGAGAGCCAGGATCATGTTGTCGCCGGCATTGCTCAGCGCCTGCGTGATGTGGGCACCGCGCTCTTCCAGTGCGCCGGTGATGGACTTGGCGACCTCGTCGACGCGCGAGGCGATCGCGTCCGAGATTAGCGCGATGTCGTGGCGCAGGTCGATCTGGACGCCGGAGATGGCGCTGCGGACCTGCTCGGCCTGGCCGACCAGGTTGTCGCGCTGATGGGCGATGTCCTGAAGCAGGGCGCGAATGCGCACCTCGTTGTCGGAATAGGCGCGTTCGAGCGCGGCGACCTCGTTGGCAACCAGCGTCTCGAGCTCGCCTGCGCGCGCAATCGCGCGCTCGATGCCGTCACCCATCGCGGCGACCTCGCGGCGGATGGCCTGGCCGACGGTGACCATGGAATCGGAGGCCGAGCCTTCCGGCTCGGAGAAGCGGATCGCGACCTGCGCCATCGCCTGCGCGATCATGCGCATTTCCTGTCCGCGCCAGACGAGGCTGGCGAGGAAGTAGAACAGCATGATCGGCGCGAGCACCATCGCAATCAGGCCGGCAATGACGAGGACCCCGCCGCTCTGGCCCATGGCGGTCTGGATCGACGGCAGGAAGCCGATGGTCAGCGCGGCGCAGGCGGCGAGCCAGACGCCGGCGAAGATGGTGGCGAAGGTGTAGACACTGCGGGCAGGACGGCCCTTCTGAAGCGCCTGGAGCAGCTGGCCGATGGTCTCGCGGTCGTCATTCGCGGGGCGGCGCGATGAGAGCGGCTCCTCGACTGCATCGAACACGGTCGACCGCTCGTTGGCGGCCGGTCGCGGCTCGAAGCTCGGTTCATCGAAAACCGGAGGCACGGGCGGTACAGCAGGCGCCGCTTCGTTGCGCATGGTGGCGTTGCGGCTGGTATCGGCAGCCGTGTCACTGATGTTCAGGGCTTCCTGGATCGCAGAAAGCGCAACTTCTGTGGGGTCTTTGACCTTTTTCGGAGTGTTCGCCATGTTCAGTCCGAGCCCTCGTTACTTGTACGCGTCCCCCCGCGAGCCCTGCGCGCCGCGCAAGCCCACAGACCGGATCATGCCGCTTACGCGGATCTCCGAGCCGTCCCCACCCGGACGGCTTGTCCGCCAATTTCCGCAACATCCTATTGGCAGAGCGTCGCGAATGAAATGCCTGCGATTAAGACAATCTTAATCATCGTTAACAGGAGCGCTGCGTAACGCCTTAGCAATAAATGAAATTCTCCACCGAACTCGATTGATTGCGGCAACTTTTCGTCAATAACCGGGCGGATGTGCGTCAAGCAGCCCAAACACTTCATTAACCATTTTCATGCTTGGGTCAGGGGAACCTGACCGCCGGACCGGCGGGTGCGCAACGCCGGGGCCCGCGATGACTCCTGAACTGCAACGGATGGATTGGATGCCGTCGCCCCCGCTTGCACCGATCGAAAGCCCGCTTGACCTCGATCACCTCTCCCGGATGACGCTCGGGGACACCGAGCTGGAACAGGAAGTGCTGGCGATGTTCGCCGAGCAGGCGGTTCGTCTGCTCGCGGCGATGACGTCGGTGCCGGCCGAGACCGGCGCGCTCGCGCACAAGCTGAAGGGTTCGGCGCGAGGGATCGGCGCCTTCGCGGTGGCCGATGCCGCAGCCAGCCTGGAGACCGCGGTCCGCACCGGGCACGGGCGGCCCCATGCCCTCGCCGCCCTGAAAGAGGCGGTGACGGAGGCTCGCGCCGCCATCGAGGCGATCCTGAAGCCGTAAGCCGATACGGTCAGCGCCGGGTTCTAGTCTTTTGTTTTGACGGGGGTTCTTCCCGCAAAGCGGGATTGATTTCGGATCAAAACGCTATGGCGCCGGGCTTATCGACCCGTTATAGGACAGCCGGACCCTCCTTCATTCCCAGTACCGCTGCAGCACGAGCACACATGGCCAAGATTCACTTTGTCGACCACAAGGGCGAAACCCGCACGGTGGAAATCGAGAACGGCGCAACCGTGATGGAAGCCGCGATCCGCAACAGCATTCCCGGCATCGAGGCCGAATGCGGCGGCGCCTGTGCCTGCGCGACCTGCCATGTGTATGTCGACGAAGCCTGGCGCGAGAAGGTCGGCAGCCCCACGCCGATGGAAGAGGACATGCTCGATTTCGGCTTCGACGTGCGTCCGAATTCTCGCCTGTCCTGCCAGATCAAGGTCTCCGACGAACTCGACGGGCTCGTGGTCGCGACGCCGGAACGGCAGGCCTGATCGTCCCTATTTGCGCTAGATGCTCGGCGGCGCGACCTCGATGCCGCGCTTGTGCCACGGTCTGAGCTTCTCGATCACCTCTGCCGTCAGCGGCGTCGGCCGCCGCGTCGCTTCGTCGATCATGACGCCGACCGATGTCGCCGATGCGATGCATTTTCCTTCCGAGAACACGACCTGCTCGAAGGTGACTGATGTCCTTCCGAGCTTCACCACGCCGAGGCCAAGCTCGATCGTGTTGGGCCAATGCAGCTCGGCGCGGAAATGGATGTCGAGGCGCACCATGATCCACGCGAGGCCCGGCGGGGTCAGGCCGTATTCAGGGAGCTTCATCAGCGTGACGCGCCCGGTCTCGAAATAGGTTGCGTAGACCGCGTTGTTGACGTGCTGGTTGGGATCGAGATCGCCGAAGCGGACGTTGTCGCTGAGGCGGTAGGGATAGTCCTCCAGGCGCGGCGTCGTATCGAGGCGGCTTGGTGCGTTCACCGATTGATCTCCGTCATATCGCATCCCGTTACAGCTCAGTTATCCTGCGCCGGCAAGTGGGGGTGGCTGCGGGGCGCTCCCGCTTTTATGCCTTCCCTGATCCACCCCCGTTGGCTAGACAGGCAGGGTCACCTCTGCCCGGCGGGCGCCGTCCAACCGATAACGACAGACAAAGAGACGACATGAGCGACGCGATCAAAACCGATGTGCTGATTATTGGTGCCGGCCCCTGCGGTCTGTTCGCCGCCTTCGAGCTCGGCCTTCTCGACATGAAGGCGCATTTCGTCGACATCCTCGACAAGGTCGGCGGCCAGTGTGCCGAGCTCTATCCGGAAAAGCCGATCTACGACATCCCCGGCATTCCGCAGGTTTCGGGCCAGGGCCTCACCGACGCGCTGATGGAGCAGATCAAGCCGTTTCACCCGACCTTCCATCTCGGCGAGATGGTCGAGACCGTGGAGAAGATCGGCGATCCTGCGTTCCGCTGCACCACCGATGCCGGCAAGGTGTTCGAATGCAAGGTCGTGGTGATCGCGGCCGGCGGCGGCTCCTTCCAGCCCAAGCGTCCGCCGGTGCCGGGCATCGAGGCCTATGAGGGCACGTCGGTGCACTACGCGGTGCGCAAGATGGAGACGTTCCGCGACAAGAACGTGCTGATCGTCGGCGGTGGCGATTCCGCGCTGGACTGGACTCTCAATCTGCATCCGATTGCCAAGCGCATCACGCTGCTGCATCGTCGCGACGAGTTTCGCGCCGCACCCCACAGCGTCGAGCAGATGCGAGCGCTGGTCGCCGGCGGAAAGATGGATCTGCGGCTCGGCCAGGTCACCGCGCTCTCGGGCGCTGACGGCAAGCTCACCGGCGCGACCGTCAAGGGGAACGACAACAGCATCACCGAGATTGCCTGCGATACCATGCTGCCGTTCTTCGGGCTGACCATGAAGCTCGGCCCGGTCGCGAACTGGGGCATTGCGCTGGAGAACAATCTGGTGCCGGTCGAAACATCCGCCTTCGAGACCAACGTGCCAGGCATCTTCGCGATCGGCGACATCAATACCTACCCCGGCAAGATCAAGTTGATCCTGTGCGGCTTCCACGAGGGCGCGCTGATGTCGCAAAAAGCCCATCGCTACGTCTATCCGGAGAAGCGGCTCGTGTTCCAATACACGACGTCGTCCTCCAGCCTCCAAAAGAAGCTTGGTGTCAACTGACGGAACGGACCGGGGCGGCGATGCCCCATGTTTCTGGTGCTGGAACCGTTCGCGAAATCGCCGTAGTCTGCGGCCATTCCAATTGTAGGCTCGGCCAGCTTTTTGGCTCGGCAAAGTCTTGGCTCAGCAAAGTCTTGGCTCTGCGAAGTCTTGGCCCGGCAAGGTGATTGGCTCAGCAAGGTGATGACAATGCGGACACTCGTTTTCAGCTTTCGGCTGCTCTCCTTCCTCGCGCTCGCATTTCCGCTCGCGGCGGTGACACCGTCCGCAGCGCAGACGGCCGAGCCCACCGCGGCGGGCCTGTGGCAGAAGGTCGAAGACGGCAAGACTGTCGGATGGTTCCTCTTCGTCGACCGTAACGGCGTCTTCGAAGGCGTGATCGCGAAGACCTTCCCGCGGCCAACCGACGATCCGAACGAGGTCTGCTCCAAGTGCACCGACGATCGCAAGAATGCGCCAGTGCTGGGCATCTCCTTCGTCCGCAACATGAAGCGTGAAGGATTGAAGTACGAAGGCGGCAACGTGCTCAATCCGCGCGACGGCCAGATCTGGAAGGCCAACATGAAGGTCAGCCCCGACGGCCAGACCCTGACCCTGCGCGGCTATCTCGGCATTTCGCTGCTCGGCAAGGACGAGACCTGGACGCGCCTGCCGGATGCCTACATCGCGCAGGTGGATCCTGCCATCGTCGCAAAATATCTTCCGGCGCAGGCGGCGGCTGCAAAGCAACCGTCCCCCGCGCCCAAGAAGGGCGGCGCGATGATGGCGCCGGCGCCCAAGCAGTAAACGACACCTTTCGCGGTCCCTCATCAGATCCAAACCCTGGGCGATGAGTTTGTATCGTCGAAAACGAACAGGCGCCGCAGGGCAGGGAAGCACGGTGTCGACGGCCGTCCGCGTGTGCAGCTTGACGCCGGCCAGCATGGTGTAGACGTGCGTCGGTCCGAGTGGCGCGGAGGGCCTAACCCGGACCGAGAGGACGAGGCTCAGCGAGCCTTGCTGTCAGAACCTGCGCTCGCAAGCCGCTTCGCGCGCGGCGACAGCACCGCGACCTGCGCTGGAGAGGCAGGCATGCCGGCGACGATCATCGTGGGACTTGCCGACTGCTCCTCCACGCCGGCGCCGCCGAGCACCTGCACCTGGGTCGCCGTGATCGGAAACGAGGTCACTTCGTAAGAGGGAAGCTCGGTCGCGAAGGCGCCGGCCGAGCTCGCAATCATGGCGCCGGCGACGGCAATCATCGAGAGAACACGCATTGGAAATCTCCGTGGACAATGTCAATCCGAGGTTTGGTCGCCTCGATGCCGGAACAGGTTCGCTCGTGCGCGAACATTCCTGTGTCCGTGAGCGAACCTATTTGATTGCGTGATGGGACCGGACGAAACGATGACGAAGTTCTCCGCGTCAATGTTTCCGGACGGTTTCGCGAAGACTCAGGTCACCGGCGCCGGATTGAACAGCGTGAGATCGTTGTGGATGCCCCAGCGATCCGACCACGGCTTGGTGCGGCCGGAGGCGACATCGAGGATCAGGCGGAACAGGTCCCAGCCGCATTCCTCGATGGTCTTCTCGCCGGTGGCAATGCTGCCGGCGTCAAAGTCGATCAGGTCCTTCCAGCGGCGGGCGAGCTCACTGCGGGTTGCCACCTTGATCACGGGCGCGGCCGCAAGCCCATAAGGCGTGCCGCGGCCCGTGGTGAACACCTGCAGCGTCATGCCGGAGGCGAGTTGGAGCGTGCCGCAGATGAAGTCGGAGGCCGGCGTTGCCGCAAACAGCATGCCCTTCTGCGTTGCCTTCTCGCCGGGCGAGAGCACGCCGGCGATCGCGGATGATCCGGACTTCACGATCGAGCCCAATGACTTTTCGACGATGTTGGCGAGGCCGCCCTTCTTGTTGCCGGGCGTGGTGTTGGCGCTGCGGTCGGCGCCGCCACGGGCCAGGTAGGAATCGTACCAGGCCATCTCGCGCACCAGTGCGCGGCCGACGTCCTCGTTGATGGCGCGCCGCGTGAGCAGTTGGATGGCGTCTCGCACCTCAGTCACTTCCGAGAACATCACGGTGGCACCGGCTCGCACCAGGAGATCCGCGGCGAAGCCGACGGCGGGGTTTGCAGTCACGCCGGAAAACGCGTCGCTGCCGCCACATTGCAGCCCGATGACGAGATCGGAAGCGGGGCAGGTCTCGCGCTTGCGGGCGTTGAGCACCTTCAGCCGCGCCTCGGCCTGGGTCATGATCGCTTCGACGATCGCGCCAAAGCCGTCGAAGGCCTCGTCCTGCATGCGCACGATGGCATCGCTGACACCTTCGGGCACCAGCCGTTCGGGGGCGAGCTTCTCGCAGCCGAGACCGACGACCAGAATCTCGCCGCCGAAATTCGGATTCAGCGCGAGGTTCTGCAAAGTGCGGATCGGCACCACAGCGTCAGGCGCAGCGATGGCGACGCCGCAGCCATAGGCGTGCGTCAGCGGCACGACGTCGTCGACGCCAGGGTATTTCGGCAGCAGCTCGGCGCGGATGCGTTTGACCGCATATTCCATCGTGCCCTTGACGCATTGCACCGAGGAGGAGATGCCGAGGATGTTCTTGGTGCCGACCGAGCCGTCCGGATTGCGATAACCCTCGAAGGTGAAGCCTTCCAACGGCGGCAGCGGCGCAGGGACGGCGGTCGAGATTTCGAGCTTGTCGAGGGCAGGGGCCTCCGGCATGCGGATGCGCGCTTCATCGACCCATTCGCCGGCCAGGATCGGCGACAGCGCGTAACCGATGATTTCGCCATAGCGGACGATCGGCGCGCCTTCCGCAATATCGACCAAAGCAGCCTTGTGCCCCTGCGGCACGAAGGCGCGCAGCGTCAGCCCGCACGCAAAGCGCGAGCCGGCGGGAAGCCCGAAATCGTTGACCACGATCGCGACATTGTCGCGCTCGTTCAGCCTGATGTAGCGGGGCTGCTCTTTCGCTGCGACGTCCTGGTCCATCTGCGCTTGTCTCAAGAACGGAAGAAGCCGTGTTTTCGTTTACCTCTCCCCGGAGGGGATCGGTCGCGCCGGAGGCGCGGGTGAGGGGCAGCGGCTTGCAGGAGAGGGCGTAACCCGATCGATGTGCGATCCGACCTCTCCCAGAGGGAGAGGTCGGCACCTCCGCCGCTGCGTGAAGATCGCTCGTCAGCCCGGAAACGTATAAGCCGTCTTCACCGTGGTATAGAACTCGCGGGCGTAGGAGCCCTGCTCGCGGGCGCCGTAGCTCGAACCCTTCCGGCCGCCGAACGGCACGTGATAATCGACGCCGGCGGTCGGCAGGTTGACCATCACCATGCCTGACTCGCTGTTGCGCTTGTAGTGCGAGGCGTATTTCAGGCTGGTGGTGCAGATGCCGGAGGCGAGGCCGAACTCGGTGTCGTTGGAGATCGCGAGCGCCTCCTCGTAGTTCTTGGCACGGATGACGGCCGCGACCGGGCCAAAGATCTCCTCGCGCGCGATGCGCATGTTGTTGTTGGCCTCGGTGAACAGGGCCGGCTGGAGGTAGTGGCCGGGGTTGTCGCGCTTGAGCAGCTCGCCGCCGAAGGCGAGCCTGGCGCCCTCGTCCTGGCCGATCTTGATGTAGCGGAGGTCCTGGTCGAGCTGGTTCTGGTCCACCACGGGGCCGATATGCACGCCGGCCTTGAGCGCGTCGTCGACCGACAGGCTGTTGAGGCGCTCGGCGACCGCCGCGACGAAGCGGTCGTGGATGCCTTCGGTGACGATGAGGCGCGAGGAGGCGGTGCAGCGCTGGCCGGTGGAGAAATAGGCGCCGTTGACGGCGACCTCGACGGCGGTCTTGAGGTCGGCGTCGTCGAGCACGACCAGCGGATTCTTGCCGCCCATCTCGAGCTGAAATTTCTTCATGGGGTTCGAGAGCACGCAGGCCTGCGCGATCTTGCGCCCGGTTTGCACCGAGCCGGTGAAGGAGATCGCGGCGACGTCCGGATGCTCGAGCAAGGTCTGGCCGACCACCGAGCCGGAGCCGACGACGAGGTTGAACACGCCGGCTGGAATGCCGGAGCGGGTGATGATCTCGGACAAAGCATGTGCCGAGCCGGGCACCAGCTCGGCCGGCTTGAACACGACGGTGTTGCCGTAGCAGAGCGCCGGCGCGATCTTCCAGGCGGGGATCGCGATCGGGAAATTCCAGGGTGTGATCATGCCGACGACGCCAACCGGCTCGCGGGTGAGCTCAACGTCGATGCCGGGACGAACCGAGGCGCCCTTCTCGCCGATCAGCCGCAGCGCCTCGCCGGCGAAGAACGCAAAGATCTGGCCGGCGCGACCGACCTCGCCGATACCTTCCGGCAAGGTCTTGCCTTCCTCTCGGGCGAGGAGCCGGCCGAGCTCTTCCTTGCGCGAGAGGATCTCGATTGAGATCTTGTTCAGCGCGTCATAGCGCTCCTGCGGCGTGGAACGCGACCAGGCGGGAAAGGCGGCCTTGGCGGCGGCTATCGCCTTCTCGGTCTGCGCCTTGTCCGCCTTGGCATATTCCCCGACGAGATCGTTGGTGTTGGAGGGATTGATGTTCCTGGTGATGCCGGAACCGTCGACCCATTCGCCGCCGATGAAGTTCTTCAGGATCGCTGTCATCTTCTTTCCTCCTTGTTCAAGGGGCATGATCGTATCGGAAAACCGGTGTCCGCGCTCCGGGATCGCGCCTGAAGTTTTCTAACGCACGAGGCCCGGACGTTTGATCGGGTCCTGTATGGCCATAGCCCCATCCCGGACGCGAAGTCCATGCTTCTTGTGGAATTCGTGCGCGGCCTCGATGGCTGCGCGTCGACATTGATGCCGAGCCGTGATTCAGGGGCGCCTATCGGCCGGATGAAGTTCTTCCGCCGTCATGGACAGGGGAGCGCTCGATGCACGTCCAGGCCAAAGCCCCATGTCAGCCGAGGCGAGTGGAGCATCGAGATCACCCCCGATGCAAAGACGGCGACTGGTGAGCCGCCGTTGAGTTGCCTGGCCGAGCTAGCGCCGGAGCCTTCAGGAGGAATGTTGGAGCGTCATGATTTTCTCAATCGAGTCCTAGGGGCGGGCGCCGCGAACTGTCCAGGTTCAAGGAAGCATCGATCGATGTCGCTCTTGGATTGATCGCACCGACGGTATGGCGCGAGCCCGCGCTCGACCCTATTGCTGCGTGCCCGGCAGCAGCTGCGGCAGGAATCCGCGCGTCACGCTTGGCGGCACCGCGTCCAGCCCGAGCACCGCGCTCGCGGCCGGCAGCGCGGCATCCGCCATTGCAGCATGTCCTTCGGCGCTCGGATGCACGGCGCCGCCATAGACGGCGGAGAGCACGCCCCAGGTCGCGTCGTGAATGTCGGTCGGCTGGCTCGCTGCCGGCAAGCCCTGCGGATAGGTCATTGCGGCAAAATAACTGTCGTTCGCATCGCGGATCCAGCGCGCGCGCGGCAGGTAGGCGCGGTATTCCGAGGCGCCGCGCCCGCAAAGCATCGGCTGGCTCGCCGCGCTCACGATATCGGGATTGAAGCTCTGGCCGTTCTCGGCAAAGCAGGTCCGGTCGAATTCGGGATCATTGCCCGAATGGGCGCAGAAGCCGTGATCGGCGAACGCGGCCTGGTGCGCATCGACGAAGGTCATGCGGTCGGCTTCGGGATCGCGGCAGAGCGCGCCCCGGCTGCAGGTGGCGAGCCCCTTCAGCTGCGGCAGGAATTCCGTATCGACGAAGGTCGAGACACGGGCGAGCCGCTGCGGATCGGCATTGAACGATGGATGAATGTCGAAGCCGGCACGGCCGCCGCGGCAGGGCACGCCGCCGTCGGCGAGCGCAGGATTGGCGTAGGAGACATAGACCACGCGCGAGAGGTCGCCGCCGACGAGCGGCTTGAGCGCCTCGCGCAGCCTGGCGAATTTCTGCGGCAGTTCGCGCACCAGCGCATCGCGGGAATCATCGACGGTCGCCATCACGCCGGAGCGGCGGAACAGCGCGCGCTCCGTCGCGGTATCGACGATGACGTCGGCGACGAGGCCGGAGAAGTAGACGTCGTTGGCGCCGACCGACAGCAGCACGAGATCGAGCGTGCGGTCGGGCTGGCGTTTCTTTGCCGCGGCGAGCGCTTCGCGCAGCTCGGCGACCTGGGCGTTCACGCTGGTGTTGCACACGCCGGTCTTGCCGGGCGCGCATTCGCGGGCGCGCTGCGAGCCCAGCAGCCCATCGCTGATGCTGGCGCCGGTGCAGGCGAGTGGCAGGAAGGTCACCGCGATGTGCGTATAGCGCAGGGCGAGCGCCAGCGCGGTGCGCGCCTGGTAGCTGTAGAGCGAGCGGTGGCAAGGCGCGTTGAACCAGAGCGCGCTGTAGCGTTGCCAGTTGGCCAGCGTATCCGGCGCCTCGCAGGCGCGGCCGCCCTTGAAGCCCTGGCGGCTCGGCCGGTAATACTGCGCGCCGGCGGTGCCGAGATAGGAGCGGAAGCAGAAGCCTTCGTCCGCCAGCGCCAGTGGCCGGTCTGGGTTGCCTTCTCCGGAGGCGATGCTGTCCCCGAGGCCGGCGATGAAGATGTCGCGGACCTGAATCTCGGTCTGGATGCGCTGGGTCGGATCGGAGCCCGAGGAGACGTCGACCGTCGCGACGGTCTGCTTGCCGTAGCGGACGCGCAGATTGATCGGCTCGGCGCAGTCGAAGGTCGATTGTTGCGGCCCGTCGCCGTCGTCGAACGACCATGCACAGGTGGCGCCGACCGGCACCGCACCCGTGAGGCGCACGGTGACCGGATGATCGATCGGTGTGATGTAGTTCTCTTTGACGTTGTCGCGGGTGCAAGGCTGGTTGACCCGGCCCTGGAGGTCGATGCAGAGGCGGTTGACCGCGTTGCGGGCCCAGCCGCGGCCTTCGCTCTGCAGCTCCAGCGATTGCTCGGCGGCGAGAATGCTGCGGTCACGCGCGTTCTCGACGTGGAGCAGGAAGTCGCGCTCCTCGCGGAACAGCCGGAAGCGGTTGCGCACCTCCCAATTGATCTGCATGGCACCGGCGTCCTGCGCGGCGGCGCGACCGGGCGGCAAACACGTCAGAATTCCAGAAAGCAGCAGGGCGCCTGCGGAGAAAGTGCGAAGGGATACAGGGATCATGGCCCGGGTCTTCAACGGCAAAGTTGAGGCGGAAATAAGAGAGGATTGCTCCGCCGCCTGCAACCTTTGTCTGACGGGCCCAGGAAAAGGGGCCTATCGCTTGCCGGCCCGCCGCAGCGTCCGCTCGCGCTCCATCGCGGCCACCTGCTTGGGCAGATTGGCCTGGGCGCAGGCCTCCGCCAGGCGCCGCCGCTCCTGCCAGGGGGCGACCACGTTCATCCAGAGCTCGCGCGTGCCCATGATCGAGATGGCGAGGCCGAACGGGACGACGAAATAGAGGATGCGGAACACCAGGAGCGTCGCCAGAAGCTCCTCTCGACCGAATTGGGGCAGCGCCACCAGCATGGCCGCATCGAAGACGCCGATCGAGCCGGGCGCATGGCTGGCAAAGCCGATCAGGGTCGCCAGAATGAACACGACCGCAAGCGACATGAAGTCGATCGGCGGATTGGCCGGCATCAACAGGTACATGGCCATGGCGCAGAAGCCGAGATCGACCACGCCGATCAGGATCTGCACCAATGTCAGCGATGCCGACGGCAGCACCACCTTCCAGCCCTTCTGGCCGAGTTCGCGGCGCTTCTCGCCCATGCACAGCCAGACCAGATAGGCGCCGATCGAGGCGAGGCCACCGAGCGCGATCAGGCGGTTGATCGAGGCGGGGAGCTGATCCATCGAGGAGGCGGCATCCGGATGGATGGCCATGCCGATCGAGAGCACGAAGATGTTACCGAGCCAGAAGGTCAGGCCCGACAGAAAGCAGATTTTCGCGACGTCGATCGCGTTCAGCCCGTAGTCCGAATAGATCCGGAAACGGATCGCGCCGCCGGTGAATACCGTGGCGCCGATGTTGTGGCCGATCGAATAGGACGTGAAGCTGGAGAGCGCCGCGATGCGATAGGGCACATGCTTCTTGCCGATCGTTCGCAAGGCGAAATAGTCGTAGAAGGTCAGCGTGCAGAATGCGAAGAAGACGCAGATCGCCGCCAGCCCGATATTGCCGCGGGGAATCTCGGTCAACGCCGTCAGGATGACCGCGGTATCGATGCCCTTGAGGGTTCGCACCAGCGTGGTGATCGCGAAGGCGATGATCAGGATGCTCGCGGCAATGCCGAGCCGTCGCCAGCCAATCCATCTCTTGAAGCCGCGTTGCAGCGCGGTCAGCAGTCCGTGCATTCATCCTCCCGGCGGGGGCAAAGACCGACCGGACCAGGTATTGGCCAATCGGGTTCGATCACGGCCAAAGGCAGGCATCGATCGCTAGGCATGATCCAGCTCATTTAAGGCAAAAACAGCAGCTTGTGCAGCCCTTGACAGCAACAGGTTCTGCGTTCGAGCGGCCACTTTTGTCATATGCGGTTCATATCCGACCCGCGTTAAGCATATGAGTCGCGAAACATTCGCTGCCCTCGCGCATCCGGTGTGCCGACACGATTTCAAATCCTCGCGCCGTCCGCCTTGTTCCAGCGCAAGCGCTGCCGGCGTTTTTTGGAACGTCGATGCTCCGTACTCGTTGGGCTCGATCAGCAATCGAACATGGCGAAATAAGCGGCTTTCTCCTGCAAGCCCGCGCCGTCGTGTTCCCGAAACCCGAGAGGATCGGAACGATGGGACTGTTCACAAAAGACATCAAGACCATGAACGACCTGTTCGTGCATCAGCTCCAGGACATCTATTACGCCGAGCAGCAGCTCACCAAGGCGCTGCCAAAGATGGCAAGCAAGGCCACCGATCCGCAGCTGAAACAGGGCTTTTTGACGCACCTTGAAGAAACCAGGCAGCACGTCGCGCGCCTCGAGGAAGTGTTCAAGATGCACGGCGTCGCGGCGAAGGCGGTCGACTGCCCGGCCATTGACGGCATCATCGAGGAAGCGGACGAGACCGCCGGCGAAGTTGCGGACAAGGCGGTGCTCGATGCAGCGCTGATCAATGCAGCTCAGGCCGCCGAACACTACGAGATCGTCCGCTACGGCAGCCTGATCGCCTGGGCCAAGCAGCTCGGCCGCAGCGACTGCGCAGCAGTGCTTGCCAAGACGCTCGAGGAGGAAAAGGCGACCGACAAGAAGCTGACGACTCTCGCCGAGAGCAAGGTCAATTTGCGCGCGGCGAGCTAGCTACCAAGGTATGTCGCCGACCGACGCCGCGCGCACGCGCGGCGTCTTCTTTTGATGCGCGTCACTCGGCTGGGATCAGCGTGGCCGCATGGGTCGGCGCAGCCCGTCAGCGCGTCGCAACGCGAAGTGCGCGCCGCAGAAAGCCATCACGGCGCCGAGGCACAGCGCAGCAAGCCCGGCGAGCACCCCTGAGACGGTCGGGATCGGGCTCGGCGCCGAAGCGGCCTGGCCGGCGCCCGCGAGCAGCAGCACGCCGACGGCGATCAGGAATTGCCGCATCCGTTGCGGGATCTGTCCGGAGACCGCGCTCTGCATCAATGACGCCGTGAAATAGCCGCCGGAAATGCCGACCGTGGCGATCAGCCACCAGGCGATCGCCGCGCCTGCGGGTATGAACTCTCGTGTGTCGCCGCGCCAGAGGCCGCCGAGATCGAGCCCATAGCGTGCGCCCAGCATGTGGACCGCGAGCGCGAGCAACACTCCGGAGATCATTGCGGCACCGAGAATCAGGCGGCGCGGGAAAAAGGTCGTCTCAGCCATGCCTCGCTTGTAGGATGGGCGAGGGCGACCGCGCAAGGCGATCGCGGACGGGACTGATGCCAGATGCTGGGTTCTGAGGCCGCGCCGGCCACGAGCTACGCCTACAAGGCGTCGCTGATCGGCTCGGCGCACCGCTTCGAACTGACTGAGGAGGGACTGTCCTGGCACATCGCCGGGCGCCAGGGCTTGTGGCGCTACGACGAGATCTCTGCGATTCGGCTGTCGTTCCGCCCGGTCTCAATGCAGCAGCACCGTTTTCGCGCCGATGTCACCCACGCCAGCGGCCGCCGCATCGCGATCCTGTCGACGAGTTGGCAGACTGCGGCGCTGATGTCGACGCAGGACAGCGGATTTCGCGCATTCATCGTCGAATTGCATGCGCGGATGGCGAAAGCGGGCAGCCGCGCGGTTCTGACCGCCGGCCTTGGCCGCATCACCCATGCGGCGGTGCTGGCATGCCTCGCGGTGCTGACTGTTGCGATGGCGGGCCTGTTGATCCGCGCCCTCGTGATCGGCGAGTTCGCCGGCGCGCTGTTCATTCTCGGCTTTGCCGCGCTGTTCGCCTGGCAGGTCGGCGGCTTCGTCCGGCGCAACCAGCCGCGCTCCTATACCCTGGCGAGGTTGCCGCAGGCGCTGCTGCCGTAGATATGCAATCGGCCGCAATCAAACGTGAGTTCGCCTTCCTGCGCCCCTGTCGCATCGTGCAGCCATGCCTTCCATGGATCCCACCACCCGCCCGCTTGCTGCGGACGAGATCGCCGAAATCAATCGCAGGCACCTGATCGAGACGCCGCTGGTGCCGGCCGACCTGCTGTTCGTGTTCGGTACCCGGGAGGACGACATGTTGCGGGCCGACACTGCGGCGCGCCTGTGGCGAGAGGGCTATTTCCGCTGGTCGATTGTTAGCGGCGGGGTGACGCCGGGCTCGGAGCAATCCGAATGTACGCTGATCAAGACGGCGATGGTCAACGCAGGCGTTCCGGCGGAACTTGTCCTCGAAGAGCATCGCGCGATGAACACCGGAGAGAACGTGATCTTCTCGCTCCCGATCATCGATGCGGCGCTCGGCCTTGCCAACATTCGCAACGTGATCTGCCTCGGCAACACCTGGACCGCGCGGCGCTACCCTATGACGTTGCACCGGCACTGGCCGGAGGTGGAGAAAATGCTGCTCACCGTTGACAGCTTTGCGACCCCTCGCGCCCTCTGGCACACCGATGCGGAATTTCGCCGCCGCATGCTGCACGAATGGGACAAGATCGAGCCGTACAAGGCGAAAGGCTTCATCGCGGAATGGCCGGAGGCGTGACCGGCGCGAGGGTCCGCGAGCTACTCCGTCGAGTCGAAATCCTCTTCCTTGGTGCCGAGCAGCGAGGCGATGGTGCGCAGGCCGGAATCGAGCTGCTCGGGCGAGGGCGGGGCAAGGGCGAGCCGCACCGCGTTGGGTGCATGGCCATGCGCGATCGCGAAAGTGGAGGACGGCGTCAGCGCGATGCCGCGCCGTGCTGCTGCGGCGACGAAGGTCTGGGAGCGCCAATGCGGTGGCAGCGTCAGCCACAAATGGTATGAGCGCGTGTCGGCGGCGAGCTGATAGCCGGCGAGCAGCCTGGAGGCAGTCTGCTGGCGCCGCGCGGCGTCGATGCGTTTCAGCCGCGTCAGCTCGGCAACGGTGCCGTCGGCCATCAGCCGCTGTCCGGCCGCCAGAGCGTGGCCGGAGGCGATCCAGCCCCCGGTGCGGATTGCGCTCATCACGCTTTCGCGCAAGTGAGCCGGCGCGACCAGGATGCCGAGGGCAAGCCCGGGCGCGACCTTCTTGGACAGGCTGTCGATCACGATGCAGCGCTCGGGGTCGAGGGCAGCCAAAGGCGTGTCGTCGGCCAGGAAGCCGTAGACGGCGTCCTCGATGATGGTGAGATCGAGCTTCTCGGCGACGCGCATGATGTCGGCGCGCCGCGTCGCATTCATGGTGACGCCGAGCGGGTTCTGGATGATGGGCTGGAGATACAGCGCCGACAGATGTGCCTCGCGATGCGCCTTCTGGATGGCGTCGGGACGCGCGCCGAAGCCGTCCATCGGAATCGGCACCAGCGTCACGCCGAGACGCGCGGCGATGCTCTTGACGTAGGGATAGGTCAGCGCCTCGACGCCGCAGCGGCCGCCGGTGGGAACGAGCGCCGCAAGCGCGGCCGCGAGCGATTGCTTGCCGTTGGCGGTGAAGAAGACCTGCTCGGGCTGAGGCGTGAAATCCTTGCGCGCGAGATAGGCGGCGGCGGCAGTGCGTGCGCTCCTGGTGCCGGTGCTGGTCGACACGCGCAGCGCGGATTCGAGCGCATCGACGCGCTCGAGCCCCGCAAGACTTTTGGCGATCATCGCCCATTGCTGCGGCAATAGCGGATAATTGACCTCGAAATTGATGCGCGCCTCGGCCGGCTCGCTCATCGTGCCGACTTCGCGCCTGATGTCGCCGGAGATGAATGTACCGCGCCCGACCTCGCCGACAACGAGCCCGCGGCGGAGCAATTCCGTATAAACCCGGCTCGCGGTCGACACCGCGATGCCACGGTCATAGGCAAAATCGCGCTGCGGCGGCAGCCGGTCGCCGGGCCTTAACGTGCCGTTAGTGATATCGGCCGCAATGGCATCGGCAAGCTTCACGTACTCGAACTTGGACATATTGCACCGAGAGCAATGTTTTACTTGCTCCGAGAAGTGTACTGGAGCATTTAGGTTCCATCAAGTTCCGCGGTTGGCCGAGGAGAGCGAGAGCAATCCGACGGCAGATGAGGTGCAGGCGCCGACAGCGTCCGCGCCAACGGCGCAGCTTCGCCGCGCGGGACGACAGGCCGGAGAAGAAAGATGACCACGATTTCGCAAACTGCCGGGCGGAGTTTACGCCCATCCTCGTCGGGCGGATTTCTTGGTGCGCTCGCCCATGGTGTCTCTGCGCTGTTCGACCGCCTGGAGCGCCGCTCCGCCGTCAAGACGCTGAATGAACTCGACGACCGCGCGCTGCGCGATATCGGCATCACGCGCAGTCAGATCGAGGACGCGGTGTACGGACAGTTCAAGGACGAGCTGTCGCGGTATTTGTGACGCCTCTCCCGCGTGTCCCGAAGCAATCCAGAATCTCTCCGCGGAGGGATTCCGGACGTCGTGGCAGCGGCAGCAACCCTCAGTGCCTCACCACCAGCACCGAGCACTTGGCGTAGCGCACCACGTGCCCTGCGTTGGAGCCGAGGAAATAAGTGCGCATCGCCGGCCGGTGCGAGGTCATGACGATCAGGTCGGCCTTCATCTGCGCGGCTTCCTCCAGGATCTCGTGGTAGATGCCGCCCTGGCGTACCACCGTGGAGATCCGCGCCGGGTCGATGCCGGATTCGCGCGCGACGATGGCGAGGGCCTCCTCCGACGTCTCGCGCTGCTGCTCGTCGAAATCGGCCGGGACGTATTCGGCGAGCATCACCGGCGTCATCGGCAGCACGTTGAGCAGGCGCACCGTGCCGCTCCAGGTCTGAGACAACGTCGCCGCGGTTGCGATCGCCGGCTTGGCCAGATCGGTATCGGCGAGGTCGATGGGCACGAGGATGGACTTGAACATCTGCGCCTCCAAATCTTTCGGTCAGTACGTCCTGGCGATACGTCGCGCGATCATCCCGATCGAAGCAGCTTGGGGCTGACGAACAGCACCAGCCTGCCGCGGCGGTAGGCCACATCAGCCCAATCCTTGACGTCAAAGTCGAAGATCGCAAGCCCCGCGGTGGGCAGATTGTCGCCGAGCGCCTTGGCGCCATCAGGATCGCCGCCGCCTGTGAGCATCAGGGCGATCTCGTGCATGCCGGGATTGTGGCCGATCAGCAGCAACTGCTTCGGGTCGGCCGGCGCGGTTGCAGTGCGAATGGTGTCCAGGATCTCCGCAGGATCGGCGCCATAGAGTTCCGGCAGGATCTCGACCTGCGGCGCCGGGACGCGGTCCTTCATCGCCTCCCAGGCGATGTCCCAGGTCTGCCGGGCTCGCACGGCATGCGACACCAGCACGGTCTCGGGAAAGGGTGGATGGGTGGCGATCCAGGCGCCGATCCGTGCGGCATCCTTGTGGCCGCGTTCGTCCAGGCGGCGGTCCTGGTCACGGCCGCTCGGCGCGTCGGTCTCGGTCTTGGCGTGACGCAGCAGCATCAAACGGCGCATGGCATTCTCGAATCGTTCCCCGTCCGGGATAATCTACAGGCGCGCGTTGAGGACAAGGTGACAGGCGCCCAGTTGGTATCTTAAGTAACGACATGAGCGAGACTTTCACAAGCGTGCCCCAGGAAGGCGCCGGCCTTCGCGATCGCGAGCGGCTGTCATTCGATCTCGACACCGACATCTGCGTCGTCGGTGCGGGCCTTGCCGGGTTGTCCATCGCGCTGGAAGCGGCCCGGCTCGGGGCCAGCGTCGCGGTGCTCGAGGGCCGTCAGGTCGGTTGGAACGCCTCCGGCAACCAGCTCGGGACGGTGATGCCGGGCTTTGCATTGCCGCTCACCGACCTGATCGAGCGCATTGGCTTCGAGGATGCGCGCGAATTGTGGATGCTGTCGAAGGAGGGTGCCGAGTTCGTCCGGGCCAATGCCACGGAAGAAAACATGCCGGGGATCGGCCCCAGCGACGGCGTGCTGGAGGTGTCCAACATTGATGCGGGCGACCGGCTGATCAGCCGCTTGCAAATGCTGAACGAGGACTTCGACACCGAGGTCGAGGGCTGGCAGGCCGAGCGCGTCCGCGACGTGCTCAAGACCGATCGCTACTTCCACGGCGTATATTATCCCAAAGCGTTCCAGGTCGACGGCCGCAAATATGTGCACGGCCTTGCGGCGCTGGCGCGGCGGGCGGGCGCCCGCATCTTCGAGGACACTCCGGTCGTCAGCATCGATCATTCCGGCATCCGCAAGCGCATCGTCACGCCCTCGGCGCGGCTGCGCGCGAGCCACATCGTGCTCGCCGGCAACGTCCATCTCGGTGCGCCGTTGAAGCGCCTGTCGGAGACGCTGCTGCCGGTCTGGCGCTATGCCGGCATCACCGCGCCGCTCGGCGAGCGCCTGCATGAGGTCATCGCCTTCAAAGGATCCGTGATGGATTCTGACGGCATCGACCATTTCCGAATCGTCGAAGGCGACCGGCTGCTGTGGGAGAGCCCGGAGACGACCTGGGCGGCAAGCCCCGAGCGCTTCGCCGGCGCCGTGAGGCGGCGAATCCGCACGATTTTTCCCGAGCTCGGCAACGTCGAGATCACCCAGATGTTCGGCGGCGCCACCGGCCAGACCGTTCACGGAATGCCGCAGATCGGTCAGCTGCGCAAAGGCCTTTGGGTGGTGAGCGGGTTCGGCCGCCAAGGCATGAACACCTCCGCCATGGCCGGGCAGATGATCGCGCGCAGCATTCTATGGGGCGACGAGCGCTGGAAATTGTTCTCGCCATTCGAGCTGGTCTGGGCGGGCGGTGCAACCGGGCGCGTCGCGGGCCAATTGGTCGGGATGTGGGGCAGGGCGAGTTCCGCCGCGACAGGCTCGCTCGCCCGCTACCGCGAGCGAGCGCGAGCCAGGGACAGGGACCGCGAGGCGCGGCTCGCCCAAGCCAACCGCGCCGCCGGCACCGGCCCGCGCCGCCCGCCACCCGGTGTTGAGCCGCGGCCGACCTCGCGGTTGACGCCTGCTGCCCACGATGCAGAACAGGCGATGGAACCGGTCTCCCACGACGCCGGCGTCTCACGATAAGCCTGCGAAAAATCCCGCCGGAGGTGTAACGTCGGGCCTTGAGGCCCGTATCTCAGGGCGTGGACTGCCCGCGCACGGAGAATGAGATGTTTGACCGCCGCATCCTGCTAACGACTGCCGCCGGCTTGCTCGGCCTTTCGGCCTTCCGCTGGCTGAGAGCGTCCCCCGCCGAGGCTGGCGAGAAGGCCGCGCAAAAGTTCGAGATCACAAAGACGGAGGCCGAGTGGCGCGCCCAGCTCACACCGCAGCAATATGAGATACTTCGCAATCACGGCACCGAGCGACCCGGCTCCAGCCCGCTTTTGAAGGAGCACCGCAAGGGCATCTTCGCCTGCGCCGGCTGCGACCTGCCGCTGTTTTCGTCCGAGACCAAGTTCGAGAGCGGCACGGGATGGCCGAGCTTCTATGCGCCGATCGAAGGCAATGTCGGCAAGACCGTGGATCGTACCTACGGCATGGTCCGCACCGAGGTGCATTGCCGGCGCTGCGGCGGCCATCTCGGCCACGTGTTCGATGACGGCCCGAAGCCGACCGGCTTGCGCTACTGCATCGATGGTTTCGGGCTGGTCTTCCATCCGGCCGCGGCGTCGGCGACGTAGGTTTTGCCTGGATCGTTGCGGAGCAATGCGCCGGCACCGAGTCGAGATTCTCAGGCGCGCAAGTGCGCACCTGAGCTCGGTCCTTCGGACCGCCCGGAATGACATCACGCCCCGGCAATTGTTGCCGGCCCGGCAATTGTGCCCCGGTCATCCGACCGGGGCATGTCTATCTAAGTCATTGATTTTTTGAAGATACCCGCATTGGCATAGGCCTTGCGACGTCTCTCCCGATTGCGGCCATGGTCGACCGGCCGCCGAGATCGGATTTGGAGACAAAGTTATGGGTATCTTCGATGCAATGAACACCTCGGTGGGTGGCCTGCAGGCGCAGTCCTTCGCGCTGCAGAACATTTCAGGCAACATCGCGAACTCATCCACCACCGGTTACAAGGGCATCGGTACCAGCTTCGTCGACCTCATTCCCGACTCGTCGGTCCCAAGCAAGCAGGTCGCAGGCGGCGTGCAGGCCAACGCGAAGGCCACCATCACCACGCAGGGCACGATCTCGTCCTCCACCGTCGCCACCAACATGGCGATCACTGGCGACGGTTTCTTCTCGATCCAGAAGGCGAGCGGCGTCGTCGACAACGTGCCCGTGTTCACCGGGGTGACCTACTACACGAGGCGCGGCGACTTCCAGCTCAATGCCAACGGCAATCTGGTCAACGGCGCCGGCTATTATCTGATGGGCGTCACGGTCGATCCGAAGACCGGCAACCCGACCGGCAGCGTGGCGAACGTCCTGCAATTCCAGAACAACTTCATTCCGGCGCAGGCGACCACCTCCATCCAGTACGCGGCGAACCTGCCGACGCAGCCGAACACGGTGGCGAAAACCACGGCGTCGACCGGCACGTTGCTGGCGGCCGGCGGGCTCAACCCGTCCGATTTCGCCGCGAACCCGCTGCCGGTCGGCACGCCTCCGGCGCCCTATGCCAACGCGACGGTGTCAGGCGCGGCAGCAACCGGCAACATCCGCTCGGCCTATTCGTCGACGACGGCGACGGGCACGGTTGCGCTCCAGAACAATTCGTCGGCGGTCGCTTCGACAACCACTTCCCTTGACAATGCCGCCGGCACGCATCTCGCATCCAGCATTCTGACCGCATTGAGCGGCCAGACGCTGACCATCAACGGCAACACCATCACGTTCGACGGCGGCACCACGGTCTCGACCGTCGGCAGCAACACCACGATCGGTCTCGGTGCAGGCACGACCGCGACCGTCGCCGACATCCTGAATGCGATCCAGACTGCCGGCGGCGCCGGCGTCACCGCTTCGCTCTCGGTCAGCGGCAATATCCAGATCTCGAGCGGCACCGGCACTGACGTCGCAATCGGCAGCGGCACGGCCGCCACCGCGCTCGGCATCAGCAGCGTGACACGCGGCGGCAACGTGCTGTCCTCGCCAGCGATCTCGGGCGCGACTGTGCTGAGCGGCACCGCGACCGCCGGCGGCGCACAGGTGCTCACATCCGGCTTCTCCGCGGGCGATACCATCACCGTCAACGGTCAGACGCTGACCTTCATGAACTCGGGTGCCTCGGGACCGAACCAGATCAACGTCACGGACAACGTCACGACCCTGCTCGGCAAGATCGACGCGCTCTCCGGCGCGTCGGGATCGTCGGTCAGCAGCGGCGGCGTGATTACCCTCAACACCGGCACCGTCTCGAACCTGACGGTCTCCAGCTCCAACAGCGCCGCCTTCTCGGCACTTGGCTTCACCTCGACGATCACCCGGAATCGCGACGGTGGCGGCACGGCCGGCACCGGCGGGGTGATCGGCAACGACATCGCCACTTTCACCAAGGAATCGATCAGTGGCGGCGCGGTGACCGCCTACAACGCCGCCGGTACGCCGGTGAACCTGCAATTGCGCTGGGCCAAGACCGACAGCGCTTCGCTCGGCGCGGGTCATTCGGATAGCTGGAACCTGTTCTACCAGACCGACCCGAACGCAACCGGTACGACCGTCGGTTGGGTCAACACCGGGCAGACCTTCACATTTGCCGCCGACGGCTCGCTCACGTCGCCGAGCGGCTCGGGCATCACCATCAACAACGTCACCGTCAGCGGCCAGTCGCTCGGCTCGGTCGCCTTCAACATCTCCTCCGGCGGGCTGACGCAATATGCCAGCACCAGCGGCGCGGTGACCATCAACACCATCACCCAGAATGGCTATGCCGCCGGTCAGCTTCGCTCGGTCGCCGTCAACAACAATGGCGTCGTGGTCGGCACTTTCTCCAACGGCCAGAACCTCAACCTTGCCCAGGTGCAGCTCTCGCACTTCAACGGCACCAACTATCTGAAGGCGATGGACGGCGGCGCCTATGCCGCGACCGAACAGTCGGGAGACGCCATCGACGGCGCCTCGGGGACCATCAGCGGCTCGTCCCTGGAGGGGTCCAACACCGACATCGCCGACGAATTCACCAAGCTGATCGTGACCCAGCAGGCCTATTCGGCCAACACCAAGGTGATCACGACCGCGAATTCGATGGTGCAGGATCTCTTGAACGTGTTGCGCTGATCGGCGCGTGACATAACCAAAGGCGGGTCAGTGATATGGGTTTGAGTTCAGCCCTCGCCAGTGCGATGAGCGGTCTGCGTGCCAACCAGGCCGCGCTCTCGATCGTCTCCTCCAACGTCGCGAACTCGCAGACGCCGGGTTACGTCGTCCAGACGCCGAACCAGATCGAGGTCACGACCGGCGAGTTCGGCGCGACGGCGATGACGACCGGTGTCAGCCGCCAGCTCGACACCTACGTGCTGAACCAGCTTCGGACCGAGATCGGCGGTAGCGGTTACGCCGACCAGATGGCCAACATCCTGAAGCAGCTTCAGGATGTCTATGGCACGCCCGGCAATGCCGGCACGCTCGAAAGCGCGCTGAACAAGTTCACAACGGCGCTTCAGGCGCTGTCGACCAGTTCGGGCGCATCGTCGGCGCAGACGGTGGCGCTCGGCGCGGCGCAGGCCCTGGCGCAGCAGCTCAACGTCACCACCAAGGGCATCCAATCGCTGCGCTCCAACGTCGAGCAGGACCTCGGCAACTCGGCGCAAGCCGCCAACGCGGCCATGAAGCAGATCGCCGACATCAACACCAGGCTCCAGGGCCTGTCTGCAAACGATCCCTCGGCCGCCGTGCTGATGGACCAGCGCGACCAGGCCATCAACACGCTGTCGAAATACGTCGACGTCCGCGTCACCACCGACGGCTCGAACCAGGCCAACATCTACACCACGACCGGCATTCAGCTCGTTGGCGCCGGGCTCGCCTCGGAATTCTCCTTTGCCTCCGCCGGCGCGCTGTCGGCAACCTCGCTCTACAACATCGATCCCGCCAAGTCCGGCGTCGGTGCGTTCAATATCAAGCTGCCCAACGGCTCGCAGGTCGACGTTGTCGCCAACAACGTGGTCTCTTCCGGCCAGATCGCGGCCGACCTGAAGCTGCGCGACCAGATCCTGGTGCAGGCGCAGAACCAGATCGACGAGCTCGCCGCCACGATGGCGAGCGCGCTATCCGACAAGACCACGGCCGGCAGCACGGTGTCCGGTCCGCCTACGGGGTTCGATCTCGAGCTCGCCGGAGCGCTGCCGGGCAACACGGTCAACATCACCTATACGGACACGGCGACCAATACCCAGCGTCAGATCACGCTGGTCAACGTGACCGACCCGGCCGCACTGCCGCTTCAGAACCCGACCAATGCGAACCCGATGCGGATCGGCGTCAATTTCTCCGGCGGCATGGGCGCGATCGCCTCCGCGCTCAACACCGCGTTGTCAGGCACGCACCTGTCGTTCTCCGCCGCCCCGTCCCCGGCGACAGCCACGACGCTGCGGCTGACCGACGACAATACCGGCCTTGCCAAGGTGAGTTCGGCCTCGACCACAAAGACGATCTCGTCGCTGACCTCGGGCAATCCGCAGCTGCCGCTGTTCACCGACGGCGGCCAGGCGCTCTATACCGGCGCTTTCACGGCATCGGGCTCGCAGATGACAGGGCTTGCCGGACGCATCGCCGTGAACACGCAGCTGGTATCCGATCCGACCCGGATGTCGGTCTACAGCACCTCGCCGGTGACGCCCGCAGGCGACACCACGCGTTCGGACTATCTCTACTCGCAGCTCACCAATGCGGTGTTTTCCTATTCGCCACAGAGCGGCCTCGGCTCGGCGAGCCAGCCCTTCACCGGCAGCGTTTCGAATTTTCTCCAGCAGTTCCTCAGCGTACAGGCGAACGCCGCGACGCAGTCGACCCAGCTCCAGGAGGGCCAGAGCGTCGTGGTCTCGACGCTGCAGGCCAAGTTCGACTCGACCTCCAGCGTGAACCTGGACGCGGAGATGTCGAACCTGATCCAGCTTCAGAATGCCTATGCCGCCAACGCCCACGTCATGTCGGTGGTGCAGAGCATGATGAACACGTTGCTCCAGGCGCAAGTGTAACCAGTACAGGGCTCTGACAGATGTCGATCAGCAGCATCAACTACTCTTCGTCGGTTCTCGGCGCGCAGATTCGCAACATCAATCAGCAGCTCACCGATCTGTCGACGCAGCTTTCGACCGGCAAGCTGTCGCAGAACTATGCTGGCATGGGCACCAACGAAGGCTTCGCAATCGCCGGTCGCGCGCAGCTCTCCAACATCGCCGCCTACACCGACACGATCACCAACGTCAACGTCAGCATCAATCTAGCGAACACTGCGCTGCAATCGCTGACCAAGATTCGCAGTACGGTGCAAACGGGCTCGGCCTCTACCGCGCAGGATCTCAATGTCAACGGCCAGACGATCGCGCAGAACACCGCCGCCGCCCAGTTCGGCTCGATGGTCGGCGTCCTCAACACGCAGACCGGCAGCCGCTATCTGTTTTCCGGAACGGCCGTGAATACGCAGTCGGTCGCGGATGCCGGCGACATCATCAATGGCACCACGACGCAGGCCGGCTTCAAGACCGTCATGGCGGAGCGCCAAGCCGCCGATCTGGGGGCGAACGGCATGGGGCGGCTGGTGCAGACGCAGCCGACGCCGAGCTCGGTGCAGGTGTCGGAAGACGTGGCCGGATCGCCGTTCGGCCTCAAGATCAAGGCGGTGTCCTCCACGCTGACGGGCGCGACCGTCACCGGCCCGAGCGGCTCGCCGGTGTCCTTCTCGGTCGATCTCAACGGCGTCAATCCGAACAATGGCGACAAGCTGAGCATTCAGTTCACGCTGCCGGACGGCACGACGGAGCAGATCGACCTCACCGCGTCCAGCGCGACGCCGACCCCTCTCGGCAGTTTCGCGATCGATGCGAGCACCCCCGTCAACCCGAACAACACCGCCGCGAATCTCAACACGGCACTGAACACCGCAATCGCCAAACTCGCCAACACCTCGCTGGTTGCGGCATCGGCGATCGTCGCCGGCGACAATTTCTTCAACACCGCGAGCTCGGCGATCGGCACGCCCGTCAACAACCAGGCCGCGCCGCCGGCCCCCATCGCCGGGGCGACGGCGCTATCGGGCCCGAGCCCCTCGGACTCGATCTCTCCGGGCTTCGTTGCGGGCGACACCATCACCGTCAACGGCACCACGCTGACTTTCGTCAGCTCGGGCGCGACCGGCAACCAGCTCAACGTCACCGACAACGTCCAGACCATGCTCAGCAAGATCGACCAGATCACGGGGACGTCGAAACCCTCGACGGTTCATGGCGGTTCGATCACGATCAACACCGACGATGCGGCGAGCCTCAGTATCACGACCTCGAATACGGGGGCGCTGAACGCGCTCGGCTTCGGCTCGACCCCGGTGACGGCCACGCAACCGCCGCTGCGCGTCGGCTCCTCGCCCGCGAACTCGGCAACCACGCTGGTGAACGGCTCGGCCAACACGGTGAAATGGTACCTGGGCAATGACGGACCCGGCTCGCCTCGCTCGACGGCGATAGCGCGGGTCGACGATGCCGTGACGGTGCAGTATGGCGCCCAGGCCAATGAGGATGCGATCCGCCGGCAATTGCAGGCGATCGCGGTGTTCGGGACCTTCTCGACCTCACCGACGGGACAATATTCGGGCGGACAGGTGGCGGCGCTGAGCCTGCGGGTGACGCAGGCGTTGACCCAGCAGCCGGGGCAGCAGCGCATCGAGGACATCCAGACCGACATCGCGATGGCCCAGAACACGATGAACGACGCGACCACGCGCCAGACCCAGGCCAAGGCGCAGCTGCAGACCATCATCGACCAGGCGGAATCGGCCTCACCGGACCAGGTCGCGAGCGAGATTCTGGCACTCCAGAACGCACTCCAGGCGTCCTATCAGGTGACCTCCAACCTGGCGCAGCTCTCGCTGGTCAAGTTCCTGTAAGGGATGCGTTAAGGCGTCGTTAACCATGCCTCTTTACCTCTTGGTGAGGATTGGAGCGGGGCGGGGCTGACGATGTCGGACAGGATGCAATTGGTGGTGGCCACGCCGTGCTTCGGCGGGCAGGTGTCGAGCATCTATGCGAGCTCCATCTTCGCGCTACAGCGCGCCGTGCACGGCATGTCCAATCTCGAGCTCAAGGTGCATTTGCGCGACGGCGATGCGCTGATCACGCGTGCCCGAGCCAACCTGGTCGCACTGTTCCTGGACGATCCCAGGGCAACGCATTTCCTGTTCATCGATGCCGATATCGGCTTCAAGCCGGAGCAGGTGTTCCGCCTGATCGAATGCGGTGCGGACGTCGTCGCCGGCTGCTATCCCATCAAGCGGGTCAACTGGGACAAGGCCAGACGTGCGATGGCCGCTGGCCGCACCGACGTGCCGGCAGCCTCGCTCGACTACGTGCTCGAGATCGAGGATCCCGATCGCATCGTCGTCGTCAACGGCTTTACCCGCGTGCGTTATGCCGGGACCGGCTTTCTGATGATCCGCCGCCACGTGCTGGAAGCGATGTGCCGCCATCCGGCCTACGCTGGCTTGCAATTCTTCCGGGAGCATTCGCACGATGCACTGGCAGCGAGCCAGAACCGGTTCGCGCTGTTCGAATGCATGATCGATCCGGCAACCGGCACCTATCTTTCCGAAGACTTCGCTTTCTGCAAGCGCTGGACCGATATCGGCGGCGAGATCTGGGCCGACATTCAGAGCTCGCTCGATCACGTCGGGCCGTCCGTGTTTCACGGCGATATCGCTTCGCAATTCGCAGCCGTGCCCGCAGCGGCGGCGGCCGATGCGGCGTGAGCCTGCCGGGATGAGCGGCGGCGCATCCCGCTTGTCGGAGGCGGAGCGCGCTTCCGACGGCGGCTCGCGCTATCGCCTGCGTGATCTCTTCACCCCCCTCGATATGCTGCTCGTCTCCGGCGGCGACCCGCGGCTCGCGCTCGATCCCAAGGACTCGACGAACGCTTATGGTTGCGCGGTCTCGCCGGACCCGGATGTCTGGGAATTCGCCTCCTCGACCGCATCGACGATCTCGCAAGCGGCCTATGACCGCGCCGCGCTGGCGCGGGACGAGCTGATGCACAAGTGCCTGTTCGACGAGGTCGAGGTCGCTTTCGATGCGCGTTGCGAGGAGATGCGCGACGAGCTGCGCGGCCATCTGGAGCTTTCGCCGCGCGTCGATGTGGTGTTCTCGCCATCCGGCACGGACTCCCAGCTCCATGCCCTGTTCCTGGCGCGCGCGATACTCGGCGCGCGTCCGGTGACCATCGTGGTCGGCGCCGAGCAGACTGGAAGCGGGACGACCCATACCGCCCGCGGTCATCATTTCAGCTCCATGACGGCGAGTGGCGTTGCGGTCCGCAAGGACGGCGCCGTTGCCGGACTCGCCGGCGCCAGCATAGCGTTGCCACTGCGCGAGGCCGCCTCCGGGATCGCGATGCGCGCGGACGCTGACGCCGCGGTGCTGCAAGCGATCGAGGCTACGATCGCGCAAGGTGCACCAGTGCTGCTCCAGATCATGGATTGCTCGAAGCTCGGCTGGCGCGCACCGAGTGCGGCCTGCCTCGACGAGATCGCCCGGCGCTGGCCGCGCAAGGTCCAGATCGTGGTCGACGCATGTCAGGCCCGGCTCGGCCGCCGCCGGCTGCGCGCCTATCTCGACCGCGGCTACATGGTGCTGATCACCGGCTCGAAGTTCTTCGGGGGGCCGGCCTTCAGCGGTGCGCTGCTGGTGCCGAAAGACCCTGCGAGATCGCTCGACCGGGTCGAGGGGATCGCGCCAGGCTTCCTGGACTACGCCGGCCGTTGCGATTGGCCGATCGCCTGGGCGGAGCTGCGTTCGCGGTTCGAGCGCCGCCCGAACTTCGGCCAATGGTTGCGCTGGGAGGCTGCGCTGGCCGAGATCGGCAGCTACTACACCGTGCCCGGGGCTTTCCGCGCCGCGATGCTCGCCGAACTCGCTGCGGGCATCGGCAGCATGATCAGGTTGTCACCGTCGTTCCGAGCCGTGCCGACCGCGGCCGCGACGGCCGGCATGGAGGACGAGGAGTTCGCCCATGCCACGATCTTTCCATTCACATTGCTGCGCAACGGTCAGCCGGTCTCGACGGCCGAGATGGCTTCCGTTCATCACGCGTTGGCGTGTGACGTGATCGCGGCGATCGGCGGCAGCGCGGCGGACCGGGAGGTCGCCGCGCAGCGCTGCCTGATCGGCCGGCCGGTCCGGCTGGAGCGGCAGGACGAGGCGCCGCAGGCAGTGCTGCGCCTCTGCGTCGGCGCACGCTTCGTCACCGAGGCCTGGTCGCCCGATGCGCGGGAGTCGCAACGCAACGTGCAGCGCCTTCTCGACCGGATCGCGCACGTCCTGGTGAAGATCGAGCTGCTGCTCGACCGCGGCGGAGTCGCGGCCGTGCCGGCCGCGCCCGCGTTCGAGGTGTGAGATGCAGCATCCAGTTTCCGCTCCGATCGGCTTGACTGCGGCGAACTATGCCGACCGCATCGGCTTTGCGCAGCTGACACGCCGGGCCTTCGAAGGTGTCGATCTGCATCCCTTGCGCGACCAGCTCGTGGCGCGGATCGCGGCGGGGACGGCGCTGGCAGGCGAAGCGCTGGATCTGTCGTTGATCAGCCAGCTTCTGGGCGACAAGGATCAGGGGCTTGCGATTCAGTCTGAAGTGCTGGCCTTCCATCAATTGTTCCGCACGCCCAGCGCGGCGCCGAAGCCCGGCTTGCGCGTGCTCGCGCTCGCAGCCGACATCGACATGGGGGGCAATACGCCGATCGATTTCCTGCTCGAAGACTCCGACATCGAGCTGCTGACGCTTTACGTGGTCAAGGGCGTCGGTCTGCCGGAAACCTTGCCCGAGCACGATGTCGCCATCGTGGTCGCCTCGGATTCCGAGGAATGCCGCGAGGCGCTCGCTCTGATCGAAAAGGCCGCGCCGCAATGGCCGCGGCCGATGCTCAATCGCCCCGATCGCATCGGCAATCTCGATCGCGACAAGCTGTATCGGCTGCTGGCCGGTGTGCCAAGTCTCGATATTCCTGCGACCATTCACGCGACGCGCGCGCAATTGTCGGATCTCGCACGAGGCGCAATCGCGTGCGAGGACATCGCGAGCGACTTGCACTTTCCCATGATCGCACGGCCACGCGGCTCGCATGCCGGCGTCGGCCTCGCCAAGCTCGACGAGGCGGCGGCGCTTGCGGCCTACCTCGCCGAACGGAAAGAGCAGGACTTCTTCGTCGCACGTTTCGTCGACTATGTCAGCGCCGACGGGCTCTACCGCAAGTATCGCCTCGCGATGGTCGACGGCAAGCCCTACGCCTGCCACATGGCGATCGCCGACCGCTGGGACATCTGGTATCTCAACGCCTATATGGCGTTCAGCGAGGAGAAGCGGGCCGAGGAAGCCGTCTTCATGCGCGACTTCGACAACGCCTTCGCCGCGCGGCATGGCAGCGCGCTCGACGAGATGAGCCGGCGCGTCGGTCTGGATTATTTCATCATCGATTGCGCCGAGAACCAGAAGGGCGAGCTTCTGGTGTTCGAGGCGGACAACACCGCCGTCGTGCACAACATGGATTCGCCGGTCGTGTTCCCCTACAAGCCGCCGCAGATGCGCAAGATCTTCGCCGCGTTCACTGCGATGCTGTCGCGGCATGCAAAGACGGGCAAGGAGAGCGCAGCATGAACGAGATCATCCGCAATACGCAAAGCTCCGTCACGAGCACCTCGCTCGATCCGCAGGACTGGAGCGAATTTCGCGCGCTGGCCCATCGCATGCTGGACGAGACGATCGACGGCATCGCCAACGTTCGGGCGCGCCCGGTCTGGCGGCCGATCCCCGATGATGTCCGTGCGGCATTCAGAGCCGACGTGCCGCGCGAGGCGAGCGACCTTGCCGACGTCTACCGCGAGTTCGCCGAGCATGTCGCGCCCTATGCGACAGGCAACGTGCATCCCGGGTTCATGGGGTGGGTGCATGGGGGCGGCACCGCGGTCGGCATGCTCGCCGACATGCTCGCGGCGGGTCTCAATGCCAATCTCGGCGGACGCGACCACATGCCGATCGAGGTCGAGCGGCAGATCGTCGAGTGGATGCGCCGCCTGTTCGCATTTCCCGATAGCGCGAGCGGTGTGTTCGTCACGGGCACGTCGATGGCCAATCTGATGGCGGTGCTGGTGGCGCGCACGGCGGCGCTCGGCACGCTGGCGCGCCAGCACGGCATCGGCAATGACGGCGCGCTGCTTACGGCTTACACGTCGCAGGCCGCGCATGGATGTGTCTCCAGAGCGATGGACGTTGCCGGGTTCGGCACCGATGCGCTGCGCAGGATCGCTGTCGATGCCGATCATCGCATCGATGTCGCCGCGCTACGCGCACAGATCGCAGTTGATCGCGAGGTCGGCTTCAGGCCGTTCCTGGTGGTCGCGTCCGCCGGGACGGTCGATGTCGGCGCGATCGACGATCTCCGGGCGATTGCGGAGCTTTGCCGCGAGCAAGGTATCTGGTTTCACGTCGATGGCGCTTTCGGTGCGCTCGCGATCCTGTCGCCCGAGCTCGCGCCGATGCTCGGCGGCATCGAGCTTGCGGATTCAATCGCACTCGATTTTCACAAATGGGGCCAGGTGCCTTACGATGCAGGTTTCCTGTTGGTGCGCGACGGCGAGCAGCATCGGCAGGCCTTTGCACAGCCGGCGGCCTATCTGCGCCGCGAGGCGAGGGGGCTTGCAGCGGGGGCGGTCTGGCCCTGCGATCTCGGCCCCGATCTGTCGCGCGGCTTTCGTGCGCTGAAGACATGGTTCACGCTGAAGACGTTCGGCACCGATCGGCTGGGTGCGGCGATCGCACGAAGCTGCGCGCTGGCCAGATATCTCGAGGCACGCGTGCTGGCCGAATCTCGGCTGGAGCTGCTGGCGCCGGTCAATCTCAATATCGTCTGCTTCCGCTACCGTGCCGATGATGCGGTCAATCGCGAGATCGTTGCCGACATCCAGGAAAGCGGCACCGCGGCGCCCTCGAGCACGACGCTGGACGGCAGGCTTGCGATCCGCGCTGCAATCGTGAATCACCGCACAGAGGAGACCGACATCGATGCGCTGATCGCCGCGGTGCTGGAGTTCGGGGAACGACGGTGCAGCGGCCCGCTGATCGAGGTCGAAGCGCCGCCTCTCGCGGCGCAGTAGCATTGACGTGCGCCAGAAAAGACAACGGCCCCGGAGGCGATCCGGGGCCGTTGTCGTTTGCGCGGCTTGGTCGTCGCGCGGCTAGGGCGGGGCGCGATCAGGCGGCCGAGCTCACGTCGGCCTTGTCCGCTTCCGGCTTCGGATGTGTGGCCACATATTGATCCCGCAGCTTCTCTTCGTAGGCAATCAGCTTGCGGGCGTCCTTCAGCGCCCGGTAAAGGTCGCCGTTCAGGATGTTGTTGTTGATGGCCTCGATGATCGGCCAGGAACTCGGCACCGCGGTGACGATGTCGCGCACCAGGTTGAAGTAGGTGCCGTGCTGGGTCTGCGGATCCGGTGAGATGTACATGAGCTGGACCGCGAGATAGACGAGCTTGGCGGGCGTATCGGCGGTCTCCGGCGTGAGGATGTCGCGCTCGCGCAGGATCGGCACGTTGTCGCCGTCGATCAGGAGGCGCGCCCGCTGGTCGGTGTTGGTAATCACGCAGTTACCGACGATGATGCGTTCGTGCGGTCTGAGCTCGACCTTGAGGGCCATGCCTGTTCTCCATCAACGCTTTCGTAACCGAGCGTTCGTTGCGGCTCATCAAGGCCCAATTCTCGCTTGGAATAAGTTAACGAGTTGTAAATTCCGCGGATTTGCGGAGAAAAACTCAATCGTTTCAATGCCGCGCTTGGGGGCCGATGCGGCGATGCGGGCAGCGTCCGCGGCCGAATCAGGCGCAACCCGACAAAAGCACGGGTTTCATTTCATGTTTCGTTAGAGGTCTTGGCGCCACGGTCCGCCGGTCGCTGGGTCAATCGATCCAAGCAGACGCGTAACAGTAGCGTCGTTTACCAGAAAGGTAACAGAGTCATGTCCGGTATCGTTCTCTCCGCATCGGTTCGTCAGAACCTGCTCTCTCTCCAGTCCACCGCCGACCTCCTCGCCACCACGCAGAACCGTCTGTCGACCGGCAAGAGCGTCAACTCGGCCCTGGATAATCCCACCAACTTCTTCACCGCACAGTCGCTCGACAACCGCGCCAGCGACATCAACAACCTGCTCGATGGCATCGCCAACGGCGTGCAGGTGCTGCAGGCCGCCAACACCGGCATCACCTCGCTGCAGAAGCTGATCGACTCGGCGAAGTCGATCGCCAACCAGGCGCTGCAGACCACACTGCTCGATGGCATCGCCAACGGCGTGCAGGTGCTGCAGGCCGCCAACACCGGCATCACCTCGCTGCAGAAGCTGATCGACTCGGCGAAGTCGATCGCCAACCAGGCGCTGCAGACCACGGTCGGCTATTCAACGAAGTCGAACGTCTCCGCCACCATCTCGGGTGCGACGGCGGCCGACCTGCGCGGCACGACGTCCTATGCCAGCGCGACCGCGARCAGCAACGTGCTGTATAGCGGTGCGGCCGGCGGCACCACGGCGGCGACCGGCACCACGACGCTCGGCGCCAGCATCGGCACCCTGACCGGTGCGGCGGCGACGGCCGGCGATGGCACCACCGCGCTGACCGGTGCGATCACCCTGATCG
>NZ_LMQJ01000024.1:73947-75180 GCF_001424605.1 Bradyrhizobium sp. Leaf396
GCGCCGGTGCTGCGACGATCGCGACCACAGCGCCGGTGCTGCGACGATCGCGACCAGCGCCAGCCAGACTGCCTCGAGCGTCGCTGCGGGCGCCGTCACGCTGAGGAGCTCGACGGGTGCGGATCTGAGCGTCACCGGCAAGGCCGACCTGCTCAAGGCGCTCGGTGTGTCCTCGTCAGTCGGCGGCGGCAATGCCACCGTCAACGTCAACCGCACCACCAGCGCAGCCTCGCTCGGTGCGACGATCACCGACGGTTCGACGCTGAACGTCAACGGCAAGGTCATCACCTTCAAGAACGCGCCGACCCCGGGCTCGGCCGGTGCTCCGGCCGTAGGTGCGACGATCACCGACGGTTCGACGCTGAACGTCAACGGCAAGGTCATCACCTTCAAGAACGCGCCGACCCCGGGCTCGGCCGGTGCTCCGGCCGTTCCCACCGGCTCCGGCGCGAGCGGTGCGGTCGTCACCGACGGCARCGGCAATTCGACCGTCTATCTGCAGGCCGGCACGGTTGMCGACGTGCTGAACGCGATCGACCTTGCCACCGGCGTGCAGACCGCGACCATCGCAGCCAACGGCACCGCGACGTTTGCGGCCGCCTCGGGGCAGTCGAAGTCGACGATTAACTCGTCAGGCCAGCTCAAGATCTCGACCGGCGTCAACGCCGACCTGTCGATCACCGGCACTGTTTGCGGCCGCCTCGGGGCAGTCGAAGTCGACGATTAACTCGTCAGGCCAGCTCAAGATCTCGACCGGCGTCAACGCCGACCTGTCGATCACCGGCACGGGCAATGCGCTGAACGCACTCGGCTTCGCCGGCAACACCGGCACGTCGTCCGCCTTCAACGCGGCTCGTACCTCCGGCATCGGCGGCATCAGCGGCAAGACCTTGACCTTTACCTCCTTCAACGGCGGCACGGCGGTTGACGTGACCTTCGGCGACGGCACCAACGGCACGGTCAAGACGCTCGATCAGCTCAACACCAAGCTGCAGGCCAACAACCTGTCGGCGACGATCGACGCCAACGGCCTGCTGACGATCTCGACCACCAACGACTACGCGTCCTCGACCATCGGTTCGAGCACTGCGGGCGGCTCGATCGGCGGTACGCTGACCACCGCGCTGACGTTCTCGACGGCTTCCAGCCCCGTCCAGGACACCGTTGCGCAGACGTCCCGTGCGAACCTGGTCAACCAGTACAACAACATTCTGCAGCAGATCGACTCGACTC
>NZ_LMQJ01000025.1:0-67271 GCF_001424605.1 Bradyrhizobium sp. Leaf396
CCTGGAATTGGCGACCTCAGAACGTCGCTCAGGCCGCATAAACGGCGGTCAGCCATCCACTCAAGATGACCTAACCAGGGGCCGTCACCGGACGCGTACTGAGATAGTCCAGCCAGTTGCCGTGCAGGTATCGCGGGGGGAACATTCGGCCGGCGCACGGCGCCGCAATGCGCTAGCGATCAAGGTATTGCAGGGGCAATCGGCGCACAGCCCGTCGCCGAGTGGCCCATGTCATATCGCCCGTCGACAGGGGCGCGCTTGCTCCTCAGAAACGACCTGTTCGGCCCAGTTATCTAGGGATGCGTCGGCCTTCCGGAAAAGCGCTGCGCGGATCGGATCATGGAGCATGATCTGCTTCAGAGTTTGGCCAGCGATCGAATCCTTGAACGCGACCTGACGACCGAAGGACTCTAGGCTGTGCAGGCCGAATTCGTGCCTGAGGAGCCGCACATCGTCGCTGTGGAGGTGACCGAGAAACATCTGGGGCTCTCGCGCGGTGTCGTGGCAAACCGCCCAGCCCGGCGGGCCTGAGGGCATTCCGCGTCGCTGCCATCCTTTCTCGGAATAGCGAAGACAGGGGAGGGCGAATGCCTCTCCAATGAGGTCCACACTGGACTCGCGGCCGCTCAAATTCACCATGTGAAGAATGACGCGCCCGGACTCCACCATCGCACGAAACGTGACGTCGGCGACTTCCTGCTCATGGAATACGAACTTCGTGGGCGACTTCCTCATAGCTTGTTCCTCAAGAGGTGCGTGTCGGGACGTGGAAGTCGCGGAAAAACGCTCCAAGACCCCCCTCGCTTTTGTCGAGCTCCAGAATCGGCGAAAAAACCGAGACGAAATTCGTAAGTTTTTTCAGGATGATCTGCGGTCGAGTCGTTCTCAAAACGAAATCGAGTCGTTCTTAAAGCGGAAACCGAGTCGTTCTCAAAGTGTCCGCACAAGCAAAATTTCGCTTGTGGGCTCGGCAGGACTCGAACCTGCAACCAGACCGTTATGAACGCGCTGCACTAATCATCGAGCAACAGTCTGGGTTATGTCTTCCTGCGAAATTTGTTGTCTCCGATCTGGATAGCGCCACGAGATCTAAGTAATGCATTCACCCGCGGATCGAATACCGGTCAAAGGCAGTAAACCGGTGGCGAGCGATCTCCACGGCCTCACGGCCATAGATTTCGCGACGGAGGTACTCTAGTTCCCCTTCAAGCGTGTCTTCCCCGACTTCCAGATACCACGCTCGACGGCCACCGTCGTCGCCCGAACTCCAGCGGTAGCGGCGCGCTTTCAGAATGTCGCGAGACGTATACGGCGCGCCCTCCGCCCACACTCGCCATCGGGCTGCACGCGCTGATTCCAGCAAGGCGGCCAGCCCTGTTCGACCGCTCCGAGGGAGACGCCGAGCCAGGATATCGACACCGGCGCGACAATCGTCGAGGGCGCGGTGGGCGTCGAAGAAAAATCCATAGCCGGTCGCGATTTGGGACAGCTTCTTGCCTGAGAAGCCTTCCGCGGACCAATCGACCTCGTGAAGCGAACAGGCCCATGGCTTCGCCGCAAACACGGGCCATTCGCGTTCGCAAAACGGGCGATCGAAGCCTGCATTGTGGGAAATGGCCAGGACCGCCTGGTTTGCGAAGGCAGTCACCTCGCTCGGATCGATACTGGCGCCGTGCACCATTTCGTCCGTGATTCCGGTAAGGGCCGTAATCTCCGCCGGAAGGGGAAACCCCGGATCCTGCAGGGAGCTGAATGGCTCCCCGACGCCCACGATGGTCCCGTCGATAGTATAATCGAACGGCAGCATGGCGAGCTCGATGACCGAATCCTTCACCTTGTCGAGACCGGTCGTCTCGACGTCGACGAAGATCGCGCGCTTCGTAGGGCAGCCGTTCGGGGCTGGAAACGAGGGCGGCCGCATTCGACGCAGAACGCGATAATCGCCGGTCGACTCCAGGAGTTCGGCCAAGCGTTCGGGATCGGCCGCGTCCGCGGGGATTCGAGCGGCAGCTACCGTCATCTGTGTTGCACTCACGGCTCCGCGCCGCCCCGCCCTGAGGGAAGGCCGTCGCGGCGTGCCTCGGCGAGCAACGTCGCGACCTGAGCACCATCGATGCGCCCGTGTGCCGCCAATCGCCGGGCGATCGCCTCGAGCACGGAACGATTCTCCTTCAATAGGAGGGCACACGAACGAGCCGCCTCGGATAGTTCGTGGTTCACCGCTGTCCGGATTTCGGCGAAGGCGAGGAACGTGCCGGCATCGCGTGCCGGTCCTAGATAGGTGAGTGGGGTCGGGCCGGCCAAGCCAAAGCTTCCCACCATCGCGCATGCGAGGCCGGTGGCGCTGTCCAGGTCCGAGCCGGGCACTCCGCCGGCACCGTGCGAGGCCGAACCGCAGATCAACTGCTCAGCGGTGCGTCCGGCAAGAATTACCTCGAGCCGCTTCCGATACTCCTCAGTCGTGCCGCTCGAATAGCCGTTGTTGCGGCGCGCGGACATGCCGAAGCGCCCTTGCATCTTGGCGACCCTGGCGAACACGTTCTGAGGACCGAAATGGATGACGTCGACCAGGATGTGCGCTGCTTCGTGGACACAGGTGCGCCAACGCAGCTCATGGGGCCGGTCGTCGTCTTCGACCAACGCCTTCTGCAGATCGTCGAAAACAAGCGAGCGACCACCATCCCTGCGCGCTGCGCGGCGCGCGTCCTTGACCACACGCTCGACGTCGGCTCCCGTCATCCCGGCGGCGAGTTCGGCGATGGGCAAAATATCCTCGTCGACGAGATCCGCGCCCAGACGTACCCGGAACATCTTTTCCAATTCGGGGATATCCGGAAGACCGATCTGGACGATTCGCTCCAGGCGACCCGCGCGCAGGAGAGCCGGATCGCAACGTCCGATGTCGTTGCTCGCGCCCATGATCACGACGCCCTCTCGACCGGCGATTCCGTCGATCTCCGCAAGGAGCGCATTTACGACCTCGATGACATAGTCGCGATGCGAATGGGTGACCCCGGCCCGGTCCGGGAAGCTGTCGATCTCGTCGATGAAGAGGCACGAGGGGGCCCGCGCACGAGCGGCTTCGAAATCCTGACGCATCGCGCGCAAGAGATGACCGAGATGCGCCTCGCCGCTGGACTGCCACTTGGCCAAAGTGGCACTGACGAAGTTCAGTCCGGCGGACGCCGCAAAAACGGCGGCGAAGGTGGTTTTACCGCAGCCGGCGGGTCCGTTGAGCGCCACGCCGGACGGAACGGCGCTCCAGGAAATTTCGCCGCGTTTCCAGGCCTCGATATCCGAGATGGCCTCTTCCGCCCATTCGCGTGCTTCGCCGAGGCCGTGCAGTTGGGAAAGCGTCAGTTCGCGCGATTTCTTCTTCGCGATCTTCGCCACGTTCAGGCGACGAAGTTCTGCCAGGCATTCCTGCGGAGTGCGGTCGAAGCGCACCGCGATATCGAGGTCGGCGATGGACGTATGGGTCAAGGTTCCATCCGCGATCGCTTGCGGGCAAGTCTTGCCCGTGACGATGCGGATCGTTCGCACGATCGTTGTTGCATCCAGCGGAGGAAAGTCGATGCGATCGGTGGCCGCCGCGTTCACGGCTTCGGGAAGATGCGACCGGGCCAGGGGCGAGATTGCGATGAGCGGGAGCGCGAACGCCAGCATCGACAGCGCCGTCGTGTCGAGGGAGATTTTGGATGTGCTTTTCGGAGGCTCTTTGACGACCAGGTACAAGGCATCCAGATCCTCGCGACGCTTCACGGGGTCCCGAGCGAGATCCATGAACCGTGTCGTGCTTTCGAAGAGGATGCTCCGCCAGACCATTGCGACGCGATCGAGCATCAGGGCGTCGCCGACGTCGATGAGGATGGCGGGAGCGCCGCTGCGTAGCGCATCAAGCAGCGCGGGCCGGCGGTCGAATATCCGGGAGAACAAGAGACGCGCCGCTACCAAGCCCCCGTTGGGAGGATAGCGCTCGGCGTCGGAGATTCGCCGCAGGGACTCGTCCTGATCGTCGTCGACGTCCTCGATCGAGCTTCGAGACGATGACGAATGCCCGCTCCTCGACGCAGAGCGCGGGAAACCCTTGCCTGTTCGCATCGCCTTCTCGATCGCGGCGCGGGCTTCCTTTTCTGCCAAGCCGATCGCGCGCTCACGTTCGCGTTCGGCGGCGACTTCCGTGTTGTGGCGGCGGAAGCGGGACGAGGCGAGCCAGCACTTCCGGTAGGTCTCCAGTTCCAGGGCGCCCATGGCGGACGTCGGTACGTCGTCGGCCTCGACGGCGCGCTGGCGACGATCGCCAGAAGCTCGGCTTCCGGAAGGTGGATGATCGGGAAAGCTCTCGAGAGCTGTGTAGATCGGCTGGGTCACGGCAGGATCTCGATAACGAGAGAAGGGTCGAACCGCACGCCTTCGTCGCGGTAGCCGCGCGGATTGGAGATGAAGTGCGTACGCTCTCGCCGAAAATTCATGGGCCGGTGAGTGTGCCCGGTGACGACGAAATCGGCGCTCGCTGTCAACCGGAGGTCGGAAACGTACGCGGCCGCGAGGAGGGAGCGCTCGTTGATCGGATCGAGGGCCTCCCAAGTCGTTCCATGGTGGGCGAGCAGCATCGTCGGACCATCATGACGTCGCGCCAATTCGGCCTCTAAGAAATTCCGCGTGCGCGCGTGCAAGGACAGCGCTTCCTGCGGGCGGAATCGTTGCCACGGCTCGCGGTTCCAGCGGATCCTTTTGTGGTCGCGCATCTGATCGTAGGCGGCGCGCATCGCCGCCTGCTGCAGGTCCGGACCGAACAACCGGTAGTCGGTCCAGAGCGTCGCACCGACGATGCGGAGACGACCGAAAGTCGCGGTGTCGTTTTCCAGCAGATGCACTCCGAGCTCTTGGGCACGCTTCCGCCCGGCTTCGAGCTCCTCTTTGAAGACACGGCCGTAAAACTCGTGATTTCCCGCCACCATCGCGATGTCCACGTCGGGGTATGCGGCTCGGAGCGACTCGACGGCTTTGACCAGCCCTTCGCAGGTGTCGCCGGCAACCACGACGAGCTCGACGCCGTCGACGAGCGGCGGGGGAGCTTCCGAACCGGGGCCGAGGTGCAGGTCGGACATGATTTGCGCGATCATCGACCGCTCCCCGTCTCTTCTTCGGAGGACGTGGTCTTCATGAAGCTGCGCACGAGCCAGCTCGTTGCGATTCGCGCCTCTGCCCGCCCGGCACCCGGGAATCCGCGCAGCATGTGCGCCATGGCAAGGCACGCGGCCGCGCCATCCTCGGCGGCGCAGGCGGCGAGCGCCGTCATGACGAGATCGTACGTGACCGGGCTCGTGCCCTTGTGGAGTCGAAGCGCTAGGCCAACCGCGGCGGCTTCGTCGCCGTCGGCGGCGTCGCGCCACGTCGGCTCACCCGGGATGAACACGTTTGCGATGGAAGCGCGCAGGGCCCCGGCGGCGGCCACGTTGAAGTGGTCCGCGCGAATGGTGCGCCACCACAACAGGGGTCCAATCGGTGGCGGCTCGCATCGCCGGCGACCGCGTCCGACGGGAGCCTTCTTGGTCTTGTGGGTCTTCATCTCTTTCTGCCTCGTAACGACAATGCTCCGCCGTCGCGCGGAAGCTGTCGCGCGGCCGAAGCTTCATCTGTTGGAGATTGTGGAGACGTCGGTTCAGCCGACGTCTCCACGGCCTGGAAACGACGACCAGCGCCGTCGTTTCACCCCTACCTCACCTCGCCAGACCGGGCCGTGCCATGCCTCACCGGACCACGCCCCAGCACGGGAGCTCGCTATTCTATCTGCTTCACTTCGAACGTGCCGTTCTGCGGCCGCCAGTCGCCCAGGCCGCGACGCACACCCGCCTGCGCGAGCGCCTGGATCACGTGCTCGCGGTCGATGACGGAGGGAAGGTAGCTCGCCGTGAATTCGGCGGACCAATCCTTGAAGCACGGGCGGGTGCGCATGGTCTTCGCGTTCGCTCCGACCTTCACTCCGCAGCGGAAGAGGAAGTCGCCGTTCTCCCAAAGCTCGTCGACGTCGGTGGGGCCGTCGTAGACGAGGACGGCATCCTCCTCGATCGCGAGGCCGGCGGCGGCCTGGGGGCCGCGCTTCAGCACCTTCGCACCGCCGATCGCGCACGCCAGGAGCGCTTCGGCCGGAAGGCAAGGCGCTCCGTCATGCAGCCAGAGGCTTCCGAACCACTCCACCTTGCTGATCATCTTGTGGTCGGCGATCGTCTTCGGCCTCTTCGAGGTGAGCCGCGCCAGATCCTGCGTGATCGGATCGAGCGGATCCGCCAGACGCCCGCAGTGCATCAGCAGGCGTTTGGTGCCGACGATGCGGAAACGGATGGTCTCGCGCTGCATCAGTAGCCTCCCGCGGTCGGATCGCCGAGGAGAATGCGGGCGTCGTGAAGGCGCTCGACGTCCGCGCGCTTCGGCTTGACCGCCGCATAACGACGCTCGCGCAGGATGCTCGTCACGTCGCGATGGCAGTCGGAGCACAGCGCGATCAGATCATTGTCGCGTTCGCGTCCGAGACGCTTGTAGGTCGAGTGATGAACTTCCAGACTTCCGTCAGCGTGGCACAGGCGGCAGTGTCCATCGGCGTCGGACAGCGCCTTCAGGCGCGCGGGATTCCGCCGCCATGCGTCGCTTCCCATGTAACTTGCGTAGTGCATCGATAGCTCCGTTGAATTCGTGCTACCATAGCATAAAAGCCCGAACTGGCAACAACATTCGTGCTGCCGTAGCCCGATCTCTGTGTTAACCTTAACTGGAACTGAAGGGGCGAATCGGGCGGATGACAACGGAGACGGACGAGATGCTGACGCCTGCGCTCATCCGCGCGGCAAGAGGCCTGCTGGGTCTCGATCAGGCCGAGGTGGCCGAACGGGCCGGCCTGAAACAAAGGACGATTTCGAAGCTGGAGGGGGAGACCGATTTCTCTCTGAAGGATCTTCGCCGCAGGAAGGCCCTGAAAGCGATCAGGGACGCCTTCGAGAAGGCAGGCATAGAGTTCATGTTTCCAAGCGAGACGTCGGGCGAAGGGGTACGGAAGAAGAGCCCTGGTTGACGCGCGCTTCGGCGCTTGCTGCAGCGGTGGCAAGCGCCCCTCGGCGTCAACGACGCTGGCTTGAGAACAGGGAGGTCGGCAATTGAGCGATCTCGGCGAACTTCAGCAGTTCGACGGGGGCTCGAATCGCTAACCGGCTGGAGCGAAATCGTTTGCCGCGCCTAACGGATTCGATCCGTCGTCGATGTGTGGTCGGGGAGAGCTCATCCGCTAAGACAAGCCGATTCTACCGCTGATCATTGAACGTTCAGGACCAACATCAGTCCGCCTCCGCCGTCTTGCTCGACGTTGTTGTTGGCCGTGTGGTGTGGAATATGGCAATGCACCAGCCATTTCCCGGGTTTGCGAGCGGTCCAGATCACGTCGTATCTTTGTCCCGGGCCCACGTTGACTGTATCCGCCTGATAGCGTGCGCGTTCGGCGAGAGTGATGCCGTCCACCGCGACGACCTCGAAAGGCCCGCCGTGCACGTGCATCGGATGAACGAAATTGTTGTGGGTCCCAATGAACCGCAGCTTTATGGCCTGCCCCACCTTCATCGGCACGACGTCTGTCGCGGGGAAGGCTTTCCCGTTGATGGTGAAGTAATTGGGGAGGGCGCCCTCCATCAGCATCGCGGGATAGGTAAGCCACTCGCGTTTCAGCCATTCCTGGAGCTGAATCGTGTAGTCGAGATCGGCGTTCAATTCCGCCGCCGGATCCTTCGGCGCGATGATCAGCGCGCCGTATAGGCCCAGCGCCTGCTGACGGTCGGGATGGTCATGGCTGTGGTAGAAGTACGTCCCGTGCTGTCCGACCGTATACTCGTAGGTGTAGGAACCACCGGGCGGAATCGGCTGTTGCGTCACCTTTGCCGGGCCATCCATCTCGTTGGGCACGATCAATCCGTGCCAATGAACGGTCGTGCTCTCGGGCAGGGCGTTGTGAAAGTTGATCCTGACATGATCGCCTTCGGTCAATACCAGGCGCGGACCGGGAATTTGACGATTGTATGCGTAAGCGTCAACGCTCACGTCTGGTAGTATATTCCAGCGGATTGCGGACACTTCGATCTCGAAAACCTTCACGCCACCTTCGACGCGCGGCTGCAGCACTTGGTCGCCGCGTGCGGTAATCGGCGCTACATAGCTAACCTGTCGCGGCTTCACCGCTGCCATTTCCCGCATCGCGGCGCCCGGAAGATCGAACGTATTGATCATGCCTGGCGGCATGATCGCTCCCTCGACGTCCCGCGCACTGAGCCGCAGATTGACGTAAAAGCCAGGCCAGATCATGCCGGTCATGAGTATAAAACCCGTGACGCCAGCCATGGCAGCAAGCTGAGGCCCCGTCGCCTGGCTCTTCATCCCGTGCCCGCCACCGTGTCCATTACCGCCGCCATGGCTCGCGTGCCGCTGCCCCTTTTTGTCGTGCTCGCTGGCTTGCGAGCTTCCGGTGCGCCTTTCCGTCATCAGTCCGTGTTTGATGCCGGCACCGACCATCCACACGTTGAACGGATAGGCCGCGGTGAATCCGACCATCACCCCCAACGACATCACGCCCCAGAACACCAGTTCAAGGGGGTCCATCGCCCGCATGTCACGCCCCATCATCAGGAGGCTCATTGTCGGGGCCATTCCGGCCATCATGGCGTTCATGCTGATGAATTCCGGCATGAAGCTCATCTTGACGTTCTGCCAATACGAGCCGCCCATCATGCGCATCATGAAGAGGGACTGGAATATTAGGAGACCAAACGAGAATCCCGCTAGGTATTCTACGACGAGATCGATCCACATCGGTAACCCAAGCAGGGCGGTCGTCGCCGCAGCCAGGATGATGCCGGTAGCGTCTCCGGCGACGCAGTGGATGGTGCTGCCGACCCCCTGCTTCCAAAGTGGGGAGGTGAACCGCTCGTGCTCTCCAGGCCGCGGCTCTTTGTCGGCAAGCACGTAGAGCAGGAGACCCACTGGTCCCATGTACAGCGTGACCAGGATGAAAGCCCACTTCATCACGGTCGGCTCAGGATTGCCAGCGAACTGGTCATAGGCCACATAGGCCGTCGAGATCAGCGCGATTGCAAACCACGCAATCAGGAAATAGTCGTAAGGCAGGGCAATCACGGCCGCTCCAACCGGTTGTTTGTCACGCAACAGTCGCGCGGGGCCTTTGTTCCGGTTTGATGACGATCTGGCAGAGTGAGATTCCGGTGCCTGGCTGTAATATTCGCGACCCCAGCCGTCGCACGGCGCGTTGACGTGTGCCAAAATCTGGGCGGGAAATGCACATGATGAGGGGAGGCTGAGTTTGACTGATCTGCTGCGCGTGTTGATTGAACGATGGCGCGAGGACTCAGGATCGACCTATCGCACATGGTTCTTGTGGGACGAGCGGCTCAAGAATTTCCGGTCCATTCGTCGCGGCATTGCTCAGGTAGTCGAGGAGATCGAAGCAGGAACGTTCGGCAACGTCTACAAGGGCTCTTCCCTCGAAACGATCGTGGGATCGATCGCGGAGCAGAGGCAGATCTTCAAAGGTGCCGATCACGCCTTCCTGTGGAAGCCGAAGCTTCGGATCCCCGACATTTACGAGAATCCCGAGAATCAGCGAGCGTTCGGCAGACTCCTGCATCACTGTTCCTGCTGCAGCACCGAGCAGGAGCTGGTCGAAGGAATCGAGTCCATCGATCGCCTGTCCATCAAGGGTCTCGGGCCCGCTGTCGCCAATCTCCTGTACTTCCTGCACCCGACCCTGATGCCGCCGTTCAATACAGCGATCGTCAACGGCTTCAATGCGATCACGGGCGCCAAGGTGAAACTCGGTCGCTGGGATCAGTATCTTGGGATGCGACGGGGCATCCTGGAGCTGAACCGCAGCTATCGCGATCTCCTCTCCAACGATCTCGGCGCAATCGCAGGATTTCTGTTCGATGTCGGTACCGGACGCTTCAGTGCGCCTCCCGTCGGCAGTGGCGACACCGCAAGAGACGCGTGGCTATCCGAGCTCTCGAAGGCGCGAGAGACCGCGAAACGGCTCGAAGGTCCCATCGCTGCCGCGCGCGAGAACGATCTTACCCATACGGAAGTCCAAGCTTGGCTCCGCGACTTGGGCTTGGCGCTCGGCTATCGGATCTGGATCGCTTCGAACGATCGAGGACGCCCGTATAACGGTGCGATGTTGGCGGCCGGCTGCCTCGACCGTCTACCCTCATCCATCGAAAACGCCGCCGGCGCAGAATCGATCCGGCTCATCGACGTCCTTTGGATAGACTCCGCGAGCGATTGTGTTGCCGCGGCTTTCGAGGTCGAGCACACGACGTCGATCTACTCCGGCATCGTTCGTATGCTCGATCTCGCGCTGAGCAGCGATTTGCACGCGACGGGCGGACTGTTTCTGGTCGCTCCGGACGGCAGGGAGGACGAGGTGCGCAGCCAGCTTCGTCGACCCCGCCTTCAGTCGCGTAGCGGACCTCAAGGTGCGTTTCTTGCCTTACGGTGAACTGGAGTGCAACAAGGAAGCGATCGCCCGGTTCGGGACAGGAATGAAGGGCATTCAGGCGATCGCGCGCCTGCTCTGAACGGCGCGTGTGTACGACGTCACGGCGTCCGGCGCGGCTACTGCCACGGCATCAGGTTCTCGCAACCGCCGAAGATCTATTGGCTATCCGGACTGTCGTGTTGGAGTGCTCACGAGCCTGATCCGTTTAACCGTGTAGATTTCCGCCGAGAATCACGCCCCCTTGGCATCGTCTTCGATTGCTATCTCATCGAGCGCCCTAACAATCTGGTGCATTCTCTCCACATCTGTGATCTGCAATCGGATTAGCTCATTTATGTAAGTCTCAACCTGTTTTCCTTCGCGCGATGCCGCTGCGGCCGCGCGTGCGTACAGGTCGGCGTCAATTTGAACCGGCTTTGGCATAACTAGATCCTCGAGCACACGAAGCGGGAGAAGGCGGCTGCGCCACGTCAGAGAATACCAGACGACAATCCGAGTTGCACGACCGCTGGATCACCACGTTTCCAACACGATAATCCGGATAGCCGATCTATTGACCCTCCGGCAGGTGCGACGCGCACAGCCAAAGCTCTATAGGTAGCGACACCGCGCGGACCGGAGGGCTGCAGCGGCAAGAGCCGTGTGGGAGCTCAGGAACCTCTGGGGGTGGTCCAGCTTTACAAACGATTGTTGCTTTGGGGAGAACAGCAGATGTCGTCAGAGCAATCCGGACCCGACATTCGCGATTTCGAGATAGCGGCGGCCGGCTACACGATCCTCGTGACCTGGCCCGAAGTCCGCGATGGGAAGCACGCACAGGAAGTCTGGTACGTGCACCTCGGCGATCAACTCGAAGCCGTCAAAGCCGTACAGGCAGCCTGCGGAGCGCTCAACGACGCCAAGGTCGAGCTTCTTGGAAGCCTTTCGGAGTCCAGGTTGCTCGCGCACGGCGTCCCCGATGGAAACGCGAAGCGGGCTGCCGATTCGTCGATCACATCGTCGCCTTGACGCGAATTCCGATGGCCAGCGACGATGGCCGGCGATTTCGCGCGCGTCAGACCGCACTGTTCGTAGCCGCAGCGCGTTGCCGACCACGCTGACGGACGACAGCGCCATTGCGGCCGCGGCGACGATCGGCGACAGCAACAAGCCGAAGGTCGGGTAGAGCAGCCCGGCGGCGATCGGAATGCCGGCCGCGTTGTAGGCGAAGGCAAAGAACAAGTTCTGGCGGATGTTGCGCATCGTTGCGCGCGACAGTCGCCGCGCCCGTACGATACCCGTGAGATCCCCCTTGAGTAGCGTCACACCGGCACTCTCCATCGCTACGTCCGTTCCGGTCCCCATCGCGATACCGACTTCGGCGGCCGCCAACGCCGGCGCGTCATTGACGCCATCGCCAGCCATCGCGACTATTCGACCTTGCTCGTGTAGCTTCGCGACGACCGCACTCTTCTGGTCGGGCAGAACCTCGGCTTCGACGTCCGCGATACCAAGCCTCCGAGCGACGGCCCGGGCCGTCGTACGGTTGTCGCCCGTCAGCATGATCACCCTGACCCCTTCGGCGGCGAGCTCGCGCAGCGCCTCGGGCGTGGACTGCTTCACCGGGTCGGCGATGGCCAAGATGCCGACGAGCGTGCCGTCGACCGCCATGTTGATGACGGTCGCGCCTTCGCCCCGCTGACGTTCGGCTTCGGATTCGAGGGAGGACGTATCGACGCCTTCCGAGCTCAGGAACGTCGCGTTCCCGAGGAGCACCTTCTTGCCCTCGACGGTTCCGAGCGCGCCCTTGCCGACCGGCGAGTCGAAGTCCTGCACGTCGGTAGTCAGTATATCGCGCTCCCTGGCTGCATTAACGATCGCATCCGCCAATGGATGCTCGCTGGCGCGCTCGACGCTGGCGGCGAGCCGAAGCACGTCCGACTCCGAGTACCCGTTCGTCGGGACTACCGCGACGACCTTGGGCTTGCCTTCCGTCAGTGTGCCGGTCTTGTCGACTACGAGCGTATCGACTCTCTCCATGCGCTCAAGCGCCTCGGCGTTCTTGATGAGCACGCCCGCATGTGCTCCGCGTCCGACGCCCACCATGATCGACATCGGCGTCGCGAGGCCGAGCGCGCACGGGCAGGCGATGATGAGAACGCTGACCGCCGCCACCAGCCCGAAAGCGAAGCGCGGCTCGGGCCCGTAAACAGCCCAGGCGGCGAAAGCTGCGATCGCGACCACGATGACCGCCGGAACGAACCACCCCGCGACCTGGTCGGCGAGGCGCTGGATGGGAGCGCGGGACCGCTGCGCCTGCGCGACCATTTGCACGATCTGGGACAGCATCGTGTCGCTACCGACCTTCTCGGCACGCATGACGAAGCCGCCGGACCGGTTCAGGGTGCCTGCGATGACCTTGCTGCCGACCTCCTTACTGACCGGCATGGACTCTCCGGTGACCATCGACTCGTCGAGCGACCCTCGATGATCTCGCCGTCCACGGGTACTTTTTCGCCGGGACGGACGCGCAGGCGGTCCTGCGGCTGCAGCACCGCGATCTGCACCTCCTCGTCGGCGCCGTCCGCACGGATGCGTCGCGCGGTTTTCGGCGCGAGATCCAGCAGTGCCTTGATCGCCCCGGAGGTCGCCTCGCGCGCGCGCAATTCGAGCACCTGCCCCAGAAGCACCAGGACCGTGATGACGGCAGCCGCCTCGAAGTAGACCGCGACCGCGCCGTCGTGGCCGCGGAAAGTGGAAGGAAACGCGGCTGGCAGAACCGTCGCGACGACGCTGTAGATCCAGGCGACGCCGGTACCCATCGCGATCAGGGTGAACATGTTCAGATTGCGCGTCAGCACCGACTGCCAACCGCGGACGAAGAACGGCCAGCCGGCCCAAAGCACCACGGGTGTCGCAAGAGCCAGCTGGATCCAGTTCGAGAACGCCTGATCAATCCAGCGATGAGCTCCGACCAAGTGAGCGCCCATCTCGAGGATCACGACCGGGACGGAGAGCGCGAGACCCACCCAAAATCGGCGGGTCATATCGACCAGCTCGGGATTTGGTCCCGCGTCCGCTGTTGCGAATTCCGGTTCGAGCGCCATGCCGCATATCGGACAATTGCCAGGCCCGATCTGCCGGATCTGCGGATGCATTGGACAGGTGTAGACCGTACCTTCGGGTACGTCGGCTCGGGGTTCATGCTGCACCTTGCCGTGAACGTATTTTGCCGGCGCTTCCGCGAATTTGGTCCTGCAACGATCAGAGCAGAAATAGAAGGTCCGGCCGCCATGCTCGACCTTATGGGAGGCCGTCGCCGGATCCACGGTCATTCCGCAGACGGGGTCGACCGCGGTGCCGTGCCCGGAGCCATGGTCATGGTGAACGTGGGGCTCGCGCGAGGTGGAGTGAGAGTGTTCGCAGCAGCTTCCGCGCGCCTTTTCGGAATTTGGGGCATCCTTAGACATTATGTGCTCCATCTCTTGCGGAAGGTACCCTAGGGGGGTATATACGGCCCATGAGGACCGACATCAAGGCTTCCTCTCAGAAACGCCTGAACCGCATCGAAGGCCAAGTCCGCGGACTCGCGAAGATGGTGGACGAGGACCGGTACTGCATCGACATCGTCACGCAGATTTCGGCGGTCAGAGTCGCGCTCCGCCGCGTCGAGGAAGAAATCCTCAAGGATCACGTGGCCCATTGCGTGGAACACGCTATTCGTAGCGGGGATAAGGCCGACCAGCGGCGCAAGATCGCGGAACTGATGGAAGTGGTCGGGCGGGCGGACAGGTGAAGAAGGCGGTCACGAATGCTTGACGAGGATCAAAGACGCCGCTCGGAGCAGGACTATGTTATGGAAGGAAACTGCTACCGCGCCGGACCGGTGCGGTAAGCGGGACAAGTATAGGTAGACAAAGCGCGATGCGGCTCGTCCGTACCATTCTGGCATTCGCGATCGCCGCCTCCTTGGCGTTGTTGCCGGTCGGCGCGTCCGCGGCCGGCTTCGGCGTGATGGCCGACGATGCGCAGTCCGGAATGCAGATGGGCACCTCGGCCGACATGTCGATGGACTGTTGCCCGGACGACATGAACGGCGCCCCCTTTCACGCCGCCGGCCATAACTGCAGCATGGGTTTCTGCTGCGCGGGCGGATTCGTCGCGCTGGGCGACGTCCGAAGCATCGGCTTCCGCTTCGTGCCCGCAGCCGAGAGCAAAGTCGCCATCCCTGCGGACCAGTTCGTTCCCGTGCGCGGAGCGAGCCCTCCCTTCCGACCTCCTCGGGTCTGATCTCACCCGGTTCGACGCGCGTAGCACGTGCCCGCGCGCGATGACGACTGCCGTGTGTGCTCCTTCGGAGCCGCGGTCGAGACAGACCCATCGAGGAGAAAATCATGACTTCCAAATTCAGCAGTGCTGCCGCACTGACCGTCGTCGTCACTCTCGTCGCCACGGCTGCGTCGGCGGGGGCAGGCGACTACGTGTTCGAGCCCGTCAATGCGGAGATGAAGAAGGGCGACGACGTCACCGTCGCGGTCCGCTTGACCAACAAGACGACCGGGAAACCGGTCTCCGACGCCGTGATCTTCAGGACGCGCGTGGACATGGCGCCCGACGGAATGGCCGAAATGGAATCCCCGGTGGCTCCGCTGCCGTCCAGCGAGTCCGGCGTGTACGCCTTCAAGACGGATCTTCCGATGGCGGGTCGCTATCAGGTCACGCTCTCCGCAAAGGTCCAGGGCGAGTCTGAGACCATCAACGGCAAGGTCATCGTCAAGGCTAACAAGTGAGCCTGCGGGCGTTCTCAGGGAACGCCCGGCATTCTCAAACCCATATATGCGCGCTGTAGGGCGCGCCCTGGTGCACACCATGAACACCTCGCGCTTGCTTACAATCATCGCGCTCGGCGCCGGAATCGGACTGACCGGCTACTGGTCGGTGGAACGATCTTTCTGGCCCGTTCACGCCCGCTTGACCGACGCTGCCGCGGCCGCGGACAAGACACCGCTGTACTACCGCGACCCCGCTGGGGCCCCCCTCTGGTCGGCCGTTCCGAAAAAGGATCAGCAGGGACGCGATTACCTGCCGGTCTACGATGAGGACGAGCCCTCGACCGAGTCCGCGAAGCCGAAGCGGCAACAGGCGGATTCCTCCCGCAGGATCCTGTACTATCGCAATCCGATGGGCCTGCCGGATACCTCGCCGGTCCCCAAGAAGGACCCGATGGGGATGGACTACGTTCCCGTCTACGAAGGGGACGATCAGGAGGACGGGTCGGTCAAGCTCTCGCCCGGCAAGATCCAGAGGACGGGCGTGAAGTCCGAGCCCGTCGAGCGCCGTTCGATCCGGATCTTGGTCAAGTCGCCCGGTACGATCCAACTGGATGAACGCCGCGTCTCGGTCATCGCAATGCGCGCCGTAAGCTTCGTGCAGAAGGTCGCCGACGTGACCACCGGTACGCGCGTGAAGGCAGGCCAGCCGCTGATGCAGATCTACAGTTCGGCTGTGGCGTCCGCCGCCGCGGAGTATTTCTCGACGATCACTTCCAAGACCACCGGCGGGATTGAGGCCTACGGCCGCGGCTCGCGGCAGCGGCTGATCAATCTCGACGTTCCCGAGCAGGTCATCGCGGACATGGAGAAGTCCCACGTCGCGCCCGTCACCGTGCAATGGTCGGCGCCGCGCGACGGAATCGTGCTTGAACGCAACGCCATCGAAGGCATGAGAGCCAATCCGGGCGACGTACTGTTCCGGATTGCCGATATCTCGGTGGTCTGGGCCCTGGTCGACGTCGCCGAACGCGATCTTGGCAACATCGCAGTGGGTCAGCCGGTCACGGTTCGCGCCCGCAGCTATCCGACTCGCACCTTCAGCGGCAGGATCGCCGTCGTCTATCCGCAGGTTAACCGCGAAACTCGGACGGCGCGTGTCCGAATCGAACTCGCCAACCCGGATGTGGCGCTGCTGCCGGATATGTACGTCGATGCAGACATCGACACCGCGGACTCCAAATCCGAATTGGCGGTCCCTGACAGTTCGGTGCTCGACACTGGCAGCCGGCAGGCCGTTCTCGTCGACAAGGGCGAAGGACGCTACGAGCCGCGCGAAGTCAAGCTTGGCCGGCGCGGCGGCGGTTACATCGAGGTGCGGGAGGGCCTTGCGGATGGCGAGGCGGTGGTCACCGCGGCCAATTTCTTGATCGATGCCGAAAGCAACCTGAAGGCGGCGCTCAAAGGCTTCGCGGAGGCTGCGCCCAATCCTTCCGTCACCGGCGCCGCCCACTCGACGGGAGAGCACAAATGATCGCTCGCATCATCGCCTGGTCCGCACGCAATCTACTGCTGGTGCTGTTCGGCACCGGTTTTGCGGCCGCCGCTGGCCTCTACGCACTAGTGCATCTGCCACTCGATGCGATTCCGGATCTCTCCGACACGCAGGTCATCGTCTACACGGAATATCCCGGCCAGGCGCCGCAGGTGATCGAGGACCAAGTTACATATCCCTTGACGACGGCCATGCTGACCGTGCCGAAATCCAAGGTGGTGCGCGGTTTCTCGTTCTTCGGCGTGTCCTTCGTGTACGTGATCTTCGAAGACGGAACCGACATCTACTGGGCCCGCTCGCGCGTCATGGAATTCCTGAATAGCGCGACGTCCAGGTTGCCGGCGGGCGTCACGCCGAGCATCGGGCCGGATGCCACGGGCGTCGGCTGGGTCTACCAATACGCCGTCATCTCGAAGGAATTGAATCTGGCGGACACGCGCACGATCCAGGACTGGAATCTGAGATTCGCGCTGGCCAAGGCCGAAGGAGTGGCCGAGGTCGCGAGCATCGGCGGTTTCGTCAAACAGTACAACGTGGTCCTTGACCCGCAGCGCATGCGCGACCGCGGAATCAGCATGCAGAAGATCCGGGACGCCATCCGCGCATCGAACGCGGACGTCGGCGGCCGGACGGTCGAACTCGCGGAGTTCGAGTACGTGATCCGGGGCAGGGGCTACATCAAGAGCATCAACGATCTCGGCAACATCGTGCTGAAGACGAACAACGGCACGCCCGTGTTGCTGCGTGACGTCGCGCGAGTCGAGCTCGGCCCGGACGAAAGACGGGGTATCGCCGAATTGAACGGCGAGGGGGAGGTCGCAAGCGGCATCGTGCTGCAGCGCTTTGGCGTCAATGCGCTCAGCGTCATCGAGAACGTCAAGAAGCGATTCAAGGAGATTGCGAGCAGTCTGCCGAAATCGGTCGAGATCGTCCCGGTCTACGACCGCTCCAACCTGATCTACGCCGCCATCGACACGCTGAAGCAAACACTTCTCGAGGAGAGCATCGTCGTGGCGCTCGTCTGCATCGTCTTCCTGCTGCACGTGCGCAGCGCGCTGGTCGCGATCCTGATGCTGCCAGTGGGCGTGCTGATGGCGTTCGGAGCCATGAAACTGCTGGGGCTCGGGTCGAACATCATGAGCCTCGGCGGTATTGCGATTGCGATCGGCGCCATGGTGGATGCCGCCATCGTCATGATCGAGAACGCGCACAAGCACCTGGAGCGGGCGAAGCCGGGGCAATCGCGCGTTCAAATCCTGATCGAGGCGGCCTCCGAAGTGGGCCCCGCATTGTTCTTCAGCCTCTTGATCATCACCGTTTCGTTCATGCCGATCTTCACGCTGGAATCGCAGGAGGGGCGGCTGTTCAGCCCGCTGGCGTACACGAAGACCTTCGCGATGGCCGCCGCAGCTCTGCTTTCGGTGACGTTGGTCCCGGCGCTGATGGTGGTCTTCGTGCGCGGGAAGATCGTTCCCGAACACAAGAATTTCATTAATCGCTTCCTGATCTGGGTATATCGCCCCGTCATCAAGGGGGTGCTGCGCGCAAAGACCCTAGTCATCCTCGCCTCCGTGACGGTCCTCGCGGTCACGATCTGGCCGGCCCGACAGCTTGGAACCGAGTTCATGCCGACGCTGAACGAGGGCACGCTGCTCTATATGCCCACGACCCTGCCCGGCATCTCGGTGACCAAGGCGGCGGAACTGATGCAGATGCAGGATCGCATTATCAAATCCTTCCCGGAGGTCGCTTCCGTCTACGGCAAGGCGGGGCGGGCCGCGACCGCCACCGATCCGGCCCCGACCGAAATGTTCGAAACGGTCGTCAACCTCAAGCCGAAAGCGCAATGGCGTCCCGGAATGACGATCGACACTTTGATCGCGGAGATGGACAAGGCGCTGCAATTTCCGGGCGTCTCCAATGCTTGGACCATGCCGATCAAGGCACGCATCGACATGCTGTCGACAGGCATCCGCACGCCGATCGGCATCAAGGTCATGGGCACGGATCTCGTGGAGATCGATCGGTTGGCAAAGCAGATCGAACGGGTCATCAAGACAGTCCCCGGTACATCATCGGCCTATGCCGAGCGGGGCATCGGCGGGTACTATCTCGAGATCGCTCCGGACCGGGAGGCGCTCGCCCGTTACGGCGTCCTGATCCAGGACGTCCAGGACACCATCGCGGCCGCATTGGGAGGTCAGACGGTCACCACGACCGTCGAGGGCCGGCAGCGGTTCACGGTGAACATGCGCTACCCGCGCGATCTCCGGGACAATCCCAAGGCCATCACGAGCGATATCCTGGTGCCGATGCCGGCCGGCGGCGCCGTTCCGCTTGGCGAAGTGGCGAAGGTCGAACCCGCCCGCGGGCCGACTTCGATCCGTACCGAGAACGGACAGCTCGCGACCTACATCTATGTCGACATCCGGGACAGGGACATCGGGAGCTACGTCGCCGACGCACAGCGAGCGGTCAGCGAGAGCATACAGTTTCCGGCGGGTTACTATGTCGTCTGGAGCGGCCAGTACGAGTACCTGCAGCGCGCCGCTGCGCGTCTGAAGATCGTGGTACCGGTCACGCTCACGATCATCTTCCTGCTGCTCTACCTGAACTTCAGGTCGATTACGGAGACCTTGATCGTCATGCTCTCGCTGCCCTTCGCGCTGGTCGGCGGCCTCTGGATGATGTGGTGGCTCGGCTTCAACATGTCGGTCGCCGTCGCGGTAGGGTTCATCGCACTCGCCGGCGTCGCCGCCGAGACCGGCGTGGTGATGCTGATCTATCTCGACCACGCGTTGGCGGAAACGAGCGAGCGGATAAAGGCGGAAGGTCGCGCGCTGACGCGAAGCGATCTTTACGACGCCATCATGCAAGGCGCCGTCGAGCGGGTCCGGCCCAAGATGATGACGGTGGTTGCCATCATGGCCGGCCTCCTGCCCATCATGTGGAGTTCGGGTACCGGATCCGAAATCATGCAGCGCATCGCTGTGCCGATGATCGGCGGAATGGTCTCCTCCACGCTGCTGACGCTCATCGTCATTCCGGCGATCTTCGGACTGATCAAGGGCTTCCGGTTGCCTTCGACGTCCCATCGAGGCGACCGCGATCCACAGTCTCCCGCACATCAAGAAGCGCCTGCAAAGAGGCCGCGCATTATGGAGCCGGCCCAATGAGCCGGAAGAGGGGCCAGCTGTGAGCACATCCGTGTGCGACGCTTCGCGAAGGACGAGGAAGAGATGGCTAAGTACGGACCGAGAGTCGATGCTTCTGGTTCGATCGTCGGGAGGTGGGCCGGACCCATGTTCGGGTCGGTGTTGTTGCTTCACGGCGGAGCGCCCGCCAGGGCGGAGACCCTCGTGGAAGCCATAGTGAAAGCCTATCAGTCAAATCCGCAGCTGAGCGCGGCACGGGCGCGCCAACGGGCGACCGACGAAAACGTGCCGCAGGCGTTGTCGGGCTATCGCCCGCAGATTGTGGCAAGCCTGAGCGCCGGCCTGCAGCAGGTTCGCAACCTGTTGCCGGACAACGTCGTCCAGACGGTCACGCTAAAGCCGTGGACCGTTGGGCTCACGGTGACCCAGACGCTGTTCAACGGCTTCAAGACCGCCAACAATGTCCGGGTGGCGGAGGCGCAGGTCAGGTCCGGCCGCGAAGCCCTGCGCAACGTAGGGCAGGGGACCCTGCTCAATGCCGTCACCGTGTACATGAACGTACTTGCCAATGGAGCGCTGGTCGACGCGCAGCGCGCCAATATCGCCTTCCTACGGCAGACGCTCTCCAACACTCGCAGTCGTCTCAATGCCGGCGACGTCACGCCCACCGACGCGGCCCAGGCCGAAGCGCGCCTGAACTGCGGCCTTGCCGACCTCAACGCCGCAGAAGTGGCCCTTGCCGTGAGCAAGGCGACCTACACCCAAGTGGTGGGCGGGCCTCCCGCGCAGCTCGTGGCGGCGACGCCGGCGGACCGGTTCTCGCCGCCTACTCTTGCGGATGCGACGAATGTGGCGCGTCAAGAGAACCCGGCCGTCCTTGCCGCGCAGTTCGATGTGGATGTCGCCCAATCTTCGATCGCAGTGGCGGAAAGCGGGCTGCTTCCGACCGTTTCCGTGCAGGCCAGCGTCAGCCGCGCCGTGCAGAATGATCCTACCCTCGCGACTTCGCGCATGGATCAGACTTCGGTTTTGGGCCAGGTCGGCGTTCCCCTCTACGATGCAGGCATGGCCGCCGCCCAGACCCGCCAGGCCAAGGAGGTCACTTCGCAAAGCCGGCTAGTCCTGGAGCAGGTGCGCAATCAGACGCGCACTGCGGCAACCGGCGCTTGGGTCGCCAATGAAGGAGCAAAAGTCGCGGTCACTGCCGCAGAATCCGAGGTGCGTGCCGCGAACGTGGCACTATTGGGGGTGCAGCGGGAGGCGCAGGCAGGACAGCGCACGACGGTCGACGTACTCAACGCCCTGCAGGATCTGACCAATGCCCGAGCTCGGCTGATCCTCGCTCAGCGCGACCGCGTGATCGCATCCTACACGCTCCTCGGCGCCGTAGGGCGCCTCGACGTGAAGACGCTCGGGTTGAACACGCCCGACTATCTGCCAGAGGTCCACTACTACCAAGTCCGGGATGCCTGGCATGGTTTGCGGACGCCTGCAGGACAATAAGTTCATCGAGATCTTCCCTGATCGAGAGAGGTAGTCGGGACCGCGAACATGACGACCTCGGAAGCGGATCTGAAGAAACTCATGCTCGCAAGCCTGGACGGCGATGCGGCTTCGCATCGGGCATTGCTTGAAGCGCTGAGCAGGCGATTACGTGCGTACTACAAAAGAAAACTCGCAAGCACTGGCCGTAGCGCGTCGGAGGCCGAAGACCTAGTTCAGGAAGCGGTCTTGGCCATTCACATCAAGAGACATACCTACGACGCCACCGACCTGCTGACACCATGGGTCCATGCGATCGCGCGCCACAAATTGATCGACTTTCTGCGTCGGACCCGCGCGTCGTTGGCCGATGTGCCTCTGGATGAGGCTGACGAGGCCATGGCATCGGACGAACATGTCGGTGCGGAGAGTTCCTACGACGTCGGGCGGCTCTTGCGACGGCTGCCGCCAAACGTCAAATGTTCCATGGAAGCCGTGAAACTCGACGGGTTGAGCATCGCCGAAGCGGCGCAGCGGTGCGGACTTTCGGAATCCGGGATTAAGGTGAATATTCACCGCGGGCTAAAAACCCTGGCCGCGCTGATTGCCCGGGAAGCGAGATCATGAAGACGGATGATTTGATCGCGGCACTCAGTGCCCACGTCGAGCCGGTCGATCGCCGATCGGTCGGTCGGACAGTGGGCCTCGCCCTTGCGGCCGCAACGGTTCTGACGTTGGGCGGCATATTGGTCGGCCTGGGTACCCGGTCCGATCTGACGACCGGTCACGCCGTCGTTTCCGTGCTCCTGAAGATTGTGTTCGCGGTCGGAATCGTCGTGTTGGCATCGGCCTACCTGATGCGCCTGGCGCGGCCGGGCGGAGAACGTAGGTCCTCTTCGGGGTGGGCCGTCCTCCCATTCGCAGGCATCTTGTTGCTTGCCGCAATCAGCCTCGGGCTGGCGCCCAGTACGCATTGGGCCAAGATGGTCATGGGTGACGAGTGGCTAGAGTGCATTATCTCGATCCCGATCATCGCGATCGTACCTTTCACCGTCGTTATCGCGGCGGTGCGAACGGCGGCGCCGACCAATCTCGTCCGGACAGGTGCCTTTGCGGGTCTTGTTTCGGGCGGCATCAGCGCCATGGGTTACGCGCTTCATTGCACCGACGATTCCTTGCCATTTGTCGCAATCTGGTACGGCGGGACGATTGTGCTCTGCACCCTGGCAGGGGCGATGCTGGGCCCCAGGTTGCTGCGTTGGTAGCGTGACTGAACCGTTTTCACGTCGGCGTGAGCCCTGTAACCGAACGGCGATTTCTTCCGAACTCATCGATGAGAGGGCCTCAAATCCTTCCTTCAAGTGAGCAGGAGCCGGGTCATGTTCAAGCAGACCTTCAGAACTATGTTGCTGGTGCTGCCGTTGGTTGCAGTGTCGGCGAGTGCCTTTGCAGGGGCCACGATTTCGGATCGGCGGTATTGGCCAAACGAGGCCAGGCGGGGCGCGCAAGTGATGTCGAACCCACAAGGTGGCTGGAGCTCTGCGTTCGGCTCGGTTCCCGCGACACCGGGCCACTACTTCGCGCCACCTGTTGATTCGAGCAGGCGGGTTTGGAGATATCAGGGAGGCCCGAAGTCCCCGATGATACAGAACTAGACCAAGTCGACGCCCTGTCAGTCGGCGAGCGCATCGAGCAACGTGCTTAGGCAGCGGTCGCCGCAAGCGCCTTGTTTGCGGGCGTTTCCGGTCCGATCTGCTTGATCTCGATCAAGAAGAAGGTTTCGGCAAGTTGTTTACTTACTATTGGGTAGCAGGAGTTCACGATGTCGGTGCAAGATCGTTCCGGTCACCAAGGACATGCGCCTGAGGGTTTGTCGCTCAAATCGCGTGCCGGGCTGGTTCTGATCGGATTTCTGATCATCGCAGGTGCCCTGCTGTTCACTGAGCATAGAGCGCACGTGCTCGGATTGCTTGTCTGGCTCCCAATCCTCGCCTGCCCGCTGATGCATTTGTTCATGCATCACGGACACAGGCATCATCACGCCGACAATCAACAGAACGATCCAAGGAGCGTGTGATGCATGATTCTACGCCCGCTTACGGCCTCTGGAGCCTTGTCATCGTCAACTCCGCGGTCTTCATCCTGTTCGCATACAGCTTCTTCAAGCCGCAGACCTCCCGGGACTGGCGTTCGTTCGGCGCATTCAGTGCGTTTCTGGTGGCGCTATTCGTGGAGATGTACGGCTTCCCGCTCACCATTTACTTCCTCTCGGGCTGGCTGCAGTCGCGGTTTCCTGACGTGGACTGGTTCTCGCACGACGCCGGTCATCTGCTCGAGATGGTGTTCGGTTGGAAGGCCAATCCGCACGCCGGACCGTTCCACATCCTGAGCTTCATCTTCATCGCCGCCGGGTTCATTCTGATCTCCGCCGCCTGGAAGGTGTTGTACGACGCGCAGCAGACGCGCAGTCTCGCCACGGCCGGTCCCTACAGCTATGTGCGCCATCCGCAATATGTCGGCTTCATCCTCGTCATGTTCGGCTTCCTGTTGCAGTGGCCGACAATTCTCACGCTCGCAATGTTTCCGGTGCTGACGATCATGTACGTGAAGCTCGCGAGAAACGAGGAGTTGGACGCCGAGTCGGAGTTCGGCGAGGCCTATACGAAATACGCTGCGGAAGTCCCAGGCTTCATACCGCGCCTGAGCCGAATTCTCGGGCAGGGCTCGACCGGCCGCACCTATCGTCACGGTTGATCCGGCTGCCACGATGCGCGACGCATCGTATCGCTGGCGTCTGTCCTCGATGCTGTTGGCGGCCTCCGGTATCCTGTTGATCGGGGTCGGCGTCTACTTCCTCCTCCTTCGGCCTCCCCTGCTGCCGGACGACATCCGGTACATGAGCCTTACTTCGATCGAATTGCAGTTGATCGGGCCCAGACTGACATCATGGCCCACCCATGTCTTCCGCGTGATGGGCGGCTACGTGACGGCTACGGGAATGCTCGCGCTCACCCTGGCGTTGACGTCCTTCCGAGACCATCGCGCTGTAGCTGCGGTCGGCGCCGGGGTCGCCGGCGGGCTTCGATCGGGTTGATGGCCGCCGTCAACTTCATGATCCATTCCGATTTCAAGTGGGTTCTGCTCGGCATCGCCCTCGTTTGGGGGGTGAGCATTGTCATGTTCGTCCGAGAAGCCGTCGTTTCTCCGAAGGCGGCCGAGCCGGCCGGTTCGAAGCACCAGCGCCGAGCGCGATAACGGCAAGCGGACGTCTGTCACGCTCATTCAGACATGTTGCGGATAGAGTGAGAGGTCTAACTCGCGTTCGAGGACGTAGTGCGGCTGAATTGCGAGGCCGGACAGGAGAGACCGGGTGCGCCGAGACCGCACGAAAGTAGTTCGGACCAAATATCTTCCGACGTTTCCGCGAACCGGAAGAGATCGCAGTCGGATCGATCGATCGTGCCGCTGTCGATCAGCGCCTCGAAGTTGACGGCAGACCGCCAGTATTGTTCGTCAAACAGAACGATCGGAATGGCCGGCGCCTTCTTCGTCTGCCGCAGCGTCAGGATTTCGAACAACTCGTCGAAAGTCCCGAAGCCTCCCGGGAACGCAACGAGCGCATTGGCGCGCATGGCCAAGTGCATTTTCCGCATTGCGAAATAGTGGAATTGAAAGGTCAGCGCTGGCGTGGAGTAAGGGTTTGGTTGTTGCTCCTCCGGAAGCGTGATGTTGAAGCCGATGGAAGGCGCTCCCGCGTCGCCGGCTCCTCGGTTTGCAGCTTCCATGATTCCCGGGCCACCGCCGGTCGCGATGACGTTGTCTCGAAGGCCGCCGTTCGAAGTCAGGGCGCCACCGCGTTCGGAGGCCAAGCGCGCGAACGCGCGTGCTTCCCGATACCATCGGGAGTGCGATTCAGGCCCATCCTCCCGAACTCGTGCCGACCCGAAAACGACGATAGTGGATCGGACGCCCCACGATCTCAGGCATTCCTCGGCCTTTGCGTACTCCAGCAGGAATCGTACCCCACGCATGGAATCGCCAAGCAGAAAGCCTTGATCGAGGGCAGCTAAAGTGTAGGCGGGCGAGTCCAGTTGCTCGATGTTCGAGGGACGAAAGGTCTCCTTGGACGTCTGTGGGGTGTCGTCCATTACAACTTCCGCATCAAAATATATCGCCTTTACTATTCCTTCTGCCAACTACACTGTCTCACTAGATCAATAAAGCGCAACCGAAATCTAGCTTCTGCTTGACCGGTTGCCGAAGCCTCCGATCTTCCGATCTCCGTTCGGCCACTCGCCAGCGGAGCGAACGGTCTGGTCCGCAATTCAGAGGGACTGAATGAGTTTGAAGTTGTCTTTCTTGGGGGGGCGGGGACGGTTACGGGCTCCAAATATCTTCTCGAATCCCCGTCCCATCGGATTCTCATCGATTGCGGTCTCTTTCAAGGCGGTCGGTCTCTTCGCTAGATGAATTGGGAGAGATTCCCGGTCCAGCCGGCCGGCATCTCCGCTGTCGTCCTAACCCACGCCCATCTCGATCATTCCGGCGGGCTTCCCCTTCTGGTGAAGCAGGGATTCGCCGGAGCGATCATCTGTTCCGAAGCGACAGCCGCCCTATGCGAGGTGCTGCTGCGCGACTCTGGGCATCTGCAGGAGCAGGATGCGCGATTTGCCAACAAGCGCGGCTTCTCCAAACATAAGCCTGCTCTTCCGCTCTACACGGTAAAGGATGCCGAAGCGGCCCTGCGTCTGCTGAAGCCAACATCTTTTCACGATGACCACAGCCTGCCGGGCGGCGCAAATCTGGTGCTCCGACGCGCCGGCCACATCCTGGGGGCTTCCTGGATTGAGATCGGGTGGGAGCGAACCTCGATCGCATTTTCCGGCGACCTTGGTCGGCACGACGATCCGATCATGCTGCAGCCCGAGCCGTTGGCAAAAACCGATTACCTCGTCGTCGAATCGACCTATGGCGACCGCTCGCACCCGAAGATCGATCCTCAACGTACGATCGAGGAGATCGTCGGCACGACGGCGAAACGCGGCGGCACGGTGGTCATTCCGGCGTTTGCGGTTGGCCGCGTTCAGGCGCTGCTTTACTACTTCGCACGCATCAAATTGGCCGGTGGCCTGCGCAACGTGCCGATCTTCCTCGACAGTCCGATGGCCGTCGATGCGAGCGAAATCTTCTGCAAATTCAGGTCCGATCAAAAGTTGTCGCACGAGGAATGCAAGAGAACGTGCGCTGTCGCGACTTATATCCGTTCCGTCGAGGATTCGAAGCGCCTGAGCGACAGCCCAGTTCCGAAGGTCATTATTTCCGCGAGCGGAATGGCGACCGGCGGCCGGGTGCTCCATCATCTGAAACGCTTCGCGTCGGATCAGAAGAGTACGGTCTTGCAGGCTATCAGGCCGAGGGGACGCGAGGGGCGGCGATGATATCAGGTGCAAGGACGATCCGGATCCACGGCGAGGATGTCCCGGTCGCCGCCGAGGTTCGCAACATCGATGCCCTTTCTGCACACGCGGATGCCGACGAAACAATCGAATGGCTCAAGAGCGCCGGGGCAGCGCCGAGGAGGACGTTCGTTACTCATGGCGAGCCGCGAGCCGCCCGGGCGCTGCAGACTCGCATCGCGAAGGAACGGGATGGACCTGCATCCTGCCTGAACGAACTCAGGAGACTCGGTTGAACGAAGCAGTGATCCCACAAGCCAGTTCGTGGATCACCGCGCTCCGATCATTGATCCTTCTTAGGCCCGATATGATGCGGCAAATCGGACTTGGGTCCGCCGCCATAGTGATGGCTGCCGCCGGAGGACTTCTTCTTCGGGGCCGTACTCTCTTTCTTTCCCATGTGGTGCGGCTCGGCCCTTGGTCCACCTGAATAGTGATGTCCGCCATCGCTCGGGGAAGGGGCGGTCTGCGCGATTGCCGGCAGCGTAACGAAGGAGGCAATGGTTGCGGCCAAAAACAACTTGCGGGCGTTCATTTTCTTTCTCCTGTTTCGACGAAGTTCTTTCAATGGCAATCAAACCAGATGTCTGATTCAGAAACAATCAAGCTGAACCTCGAGCGGAACAGTTGAGCCAGATCAAGAGTCGCTCCCATCGAAGCAGTCTGCAATGCACAAATTGGGGGCAGCGATTCGCGACGCGCGAGCCTCGGATTTCTTACAGGCTCATTAGATTTATTTTTGAGTCAGTTCGGGTCACCAACAACTAACAGAGTAGGATCCTTCGGCCACCGCGGTTACGGCTTGGGCTGTCGCCTAATCGGTTCGGTCAACGCGCACCGCGAAATCGTCGCGCGCCTGAAATGAGGACGCGACATTCGCTATGCCGTTCTGCGATGCCTACTGGAGTAGGCTCCTCAACCGCAGCTACGACTACGAAGAAGAGATCAACGCTCTCCCGCACTGCGGGCGCGATGAGAGGTATGAGTTCGTCGATTGCTGCGCAAACTTCGGATACTGGTCGGTCCTCGCCTCGAGCAAGCCCTTCGGCGCGCAACACGCGCTTGCGATCGAGGTGGGTGGCTTGAACGTGAACGTCTGAATCGGAATGCTGAGCTTAATGGGAATCGCTTCCGTTGCCGTCACGCCGCGATCGCAGGTGCAGCCGGCGAGGCGCGGGGACAAGTCACGAGAAGCTCGAAACCGTGCCTGGCTCCGATAGGAAGCATTCCGTGTCGCGCTATCTCATGGAAGAGAACTCGCTTTCGCTGATGGTGTTCGATCCTGCCGTCCGGAGGTTCGTCAGGCTCGACGATCTTCGCCTGCTCGACCGCATGAAGCGACACCGATGGGTCGGATACAACGTCTTCGCCAGGTCCGGTCGTTTCTGGAAGGAGCGCCTACTTTCGGCTTGCAGCCACCAATGAACGTTGACGTCGTGGAATGGGCGAGAAGGCAGAGCTAACAGGAGCCGGTCGAGGCCTTCGGTTTTGGCACATGCGGGAGAGGCGCGCTCGGCTCCAACCGACTCCGCCACAATCCGATGGTCAACGGCCTGGGCGATCGGCCCTTCTTTCAATGCCGGCTGCAGTTGCTATCGAGGTCCCCCGCTGTTGAAAGCTGGAAAACTAACAGCTACCAATTAGTGACGACGGGCGCCTCGATCTATTACACCGAACTGACGCAAAAAGATTGCTTGGCCGCACGGCTTCCATTTGACATTGGTCAATGTGAGCTCGGCGAGCGGCCATAGCGTCCCGACACCAGTGCCGAAACTGGCCGCCAAAAATCACGAATTGGAGATCACGATGAAGTTCATCAGTCAAGGAAGGCTTGCGGCAGCTATCGCGCTCGCAGCGATCTTGGGCGTGTCCGGGGCTGCGTCTGCCCAGCAGCAGACGCCGGACAATCAGAATCAGCAGAATGCCCCGCAACAGAATCCGTCCACTCAGCCGAGGTCCGGCATGGGCCACGAGATGATGCGGGATGGGATGGGCAAGATGGGGGACCAAATGCACCGAAAAGGAATGGAAGGCGACCATGGTCGGATGGGGTCGGGAATGAAGCAGGACGGCTCAGCTCCGTCGAGAGATTCTACCGGGACCACCGGCGCGAATCCTTCCGCTGCGCCGTCGACTGGCTCCAAGTAGTCTACCAAGGGAACGGTTGCCCGACAGATCAGAATAGCCCCGGACTGTCGGGCACACTCTGTTGTCGCCACAGGGAGACTTCCCTCAAGCGGCAACAGAGTTCGAAGATGGATCGAACTGCTATCATCGCCTCGACGATCATAAGACGATGATGCGCCTTGAAGGCCGGTGCAGGTCGACCATTGGGCGAGTTTCGAACCAGAAAATGGCGAACCTACACCGATCGATCTCGGCGGGTCGACTGAGGCTTTCAAGACAGAACGACAGTGAGAACGGCTGCGAATGGCGGGCAACGGAGAGCCAATGATCGGTCACGCCACGACGCACAAATTCTTCGAGATAGTCCTCGGTCAGGCCGAGCGCAGCTCGTTTCCGCCGTTGGTTGGAGCGATCGCCTTCCTTTCCACGCTGACGATGAGCGTTCCCGTGGAGTGGTTGGTAGTCGTGGCGTCCCTGGCCTGCCGACGCCGATGGACGATGATCGCCTTGATGGCGGCCGTCGGAAGCGCGACCGCGTCCCTCGGCCTGTACCTCACCTTTCACCATTTCGGCTGGAGCATATTGCTTGCGCGTTACCCCGAGCTTGCGGACTCGCAAGCTTGGTCGCAGGCGACGGATTGGCTGTCGAAATACGGTATCCTCGCCATATTCGCAATGATGGCCTTGCCGCTGCCCGTTCCCAAAGTGCCGATGCTCGCGGTAGCTGGAATCTATCGACTGCAGACCGCTGACGTCTTCGTCGCCATTCTTGCCGGGAAGATCATCAAGTACTTGGCATATGCATATCTAGCCGTTCGCTTTCCCGAGGCCCTGCGCTTCCTCACCCAACGCGGTTCGCGCGCCCACCGCGTTCCTTATCGAGTGCGAAGCCTGATGGTTGCCCGTATGACAACGAGCCGTAAGATACGAACTTTCGTCACCCCTGCCGGTGGCGCGGAAACCCATCATCAGGAATGAAGGGGAGCAGGCTTGCCTCACGAAACGACTGGCCGCGGGACCGGCCGGACGCTGAAGATAGCGATCTTCGTACGAGAGCGGCTTTGGGACACGATCACCGTGAGATCTGTGCTGCCGAAGTCTCAGCGCGATCTCCGCCTCGATCTATTTCGCGGACTGGCGAACTGGCTGATCTTCCTGGGTCACATCCCGGACTCGGCGCTCGCCTGGTTCACCACCCGGAACTACGGCTTCAGCGATGGAGCCGACCTGTTCGTGTTGATCTCCGGATACACCGCGACCCTCGTATTCGGTAAGATTATGATGGATCGCGGCTTTGTAGTCGGAGCGACGAGGCTGTTACGCCGAGTGTGGCAACTCTATGCCGCCCATTTGCTGCTTTTCTTGTTTTACCTCACTTCGGTGCATTACCTTTCGCACAGGTTCGATGATCCGCATCTTATGGATCAATTCAACGTCGCGCACCTTATGAATTTTCCCGTCGAGACGCTTTCGCAGGGATTGGCGCTGAAATTCAAGCCGCTCAATCTCGACGTCCTGCCACTCTACATCGTGTTGATGGCGGCATTCCCGATCGTACTTTGGTTCATGCTGCGATGGCGCAACGCCGTCGTGGTCGGATCGATCGGGCTATACCTGGCCGCTCGCCACTACGGCTGGAACTTCCAATCCTATCCTGCGGGAGTGTGGTACTTCAATCCCTATGCCTGGCAGTTGCTCTTCGTTCTTGGAGCCTGGCTCGCGCTCGGGGGCGCCGAGGCCAGTCGAAGGCTGCTCCGTTTTCGGATTCTCTATGCGCTTAGTGCCGGCGTCTTGCTGTTTGCTCTCGTGATCACCCTGGCGGAGCGGATTCCGGAGCTACGACAGCTCATTCCCGATTCGATCGATGAAATGTTCATCCCCAACGACAAGACCAATCTCGCGCCTTACCGAGTGATCCATTTGGCCAGCCTGGTATTCATCGTCGTCGCTCTCATTCCCATCGACTGGCCCGGATTGCAGTGGCCCATCTTCAAGCCGCTGATCAGGTGCGGCCAGCAATCGTTGCCGGTCTTTTGCGTGGGTCTCTTTCTTTCTTTCGTGGTCCATTTTGTGCTGGAATTCGGTTCGAAGGGGATTTTGGTCCAGCTCCTGGTCGGCGCCGCCGGCCTGTGCATCCTGACGATCATCGCTTACTATCGCACTTGGTCGAAGCAGCTCGACAAGAGTTTGTCTTCCGGGGGAAATAGATCGACGCCGGCAGGCGCAGGTGGCGAGCCGCAAATCTAGCCGACGGACCAAGATCGTCCGTCGGGTGGGGGAGCGTATGGTGGACGCGGATGATAACCTCGGAGCGGATCTTCAACGAGCAAACGCAAGGCGCGATTCTGCACGGACTTCACTGGACCGCGTCGGCCATCGAACTGCTCGGTGTGGTGGTGATCGTCTGCGGCGTGGTAGCCGCAACCGTCTGGTCGCTTCGCGAATTGCGGCACGGGGGATTTGCCGATGCATTTCGCTCTTATCGGGCGAACCTCGGTCGAGGCATTTTGCTCGGGTTGGAGTTCCTGATTGCCGCCGATATCATCGGTATGGTCGCGATAGTGCCGTCATTCGATCGACTGGGAATCCTTGCCCTTATTATCGTGATCCGCACCTTCTTGAGCTTCTCGCTTCAGATTGAAATCGAGGGCCGGTTGCCTTGGCAGCGGCGCACGTCGCTTGCCGACGAGGCTGATCGCGCCGAACTCTAAACGGGCGATCAGACCCCGCGAGAGGACGTACGGCCGTACAGGAACTCGAACATGCGTTCCAGCGCGGCGTCGCGATTTATTCGGGTCGCCTCGATCAGCGAGGCGGTCAGGCCGATGAACGTCCGTTCGGCGCCAAGGTACGGATTGTCTCCTGCAAGCGGGACATGGGTATCGCGGATCGAGCTGGCAAGTTCCGGGAGTCCGCGGAGCCACGGCGAAAAGGATGACGAGAGCAGATAACGGCTCATCCGCATCGGGTGAAACCATTTGGCTGCTTCCGCCGTCAAGGGATTCGAGGTGGCCTGGACGAAGGGACTGAACAAGGTCCTGTAGATGGCTTCAGCCGCCTCCGAAAAATCCCTAATTCGCTCGAAAGCAGGATCCGGCGGCAGGAATTTGAGCTCTTCGACACGTCGGGATTCGAACCGAACCGCAAAAGGCAGATTGGACGCGCCCGAAGAGTCTGCCTCTTCGATCTTCATCTCGTATAGGCCCGGTGCCAGCCCTTCGATTTCCGAGAGGCTGGCAAGAATGGCCCGGTGCTCGCGTTGGGCAATCTTAGCAGAGACGAAAATTCCCAAATGGCCTACGTGGGGGTTCGTCAAATAGACGATGCGTTGGCCAGCCTGGATCAGCTGTTCCGTGGTCTTGTACACGACGGGAATCCAGCCGAGCGCCTGGTGCGGCGGCGTGATGTTGTCGCCGTAGGAGGCAAATATCACGAGCGGGTTGCTGATGCGGCGAAGGTCGGCGAAGCAGTGTTCACAGATTCGGAAGCGGCCGCCCTCGAGCTGATTGCCGATGAACAGGTTCTCGACGATCGCCAGGATTTCCTCACGGCTGAGGAAGAAGAAGCTCCCCCACCAGCGCTCGAAGTCCAGAAAGCGTTCGCGTTCCCGATCGATATGCGTGAACAGATCGGCGTATTTCTCCCACTGTGCCTCGGGCTTGAGATTCTCGAAGTTCTGGGCGAGCCAGGCGCCATCGAACCGGCCGTCGCTGAGATCGGACACGAGGTGTACAAGCCAGGCTCCCCCGTTGAACCCGGCGGCGAGGCGCATGGGGTTGATCCCTGCTTCTCCCGACCAATAGGAGAGGGGCGACCCGTTGAGTACCGCCGGACCGACGAGGCCACTGCAATCCGCCGAAAGCAGGGTGACCGCCCAACCGGCCTGACAATTGCCGTAAAGGATAGGCGGTCGATCTGGGTGGCGGTGGGCTACGGCTTCCACGAAGCGCCGGAGCGCGTGCAACACATCGGCGAGGGTTTGTCCATGACAAGGTTGCGGAAAAAACGAGACGAAATAGACCGGATTGCCGTTGGCGAGGGCGATGCCCACTTCGGAGTCCTGCTTGAATCCGCCGATGCCCGGCCCATGTCCCGCCCGCGGGTCCAGGATCAATATCGGCGGCTTCTTCTCGCTGCCTGGACCGCTGGCAGATTCGTGCTCGGGTAGGATGCGCAGCAAGACGTAATTGACCGGACGCTCGAACTGGCGCGCGTCGAGAATCGTCTCGAAGCGGAAGTCCAGGAGAGGCGGCAGCCCCCGGCGCTCATGCTCGATCAGATCGTCGGCTCGTTGTCGAAGCGTGTCCCAGAAGAGGATCGAACGTTCCCAAAAATCGCGACTGTATGCCCATAATGCGCCCTGATCCGTTGCCGGGTTCAGGAGGCGGTCGCGTGCCTCTTCGAAGCCGCCGTCAGCACGACCGTCACGATTGGTTTCTTGCGGCACGCATTGCGTGCAGGTGGAAGCTTGCATTGGGCCTGCCTCATGCCTCACCGCTGTCGGAAGAGGAAGCTGGTAGCGAAACTGGCGGCGCGAGACCACTGTAATTTTTCAGCGGACTCTCCGTCTATATTAATTGGTGCGCCCAATCTGCCGTCTGGCTCGACTTGCGCTGTTGATCTGGCTCAGCTTGATCCGGTCCTGAGTTGGCAGGCAAGCTGGGGGCATCCATCAGCGTCACGATAGGAGATAGGCCATGGATAATATCAAGAGGTTCGTTGCGATAACGGCGGTTGCCGTCCTGGGCCTGGCTGCTGGGTCGCCGGCGGGCAAGCTTGTGGCGGCGGAACGCGCGCAGCTTGCCATGATGGACGAGATGAAGAAGAAACCCGATTCGTCCAGCGGCACCGCGAACAACATGGGGAACATGGGGCAGCCCGGCAGCCAGTCGCAGAGCACTGGCGGCGGTCGCATGGACGACAAGATGAAGATGCCCATGCCGGGTCAGATGCAGGACTGTCAGGGCGCCGGCTGTCAGCCGCGCGACTCCAACATGATGCCGATGATGCAAATGATGGAGCGAATGCATGGCCGCATGAATCAGCAGATGAACGGCATGGGTTCCGGTGCCGGTGCAAGCGCGAGCGGCCCCGCCGACGTCACCGAGCGACTGGAGGGGCGCATCGCGTTCCTCAAGACCGAGTTGCAGATCACCGACAAGCAGACGGCCGATTGGAACGTTCTGGCGGACGCGCTGCGCTCCAGCCGTCAGCACCTGCTGGAAGCGCGCAAGCTGCTGGTGATGGATGACAAAGCGGCCGGCCCCGAGCGCCTTGACCGCTACGAGCATCATTTGGGTGAGCGCTTGGAAGCGATCAAATCGGCGCGCTCTGCATTCGCTCGGTTGTACGGGACCCTTAGCGACGGGCAGAAGCAGACGGCTGATGCCATCCTGCTGCCTTTAATCGCGACGTTCTGACGACCTCTTCGTGAAGGCAGAGGCCATGTCGATATTCGAGCTGGTGTTTCGAAATCGCGGTGGTCTTTGGGTGGCGGGCCTCTGCACCCTATTTCTCGCAGGGGCCTCCATCGCTGCAACCGCGCAGCTCTCGGCAGAGCAGCTACGGGATCGCGATAGCCCCAAGCGTCTCGATGCGGAGTTCGGATGGCCGGCCGATTTGCGGTTGGCGCAGGCCGAGGACAATCACTCGGCGCATCATCCCGGCGCTCCCGGCTCCGGAGGCGCGAGCGCTCCTCAATCGAACAGTCCGGCAGCTCCAAGTGGCGGCTCGCCGGCACCTTCGTCGAGCGGCTCCAATCCGGGCATGATGGGCGAAACCGGGATTATGGGCGAGATGATGGGCCGCCCACGCAAGGAGTTCTATCCATCGTTGATGGAAATGCCCGCCCTCTCCGCTGAGCGGCGGCGCGACCTTGAATCCGAGGCCCGTGCCCGCATCAACTCCGGAATCGATGGTCTTTCTGCCGCGGAAGCGGACCTGCGCCATGCCATGGCGGGAGGCGACATCGCCGCCGCCGATCAGGCTTCCGGTCGAATTCGCGGGTCTCTCGATCAGGTGCAAAGCGGCGTGACCGTGCTGCGTTCGTTGAGCGAAGGAAAATCTCCGCAGCAGATCGCGCAAAATTGGTTCAAGGCGCAGATGAATCTCCTGCCGCCGCCGGCGACCTTCACTGCCGAGGGAGTCCTGGGCATTTCCTGGTTTCATGTCGTAACGATGGGACTGCTCGCGGCCTTCTCGTCGGGGATGCTTGCGGTCTATGTGGCGCGAATGCGCCGAGCCAACGCTCTGGTCGATAGGCTGACAAAGGCGCCGGCGCTCGCACCGACGCCACCGGTTGCCTCGCCGGCGTTTCAGCGGCAGGGCGGGTCGAGCGATGGCCCTGCGGTCAAGCCATCGTTTACGCGCAGCGACTCTCCGGAAGGAACTGCGACGGTTTCGACGATGCGCGCAACCGGCGGTTCGACGACGCCGGGGCAGCTCTGGAAAGGCAAACTCAAGGTCTGCGCAATCTTCAAGGAAACTCCGAGCGTGAAGACGTTTCGTCTCCGGGATCCGGAAGGCGGCTCGATTCCTTTCACGTTTCTTCCCGGCCAGTTTCTGACCTACTCCGCCCAGATCGACGGGAAGACCGTCAGGCGATCCTACACTATCGCGTCATCCGCCGCCCAGACGGCTTACGTCGAGACCACCATCAAGCGCGAGGACGGCGGAGTCTTCTCCGACTACATGCACGACAAGATCAAAGAAGGAGACCTGCTCGACGTGATGGCTCCCTCCGGCGCCTTCACTTTCAGTGGAAAGGAGGCCGACAGCGTCGTGTTGATCGGCGGGGGGGTCGGTATCACGCCGTTGATGGCTGCGATAAGGTATCTGTTCGACATCGCTTGGCCGGGCCAAGTCCACCTGGTGTACGGTGCGCAGACGACCGAACAGTTCATCTTCAGGGACGACCTGGAATACCTGCAGCGGCGGATGAACAATCTCCACGTCGCAGCCACTATGGCGCGCGCGGCCGGCACGTCGTGGATGGGAAGCGAGGGCCAGATCACGGCCGATTTCCTGACGCGGGCCGTCCCCGATCTGGCCCGACGCCGTGTGCATCTGTGCGGCCCTCCCGGAATGATGCAGGCGATCAAGAAGACCCTCGGCGAGCTTGGAGTCCCGTCCGAACAGATCAAGACTGAGGCGTTCGGCCCCGCGCTCGGGGCCGTTCCGCCTCCCGGCAGGACCGTCACCGAGAGCACGAAATCCGAGAACGGTGGCGCCGCAGCCATCGGTCCGGCCACGGCGTCCGTCCGCTTCGCCAGATCAGGCAAGGTCGCGCAGTTGCCTCCGGACAAGAGCGTGCTCGAAGTCGCCGAGTCTGTCGGCGTGCCGATCGACTATTCCTGCCGCGCGGGCATCTGCGGCATCTGCAAGACGCACCTGCTGGAAGGCAGCGTCACGATGGAAGTCCAGGATGCGCTCACCGAGGAGGACAGAGCCAAGGGCATGATCCTGGCTTGCCAGGCGAAATCCATCGGAAACCTGGTCGTCGAGGCCTGAGATGGGTGACAGAGAGCGGCTGATCGTCGATGTCGTCCTCGCCAGCCTGCTGTTGCTGATTCCGGCATTCTTGCTTCATTCCGATGAGAGGTTCGCCGGAAGCCTCGCTGGATTTGCTCTCGGCGCGTCGGCCGCCGGCCTGATGCTTCTCCTCCTCGTCTATCCACTCGCGAAGTACGGCCGAAACTTCAAGACCATCGTCACCAGCGTCGTCTCGATGCGCGCGCTACTTGGTTTTCACGTCTACGCCGGCATTGCGGCATCGTTTCTCGCGCTCCTGCATACCGGACACAAATATCAAAGCCCGCTTGGAATCGCGCTCGTAGCCAGCCTGCTGGTTGTTGTCGTCACCGGATTCGTGGGGCGGTACTACTTGCCGCAGACCGCCGCCGAAATACGGGAGCGGCAGTCTCGCCTTGCAACGTTGCGGTCTACCTACGACCGGACCGCGCTCATCCTGTCCGCGCGCGAAGCATCCGCTGACGACGATCCTCCCACGAGTGCTTCAGCGCTGCAGGAAGTGCCGATCCTGCAGCTCGTCGAGGGCATTTCGGATCTCGAGTATGCGATCGGATCCCAAGAGGCCGTCAAGAAGGTCTTCACGCAGTGGATCGGATTCCACGTGCTTGCGGCGATCGCGATGTACGCGCTGTTGGCGCTCCATATCGCAGGCGAGGTCTATTACGGGCTTCGGTGGCTCACGTGAGCGTTCGGGCGCTCATCTACGCGATCTTCGCGACGCTTGCCATCGCGGGCGTGGCGGCGGTATCCGCCGGATTGTACAGGGATGGTTCTATGGCTGTCTCGGGTTGGACGGACGCAGTGCTTCCCGGGCCGCTCTCGGAGAAGCATGCCTTCCTATCCAATAAATGCGAAAGTTGTCATACGCCGACCAAAGGCGTTGAAGCCGCGGCCTGTGTCGCCTGTCACACGACGGCCGCTGCGGATCTCGGGAAGCAAGCGACGGCATTCCACGCGACGAGCAAGGAGTGCCGCGGCTGCCATCTCGAGCATGCGGGCGGCGTGCGGCCGACGAGGATGGATCACGCCGCGCTATTGCGCATTGGGGCGTTTCCACATGAAGCAAACACGTCTGCGCGCGCAATCACGGGACAGATGGTCGCCGATCTGAAGAAATTCCTGCGCGTACCGAATTCCGACGAAGCGGAGAAGGCCAGCCTCGACTGTGTCAGCTGTCACAGCAATCGAGAACCGCACCGCGGACTGTTCGGGCGCGAATGCGCGAGCTGTCACGCAATCGATACATGGAGAATTGCGAAGTTCCTCCATCCTTCGCCCACCTCCAAGGAATGTGCGCAATGCCACCAGGCGCCGCCGAGCCACTACATGCACCACTTCGTGATGATGGACCAGATGATCACGGGGCAACACCATGCGCGTGTAAACCAGTGCTTTCTTTGTCACCGCACCGATTCTTTCAACGACATAAAGGATATCGGTTGGTTCAAACACCATTGAGGGATAGGGACATGACGCCAAATTCGTCTGCGAAGCTTCGACTTTCACGCCGGATGGTTTGCGGTTGCATTCTAGGGATCGCGCTGGCGCCCCTTCCGCTCCGCGCGGCCGCGGCCGTCTTGGTCCACAAGGACCCCAGCTGCGGCTGCTGCGGCGCTTGGGCGAAGCACCTCGACGAGGCGGGGTTCTCCGTCAAGGTTGAAGAAACGAGCGGTCTGAACGCGATCCGCAACCGTCTGGGCGTCCCCTCGGACCTGGCTGCCTGTCATACGGCTGAAATCGTAGGCTACGTCGTGGAAGGGCATGTGCCTGTGGCCGCGATAAACAGGCTGCTTGCTGAACGACCCGAGGCCGCGGGCATCGCAGTGCCCGGGATGCCCCAGGGATCTCCGGGCATGAGCGGCAAACCTCAGAAGTATTCGGTCGTTTTGTTCGGCCCGCACGGACGCCGCACCTACATGGAGTTCATCGGCTCCGACGAAGTCGGCTGAAAACGATGATGGGCAGCAAGAACCCGGGATGTCCGAGCCGGCGCAACCGCGCAAACGAGCCGGCCTATGTGCTCCTTGCAAGCACATTCGCGCGCGAGTTCTACGCGGTCGTGCCGACCTACAATCCGATTCCAAATCTGCTGCTGAGCCCGGGTTGGCGCTTCGTGCGCATCTTGAAGGGCAGGAACGCGCGTCAGCCGTGTCTGCGGGGAAAGTCCGCGATGACGGCTTTCGCCCGGGACGGCTACTACCTGTTTACGAACCGGCAGTTTGCTCCCAAGCTTCCCAAGCCTGCCTCTGGAAGTCCCGAAAACCCTGGCGCGAGCTCGTCGGCGGCCGGCCACATGCTTGATCGCAGCGAACTGTCGGCAGCGTCGCCCGATGAAGGCGCCCTGCGTGGCAGTGTGATCAGCGGCGACGATAACAGGCCGGATGCCGGGGGCACCTGCGGCCCGCGGCACACGTTTGACCTCGATCAACAATGACGAGCCCGTTCGCTCCTATGATAAAATTGAACATGAGCACCCGCTGCGCTGAGAGCTTGAGGCGAGGCATGTCGACGAGGACAAGACTCCTATGTCTTCTGGTCCCGGTGCTCGCCTCAATCTCCACGTTCGACGCCCAGGCGGGCGTGACCATCTCCGACCGGCGCTACTGGCCTAACGAGGCTCGAAGTAGCCCAGGGCAGGCGATCGAAATCCTGCCCCCTTCATACGCGTATCCTGGGGCCGGCCCCGACGCCAAGCCGATGGTGGTTCCGCGACGGAAGGCAAAGCGGGCTCGTTGAGCGCCCAAAAGGGTAGTTGACCGGGCGTTTCTTCTATTGGCGTCGTGCCCAACAGTGGCTATATTTTAGTCTTCGGAATGGCGGTAAATGGGATGATTGGCTTCAGAAAGCCTGCGCGCAGATGGTGGGGGTGGCTCGTCGCCATCACGTATCTGCTCGGGTCGTTGACGCCGTCCATCGCCGCGCCGTTTCCGGCCGGCCTCGCCGAAGTAGTGGCTCAGCGCGCCCACGAAACCCTGCCGGCTCATGAGCACGCCCAGAAGCATCAGCACAGCCACGACCACCAGCATAGCCATGACGGGCATAAGCACAGTCACGGCGATGCCAAGGTCGCGGTTCACTCGCATGATGGGACCTCGCCCGCGGCGGGTCATGCTGACCAGGACCGCCCCGACCAGCATGGCAATTGCTGCGGGTCGGTGCTGTGCCTTAACGCCGTGTCCCCTCAAGGGCCTTCGCTCCTGCAGTTCGCACCTCTGCCGTCGCGGTGCGACGCCCGGCCGGATTTGGTTCTTGCCGGCAGAGCGCTGGGTCCGCTGTACCGACCCCCGATAGCCTGAAAGCACGTGAATTGATGGGCTGCCGCGCTCCGGCTTGGGGCGCGAGTACTCGTACGTCGGTGCTTTTCAGGGGATTTACATGCTGGCGCAAATGGCGGCGAACGACGCCGCCGCATTCAATGCATTCACGAGAACGGGATCCAGACGCGCGGTCATCCGGCGCACGATTCTGATTGTTCTGGTCGGCCCGTTTCTTGCCGGCTGTTCGACGACCGTGCCTTTGGTGGGTGCCGATCCCGCAGATCCGGGAGTAAAGGTCCGGCGGGTCGGATACAGGCCCACGGTCGCCCCCTACGTCAGCCTGCGCCCGATCTCGCCGGCCGGATGGCGCGAACAGAATCAGCGCGTGGCGCCCACGCCGAAGAACGAGCGGTAGGGGATGGACATGACGCTCACGGCTCGAAACACGATTTCGCTCACGACCGCTTCGAGAACAGGCATCCTTGCGCTGTCGGTCTCGGTCCTGCTCGGCGGTTGTGCCGCCTTCTCTCCCGATGCCGGGATGTCCGGCGTCGCGGACGTCGCGGCGAACACCATAAGGAAAGATGTGATCGCGATCCGATCGGCCGACGATGACGATCTGGCCAATACGCTGATCGCCCAGCTCCTGCGCCGAACCCTGACGGTCGACACCGCGGTGCAGATCGCGCTGCTGAACAACCGTGGACTTCAGGCCGCCTACAGCGAACTCGCGTTGGCTGAAGCGGACGCGATCGAGCAGAGCCTGCCTCCGAACCCGACCTTTTCCATTTCCCGGATCTCCGGAAACGGCGGATACGAACTCGAACGTCAGGTCGTCGGCGACATCCTTGCACTGGCAACGCTTCCCTTTCGTTCCGACATCGCGCGACGACGATTTCGCGAAGCCCAGCTGCGGGCAGCCTTGGAGACGCTGCGCCTCGCTGCCGACGTGAGACGGGCGTACTACCAGGCGGTCGGCGCCAACGAGCTGGTCGTACTTCTGACGGAGACGAAGACCACGGCCGAGACGATCGCTCAGCTCGCGGAAAAGCTCGGCCACAGCGGTTCGATGAACAAACTCGATCAGGCGCGCGAGCAGGTCTTCTACGCGGAGATCACGGCCGATCTCGCGTCCGTGCGGCAGCAGGCAACGTCCTTGCGGGAGCGCCTCGCAAGACTGCTCGGCGTATGGGATGGCCGGCTCGACTTCAAGCTTCCCAAAGCGCTGCCGTCTCTGCCGCGCGCCCCGAAGTCGCTGCCCAACATCGAAGTGGAGGCCGTCAGCCACCGCATCGATCTTCAGATAGCCCGCATCGAGCTGGAAGTTCTGGCGAAGGCTCTGAACCTGACCGAGGCGACCCGCTTCGTCACCTTGCTCGATCTCGCGGGGATCTATCGAAAGACCAAAGACCCCGAAAGCCCGCCGTTCCGCGAACGCGGCTTCGACCTTCAGTTTCAGGTCCCGATATTCGACGGGGGCGAGGTCCGCGTCCGTCAGGCGACGGAAAGCTACAACATTGCCTTCAACAGGCTGACGGAAAAGGCCGTCAACGTGCGCTCGGAGGCGCGCGACGCATATCGCGTCTATCGCTCGAGCTACGATATCGCCGGTCACTACCAGCGTGAGGTCGTGCCGCTGCGCAACATCATCTCGGATGAAGCTCAACTGCGCTACGGCAGCATGCAGATCGACGTGTTCGCGTTGCTGGCGGAAGCGAAGCTGCGGATTGCGGCCCAGCGCGCGTCGATCGACGCCAGACGCGATTTCTGGCTGGCGCAGTCGGAGCTGCAGACGGCAGTCAACGGCGGAGGCCGTGCCGATAGTCAACAGGAGAGCCGTTCACCGACCAACTCATTGGCGAGCGGCGGATAAGGAGATGGAAATGTTGTCTCGACGAAGTTTTCTCGGTACCGCGACCGCGCTTGCGAGCGCCAGCCTCGTTTCTGGACGGGTTCAGGCCGCGGGCATTCCCGAAGCGCCTACCATGGACAAGGTGGCCACCCAGCCGCCGCTGCACCCGAGCAGCGGACCCGAATATCGGCCGGTGGTCACTCTCAACGGCTGGTCCCTGCCTTGGCGCATGAACGGCGATTGGAAGGAATTCCATCTGGTTGCCGAACCCGTGGTGCGCGAATTCGCCGAAGGCATGAAGGCCCACCTGTGGGGCTACAACGGACAAACGCCGGGCCCCACGATCGAGGCGGTCGAAGGTGACAAGGTGCGCATCTTCGTCACCAACAAGCTGCCGGAGTACACCACCGTCCACTGGCACGGCATGATCCTGCCTAGCGGCATGGACGGCGTCGGTGGCCTGACGCAGCCTCACATCAATCCGGGCAAGACCTTCGTCTACGAATTCCAAGTCAAGCACAGCGGCACCTTCATGTACCACCCCCACGCGGACGAAATGGTCCAGATGGCGATGGGAATGATGGGAATGTTCGTGGTGCATCCCAAGGACCCCGGCTTTCGTCCCGTCGATCGCGACTTTGTCTTCGTGATGAGCAGTTATGACATGGATCCGGGGACCTACCTGCCGAAGGTCACGGAGATGACCAACTTCAACATGTGGTCCTGGAACGCGCGCGTCTTTCCCGGCATCGATCCGCTGCCCGTAAGACTGGGCGACCGCGTCCGCGTGCGGATCGGCAATCTGACGATGACCAATCACCCGATCCATCTCCACGGGCATAGCTTTTCGGTCAGCGGCACGGACGGCGGCTGGGTGCCGGAGAGCGCGCAGTGGCCAGAGACTACGATCGACGTTCCGGTCGGAGCGATCCGTGCCTTCGACGTGTTGGCCGACAATCCGGGTGACTGGGCGTTTCACTGTCACAAATCGCATCACACGATGAATGCGATGGGGCACGACCTCAGAACCTTGATCGGGGTCTCGAAGAAGGACATCGCCAAGGCGGTGAAGCGGCTGGCGCCGGACTCGATGGCGATGGGTTCGACCGGCATGGCGATGGGCGAAATGGAGATGCCGCTGCCGGACAACACGCTGCCGATGATGACGGGCTCGGGGCAATTCGGCCCGATCGAAATGGGCGGCATGTTCACCGTGATGAAGATCCGCGAGGGACTAGGTCGCGACGATTACAGCGATCCGGGGCCTTACAGGTTTCCGAAGGGAACGGTTGCTTATGAGATCGAAACACCTGCTGCGGAGCCGCCGCGCCAGGACACTCAGCCGAATGCGGGGGAGCGCAAGGGAGCGAAGGGAACTAAGGGAATGAAAGGCATGAAGATGAAGGGAGCATGATCGTGAGACTGCAATCGAGGAAAGGAAGATACGAGATGAACTACACCAGCGCGCTCGCCGCTGCCGCGATGGCTTGGTCCCTTTCGACCGTGACATGGGCTGATCCTGGCCACCATCAAGGAGGGCACCACAACAAGGATGAGACGTATTCCGCGGGTGAACCGGGAGATCCAAAGAAGCCCGCCCGAGTCGTTCAGGTCACGATGAACGAGACCGACGGCAAAATGGTGTTCGTTCCGGAAAAAGTCGACGTGAAGAAGGGCGAGCAGGTCAAGTTCGTGCTTCGCAACAACGGCGAGCTGGACCACGAATTTATCCTCGCGACCACGGCTGAGAATCTCAAGCACGCCGAGGCGATGAAGAAGAATCCCGACATGGAGCACGACGATCCGAACGGCAAGCGGCTGGCACCGAAGAAGACGGGGGAAATCCTCTGGAAGTTCGATACGGCCGGCGAGTTTGAATATGCGTGTCTTATCCCGGGTCACCGTGAGGGTGGCATGGTCGGGAAGGTCGTCGTGAAGTAAGCCGCAAAATCAATGAGGAAATCAAAATGATGAAGTCTGCTGTCAAATCCGCGCTGTTCGCCATCGCACTCGCCGTCGCTCCGAGCGTCGCCTTCGCCCAAGGGAACCTCGCTGCCGGGGAAGTAAAGAAGGTCGACGAAAGCGCCGGCAAGATCACGCTCAAGCACGGTCCCATCAAGAACCTGAACATGGACGAGGAGGAGATGACCATGGTGTTCCGGGTCTCCGATCCCTCCATGCTCAAGCAGGTCAAGGTGGGAGACAAGGTTCAGTTCGAGGCCGAGCGGCAGACGGGCGGAATCACGATCACCAAGATTCAGAAGTCGAGGTAGAGCGTCGGCGGGGCGCTCTCGCGAGAGGCGCCCCGCCGCGAGCCGAAGAGCAACCCGTCAGCATAGTGTCGAGACAAGCGTCATGAGGTCGTCGCGGAATATGGGAGCCAGTCCGGCAAGGATGCGCGCAGTACGGCCATCCGCGGCTTCTGACGGCGCGGTTCGGGCGGCGATCGTAGGAAGCTACGAGCGTCTACGGAATTATCTGCAGAAGCGCTTCAGCTCGCCGTCGGACGCGGAAGAGGTATTGCAGGCGTTCGTATTGAGGGCTCTTGAGCGTTCTTCCGACATTCGAGATGCGGATTCGGTCCGCGGGTGGCTCAGCAAGGTTCTGGCCACGACGGTCGCCGATTTCCATCGTCAGACCACGAAGAACAAGACGAGGGAAGTCCCGCTGCCCGCCGAACTGAGCGACCGCGTTGCCGCGGATCAAGACGCCGATTTTGAGAATGCGGTCTGCGAATGTTTGTATGCTCATCTGCCTTTGCTGAAGACGGAACACGCCGAGGTCATTCGGCGAATAGACCTTGCGGGCGAGCCGAGGGAAACGGTCGCAGCCGATCTCGGTGTGACGGTCAATAATCTCACAGTGCGACTGTTCCGCGCCCGTCAGGCCCTGAAAGATCGCCTCGAAGACAAATGCGTGATTTGTCGTGAGGATAGTTTTTTGGAGTGCCGATGCGGCGAAGCCCGAGGAAGGGGCCCTTCCTGACGCGCCAACCGGCGCCGGCGGGGGGCTCGTGGCCATGAGGTCTCTTGCGGGACAATCGGACAGAAGTCGGCATGCCGCGACGTGGAGCAGGTGAGCGACCATGAAGCTGATGACACGGTTCGCCCAGACCGAGGCCTTGTTTGCCGCAGACCGGCAAGAGGACCAATCGAACATGTCCGAGCTAAACGATGCTCCGGGGGTGCCGGGCATCGCACCTACCTGGACCAGCAGCGCGAAGGACGCGGTAGGCTGTTCGTTGGGGCCGGCGCGTCTTTGGTTCACGATCGGCTACGGCATTCTGAACGAGGTGTACTGGCCGCGCGTCGATCTCCCGCAGATCAGGGACCTCGGTTTCGTCGTGTCCGACGGCAAAGGCTTCTGGTCGGAGGTGAAGCGCTGCGGCAAGTACTCGCTTCGGTCGCTCGCATCCGGAACGCCGGCCTATGAGATCGTCCATCCGCACGACCGATATCGTCTCACCCTGAGGATCTCGCCCGATCCGCGCCGGGACGTGCTGGCTTGTCGAGGTCGTGCTGGAGAGCAGCGCGCCGGAAATGCAGGTATATGCCCTACTTGCCCCGCACCTCGGGGCGAGCGGAAACAACAACCGAGCCGGCATCGCGAAGCACAACGAACGAACCGTGCTTTGGGCCGATCGGGCGCCGTTTTCCCTCGCACTCGTCGCCGTCGATCAGGCCCAAAAGGATGCGGTGCTGCGCGCGAGCGCCGGTTACGTTGGCTTCAGCGACGGTTGGCAGGATTTTGCGCGCAACGGCGCAATGACGTGGTCATATCCGTCGGCCGGACCTGGTAATGTCGCTCTTATGGCCGAACTCGGCAGACGCTGCGTGCTGGCGCTCGGCTTCGGCAGCAATGTGGAAGCCGCCGCCACGCTTGCGCTGTCCAGTCTGATGCAGCCATTCGATCGGCTGCTGGACGGGCAATTGTCCGATTGGGCGAGGTGGCATCGGTGCTGCGACGAACGTTGCGACTGCGTGCTTGCCGTGCCGGCCGATCTCCGCAACCAGCTCGCGGTGTCGAAAGCCGTGCTGCGCAGCCATCTGGACAAGACTTACCCGGGAGCCATGGTGGCGAGCCTCAGCGTGCCGTGGGGGGACTGCGGGGAAGAGCGCGGCGGCTACTTTCTGGTGTGGCCGCGGGACCTCGTCCAATGCGCCACCGCATTGCTTGCGATCGGCGGCGAAGCCGAGGCGCGCGACACGCTTCGTTACCTGATCGCCACGCAGAACGCCGATGGACACTGGAATCAGAACCAATGGCTGGACGGGCGCTCGTTCTGGCGCGGCGTCCAGCTCGATGAGGCCGCCCTTCCGGTACTTCTGGCTGCCGCGCTTGCCGAACGAAACGCATTGGCGGGCACCGAAGTCGCGGACATGGTGGGCCGGGCCCTTGCCTTCGTAGCGCGTCAAGGGCCCGCCACCGACCAGGACCGGTGGGAGGAAAACGCGGGTATCAATCCGTTCACGCTTGCGGTCTGCATCGCGGCCCTCGTCTCCGGCAGCGCCTTTCTGAACATGAAGGCGGCCGATTGGGCACTGGAGCTCGCCGATTTCTGGAACGAAAACGTCGAACGGTGGACCTCCGCGCGAGCCACGGAAATCGGTCGCCGGGCCGGCGCTGCAAGCCATTACATCCGAACGGCGCCTCCCAGCGTGCTACGATCGGGCCAAGCTGCCATGGACCAACCCGTCGCGATCCGCAATCGGGCCGATGGTCTCCAACTCGCCGCCCGAGAGCAGGTCAGCACCGACTTTCTCCAGTTGGTCCGGTTCGGCTTGCGCCGGCCGCGGGACCCGCTGATCCAGTCCACGATTGCCGTGATCGATCGTCTGTTGAAGGTGGAAACTCCGGCTGGAGCGGTATGGCGACGTTACAACGAGGATGGCTACGGTGAACACGAGAACGGTGGTCCCTACGACGGGACCGGTTGCGGACGACCCTGGCCGTTGCTGACCGGTGAGCGGGGACATATCGAATTGACCGCCGGCCGCGACGCTCTGCCTTTCCTGCGTACCATGGCGTCGTGCGCCAGTCCCGGCGGCATGATTCCCGAGCAGGTCTGGGATGCCGCCCCCATTCCCCAACGTCGTCTTGCTCCGGGGCGACCGACCGGCTCGGCGATGCCCTTGGCCTGGGCGCATGCCGAGTTCGTCAAGCTCCTGATGTCGCGCGCACTAGGCCAGCCGTTCGACCGGCCGCACTTGGTCTGGAATCGGTATCAGGGCATTCGACCTCTCGCCCGCAGCGCATTCTGGTGGCCGCACGCCCAGATCGGAAGCATCCGCGAGGGGGCGGAACTGGTCGTCGCATCGAGGGACGAGGCGGCCATTCGCGTCGGGATAGATGGCTGGCGCCTGGTGGATGAAGTGCCGGCCAAGGACACGGGTCTCGGCTTCTTCGCGGCGAGGCTCGATACGGCCGGGCTGAAGGCCGGGCAGCAGCTGGAATTCACGATCCGATGGAATACCGGAGAGTGGATCGGACGAAATTTCTCGGTTGCGATCGAGCCGCCTGCGCCCCGCGAGCCAGTCTCATAGCGGCGCGTAAGCTGCCAGGTACGGCACCGGCGCGTCCGGTCATCGCGGTTTCATGATCGCGAGCCAGCCGCCGGCGATCGCCGACGAATTGCGCTGCAAGCCGATGGCTCGTCGATTTTCTGGACCCGTAGGTGGAGAAGTTCATGGCGGACTCGAACAAAAGCAAGTACCCGACCGGTGGCGGCTACGGCCGATTCTTCCTGGGCGCTGTGGCAGTGTTCGCGGCAGCGGCTCTGTTCTGGATGACATTCTCCTCTGGACCCGCACCGCGATCGCTCTCCGCGGAGGTCGCTGAGCCGGAACTGTCGTCGTTGGCCGCGACGGGCAAGGTTCTGTACGAAGCGAATTGTGCGATTTGTCATGGTATCCGTGCCTCGGGCACGGATACCGGGCCTCCGCTCGTTCACGACATCTACAATCCGGGACACCACGCCGATCACGCCTTCTTTGCAGCGGCCAAGTTTGGCGTAAGGCAACATCACTGGCGTTACGGCAATATGCCGCCGCAACCGCAGGCCCGTGAGGATCAGGTTGCGGCGATTGTGCGCTACGTTCGAGAGCTCCAGATCGCAAACGGCATCCGGTATAAACCGCGTCGCATGTAGGAATATCCATCGGAAAAGCGGAACGTCGCGCGGGCGATTCAAATTGTGCGGCGAAGCGTCCGTGAGAACGGTCGCCGCCCTTATTTATCGTGCTCGAGATCGCCTGTGCGATAATCCGCGCCGAGCCTGCCGAGCGAGAGCGTATAATCTCGCACCTTACCTTCGACATCGCTACCTCTCCGGTGGCATCAAGCCTCTTCCTTTCAGGCAAACGCGGGCAATTTGCGCAGCGCCGGCCTTCCCGCCGGATCCGTGGCCCCAGGGGCGGTATTTCCCTCGAACTGACCAGCTCTTGACGCTTGCGTCCCACTGCCGATGTTTCGGCTCGCCTGTCCGATCGACAAGGAGCTTATCGATCTCATGATGATCCATTTCGTCGCGCGGGCGCGTCGTCAGAAAACGGTTTGTCAATGACTTTCGGGACTGGCAATCGGCGCCCACCGAACGGATTCAAGAATGCCCTTCAATGCGGTTCTGTCTAAACCACCGCGTAAGCTGCAGCATCGCCGCCCCACCTACCGTGGTCTTGCGAGTGTGAGGCGGCACCAAAGGCGATTAGCGCCCGGATAGGTGAAATCAGCATGACAGCGACCGCGTACCCGAGCAACTCGCTTCGTGTAGCGCCAGCCTCATCGATCGGCGAAACGCCGGGCAAGCTCTTCCATCGAGATCAACGGCGACGAAGAAACGCTAACATTGCGACACGGCGGGGCGCCGCGCTTCGAGGCTCGGGCCAAAGTCCCTTCCGACCAGGGCGGCCAGGCATCGAAAGCGGGATGGCTACAGTACCCGCGCAGCGCCCGGGATAGCACGCAATGCCGCCGCCGCGCCCCAGCTGAACAGAACGGTGAGCACGAACGTTATCAGCGCTTTGGTAAAGGCGGGTGCGTCGAAATCATACAGCCAGTATTGAATCCAGAGCGCGATCGGATAGTGCACTAGAAACATGCCGTAGCCATCTGTTCGGATAGTATCGAGCAGGGTGAAGCCAGATCGGTTGAACCTCAGAAAATAGCCGAGAATGGCAAGCATAGTGGCCGCGCTGAAGGCGACAAAGAACAATCCGTAGCTCGCTTCATACCAGTTCGGCAGCCATACCGGATTGCCGAGCATCTCGCGCTTGACGTAAATCAGCATCCACAGCAGGCAATAGGAAAGCAGGGCGACGACCACCCAATGCCAGCGGCTTTTGGCTAGATGTCCATCCGTACCGAGCAGGCCGCGATCGAAATTCGCCATACCCACGCCCGCGCCGACGAAGAAGTACGTCGGATAGAGCAGTACGCGGCTCGCCTGTAGCGAAAAGGGGCCGAACTCGAACCAACGACCCGCGCCGAAATAGACCCGTGCCGGAACGTACAGGAGCGCGGTGGCGAGAAGCAGGAACAGGAAGAATATGGCCGGCCGCGAGTGGCTGCTTAGCGAGATCCGGTTGATTGGATCGAGGAGGAGAGGCGTGAATCGATAGAAAAGGAAGGCGGTAAGATCTAGCGCCAACAAAACCCAGACAAACCAGACGGGTCCGCTCGGCCACGGACCCACCGTGACCATCTTCCACCAGAACACGGCAAGATTGGTGTTCGGCGACTGCCGCAGTTCGATCGCGTAATAGGCGAGCGGAATGATGGTGAGAGTAGCGATTGCGAAGGGAAGTCCTAGCCGGAGCAAACGATCGCACAAAAAGACCCCCGGCTTCTTGTGAGCCAGGCTGGGCCAGACAAACAGCCCCGATAGAAAGAAGAACATCGCCATGAAGAAGCTGTCATTGGCGAGCACCATCATGTCGAAGCCGATCCACCCCTCGGGGTCGGTATGGCCGAAATAAGTATACGGAATAATGGCGTGATGCAGGAGCACGACCAGCATCAAGAATGTGCGCGCGCGGTCGACCGCGGCGTTGCGTGCGATGCTTGGTGCGGCTTCGATATTCTCGGATACGACCGATTGCGAGATCGTTGTCATTTATTGGGTGCCGACCGATGATGCTCAACAAGTTCCCGCGCTGTCCCGTGGGGCGGCGCCAGGGCCAATTCGGCGTTCCTCAAACTGTGGCTCAACAAATCAGCCCGCTCCGATTGCTTGCGAGCGCTGCGGCACGCCCATCCATCACGGCGTCCGCCACCGGAGCTCTTCGTTGAAGGTTTCGAAACAAGCCCTCGCCGCGATCGAGTGCAAAGCTCTGCCGAATCGAGCTGCGACTGCTGATCTCGATAGGGGGCCGATCGGGTGGTCGAACAAGATGCGCTCACCGATGCTACCAAAACAGCCGCGCACCCGCGACAAAGGATACGGCAGATACGGACTCCCTGTTATTCTTGGCGATGGTCGCCGTCTGGCCGACCTTGCGATCCCAATTCACACCGACATAGGGCGCAAAGTTGCGCGTGAACTCGTAGCGCAAACGCGCACCTAGCTCGAAATCGGTGAGGCCGGCACCGAGCTCCAGGTCGGGTACCGACTGCATCTGAAACTTGACGTCGATGCGCGGTTGCAGGATCAGCCGATTCGTGATCAGCAGGTCGTGGAATGCCGTCACCTGGGCCGAAACTTCCCCTTTCTGACTGACGTACGCGGCGGCGTCGATTTCGATGAAGCCGGGTGCGAGCCCTTCGATGCCGATCACCGCATAGGTTCGATGCGACTTCTTCGAGAAGTCCTGCCGGACGCCGAACTGAGCGTCGAAGTAATAGCTGATCAGTCGCGAGTAGAGCACTTGCAGTTGGCCTTCCTCGGTGGTCCTGGTCTTTCCGTCGTAGAGGCCTTCCGACTTGAAGAACAGTTTGTCGTAGTCGGTTCCGACGAAAGTCTCCATGTCCCAGCGCGCGCTCCTGCTCATCTCAGGGCCGACCCATTCGAGCTTGTCGAAGCGCAGGGCGCTGAAGGCCTGCTGATCGGGGAAGTTCCCTGGCCCTGGCCTGCGCAGATTCCACCATTGCGTTTCCTCGACATAGGGCGGCGCAGTCTGGCCTCGAGCGGTACCCAGGCAAACGCTTGCAAGAATGCAAATCGCGAGCCTCGCAAGGCGAGAGGTCCCTGTCATGTTCGCCTCCTATCGAACCGAAGCCGTCTGTCTGACGACTTCGATCTTGCGCATCATGCCGGTTTCCATGTGATAGAGCTGGTGGCAATGGAATGCCCAAGGACCCTCGGCGTCGGCCGGCACGTCCACATCTACGGTGCTGCCGGGCTTGACGTTGACGGTATGCTTCTTGGGATTGCGAGCGCCGTTGCCGACGTCGGGCAGCAACCATGTCCCGTGTATGTGCATCGGGTGATTCATCATCGTCTCGTTGATGATGCGGAATCGGACGCGTTCGCCGTATCGCAGCACGATCGGCTCCGCTTCGCTGAACTTTCGGCCGTTGATCGACCAGAAGTATCTTTGCATGTTGCCCGTCAGGCGCATCTCGACGATGCGGTCGTACGGCTTGTAGGGATAAGGGCGGAGCGCCCTGAGATCGCGATACGAAAGGACTTTTGTGCCTACAGGTGCTCCCGTATCGTTCAGGAGCGGGTCGGGCGCTCCATGTCCGCCCGCCAGCGGAACGCTCTCCATGTCTTCGCCCCCTTGGAGGACGTACGCCTGCGGTCCTTCCTGAACGCGCTCGGGCTGCACGATCGGAGCGGACCGGCGGCCACCACCCATTCCAGGCATGGCGGTATGGCCTGGCGCCTGTTGCATTTGGGCAAATGAATCCGACCTCTCGGGGAGAGCGTCGCTCATGCCGGGCATCTTTCCGTGGTCCACTCCGGGCATGCCCGGGCTCTTGCTGCGTGGGGTCGGTTTCGGCGGCTGCTTCGACTGTTTCGGCGTCATCGACATTCCGGACATCGGCTGCTTCGTCCCACCGCCGTGTTGCATTCCGGGCATCTTGGAGCTGCCCTCGCCCGACATTCCGCTCGTGTCGCCCATCCCGATCGCCATTGCGACAGGATCCTCGGGCGCGACATGGCCCGGCATGTCCCGCTCCGGATGCGGAGTTCCGCGGTCGCCGCCCTTCGGGCCGAGATTCATGCCCATCTCCGCCATCGAAACGAGGGGCCGTAGGCGATGGGGCGGCAGTTCGCCGACCATTCGGGGTCTGGTCGCGAGCGTGGTGCGAGCGAAGCCCGTGCGGTCGAGCGACTCTCCGACGATCGTGTAGGCCCGGTCTTCGGTGGGCTGCACGATCACGTCGTAGGTTTCGGCGTTGGCGATCCGGAATTCATCCACCACGACCGGCTGAACGTTGTTGCCGTCGGCCTGAACGACCCTCATCTTCAGTCCGGGAATCCGCACGTCGAAATACGTCATCGCGGATCCGTTGATGAAGCGCAGACGGATGCGCTCGCCCGGTCTAAAGAGAGCGGTGAAGTTCTGCTCCGGTGTCCGGCCGTTGACCAGGAAGGTATAGGCCGACACGTCCGAGATGTCGGTAGGGTCCATCCGCATCAGCGACCACGCGATACGGTCGTTGATGATGGCCCGGCGAGCCTCCTCGGAAGGCGCCTTGTTCAGCTCCTGGAAGAGGCTCACCAGCGTGCGCCTGTTGAAATTGTACCAGCTGCTGTCGGCCTTCAGGTTCTTGATGACGCTTTTCGCGTCGTCGCTCCAGTCCGACAGCATGATGATGTAGTCGCGGTCGTACCTAAACGGCTCGTGGTCGCGAGGTTCGACGATCATAGGACCGTAGATGCCCAACTGCTCCTGCTCTCCGGAAGAATGACTGTGATACCAGTAGGTGCCGGATTGCTTTAACTTGAAACGATAGGTGAAGGTCTGGCCCGGCGGTATGCCGTCGCCATAGCCTGGGGAGATACCGGGCACCCCGTCCATCTCGGGCGGGACGATCAAACCGTGCCAATGGATGGAGGCGTTTTCGTCGAGGCGGTTGGTCACGTTGATCACCACGCTCTCGCCTTCCCTGAACCGGAGAACGGGGCCAGGCAGCTGTCCGTTGATCAGAAGTGCCTCGGTGTTGCGCCCCGTGATGTTGACCGCATGCCGCTCGAGCACGAGATCGTACGCACCTGCGTAGGCCGGAGCTGCAATCGAACACGCCAGCCAGACGGCGACCGTGATCGGCAATAACGTATCCCGGAATTCCCGTCTCATGCGATCCCCCTCGCTATCGTCCCGAGCCACGGCCTTCAGTGGCTGCGCGCGGCATGCTCGTAGACTTCGGTGTATTTCTTCGCTGATCGTTGCCAGCCGAAATGTCGCTTCATGGCTGCCCGCCGCATGGCGCCGAGTCGCCTGGCTGAGCTGAACACGTCGAAGGACCGATAGATCGCGTTGAGCATCGGCGCCAACGACGCGTCCTGAAAGAGAAAACCGGTCACGCCGTCCTGGATGGTGTCGGCCAAACCTCCGGTTTGATGGGCGATCGGAAGCGACCCGAAGCGCTGCGCGTACATCTGCGTGAGGCCGCAAGGCTCGAATCGCGACGGCATCAGTAGGAAATCGCTTCCGGCATACATGCGGCGGGCCAGCCCGTCTTCATAACCGATTTTGACGCCCACCTTGCCGCGGTACTTCACGGCAAGCTTCGCGAGTTCGGATTCCAGACCCGGATCTCCGCGACCTGCGACGACGATCTGTCCGCCCTGCCGGACGATGCTCTCCGTGGCCTGGATCGTGAGATCGACGCCCTTCTGATGAACGAGCCGGGAGATGACGGCGAACAACGGTCCTTCAGAAACGGCCAGACCGAATGCCTTGCGCAGGGCCTTGGCGTTCGCCTGTCGGCTACCCCAATCGCCGATTTCGAAAGGTCTATCCAGGTGCGGATCGCGTCGGGGGTCCCAGCTCCGGTCGATCCCATTGACGATGCCGGTAAGCCGACCGTCCTCGGCTTTGAGCCTCAGAACGCCGTCGAGACCGCAACCGAACTCTGGTCTCGTGATCTCGTCCGCATAAGTGGAGCTCACGGTCGTCACGTGCGAGCAATAGGAAATCCCAGCCTTCAGAAAGGACGCCCGGCCATAGAATTCCATGCCGTCGACCGTAAAGGCGCTCTCCGGCACGCCGAGTGGTCCCAGTCGTTCCCGATCGAAGACGCCGGCATAGGCGGCATTATGGATCGTCAAGATGCTTGGAATGGAGCACCCGCGCCAAGCGAGGTAGGCCGGCGCAAGCGCCGAGGTCCAGTCGTTCACATGGATGAGATCGGGACGCCATCCCGGATCGGCGCCGCCAATAGCGATCTCGGCGGCCGCCGACGCGAGGCGCCCGAACCGGATGTCGTTGTCTTTCCAATCTGCACCACTTGGATCGCAGTAAGGCGTTCCATCGCGTTCGTAGAGGCTGGGACAGACAAGTGCATATACCGTCAGGCCATCGATCGTCTCGAACTGGCCGATTTCGCAGTAAGGAAGGCCGGCGAAAGCGTCAAGTCGTCCAACGATCCGCAGCTGCGGAGCCGCTTGGAGCAGCTCGCTGTAGCCAGGAACGAGCACCCTGACGTCGTGAAATCGCTTGAGAGCACGTGGTAGAGCGGCGGAAACGTCCCCGAGCCCCCCAACTTTTGCATAGTCGCCGAACTCGGAACTAACGAACAAAATCCGCTTTCGCGAACTGTTGACTGTGACGCGCATGCGATCCCCGCAGATGCTCCCAATACATAGACGTCTACCTCGTCAAATTATTACGGGTGCAACGCCAAGCTCGTTTCGTTTTGAACGCCAGCGCTTCCAGGTCGCGCCCGATGCTGAACAGAATTTGGTATGGATCGTTTGATATGCATCAAGCATTCAGGTCTTCTTCGCAGGTGGATTCGGAAGAAGAAACCGAGCGGGTCGTGTCCCTTGGCGTGATGTAGCTGAGCGCGGGTCACCGCATTCGCTGGCATTGGCCGGATCGGTCGGCTGGCGACTGCCGGGAAGCTGACGGCGGGATCATCGCCCAACGGGCGATGGTTTCCTGCGTCATGTCGCGACCGCGCTGAACGGCCCACTCGTCGTTCTGCTCGAGCAGGATGGCGCCGACCAAGCGGGTGATGGCGTCTTCGTTGGGGAGATGCCGACCGCTTCGGTTCGCCGCTTGACCTGACCGTTGAGGCGTTCGAGCGGATTGGTCGAGTACAGTTTGGCCCGATGCGCGGCGGGAAAGCTCATGTAGCCCAGCGCGTCGGTCTCGGCCTCATCGAGGAAGACCGCGAGCTTGGGCACTTTGGGGCGCAGCTGATCGGCGATGCGCCGCCATTGCGTCCGTGCCGCGTCGGTGTCGTCCTGGGTATAGGCGGTGGCGATGAAGGCGGCGACGACGCGCCGCCCACTCTTGCCGGCATGCGCCAGAGCGTCGCGCATAAGTGCAGGGGGCAGCGCTGACAGGAGGCCTTGAGAACCTTTGCGACCGTAGCCTTGATCCCTTCATGCGCGTCAGAGACGACGAGCTTGACGCAGCGCAGGCCGCGCTTGCGTAGGAACGCCGTCCAGAACGTCTCGGACCAATATCCGTGCCGAGAACCTCGCGCCGGCCATCGCGTTGTCTGAGACGGCGCAGCCAGAAGAGCTGACGCATGAGCTGGCCGGAGTTCGAGACCCTGACGGAACGCTTCCGGCTGCCAACTCCACGCATCACTCGCACTGGGCGCAGGCGCGGACATGTCGCGGGTTACCCTCAGGAAGAATCGGATGCGGGAAAGCCGCCTGCCCGGATCTGTGAGGGCGAAAGCCGAATGGCTGAGCTACTCGACCACGACTGGCGAGTGCGGCTTAGCTGTTCAATATGACGGCCAAAACGGTTGCCAAATGGTCCAGCGGCTCGGCGCAGAAGGTGTGAATGGGTGCTCGACCGAGGGTCGCGACCTCATTCATCGCCGAGCCAAACCCCGCCAGCCACGTGCATCGCCATCGAGGCCTTACGCCGGCAGCGCCACACCAGGAAGCAGATCGCGGCCGAGGTCGAGGTGTCACCCGCCACCGTCAGCCCCGTCATTCGCCGCCTGGAATTGAACCGGATACGGGACGTTAGCCCGGCCGAGCCGGAGCCGCCATGAACGGGAGCGCCCAAGCGAGATCATCCCCAAATCGACATCAAGAAGCACGGGCGTTTCCAGCCTGTAGGACCCGTATCACCAGCGACCCCAGTACTCCGAACAGGAGCCCCGGCGCTGGTTGGGAGTTCGTCCAAGTCTGCATTGATGATCATTCCGGCGGCGCCGCGATGCTACGGTGGGTGATCTCCATCGAGGAGGCAAATGAAGGTCACGACTGAGGTGCTGGCGTGTCGTCGGCGTGTTCGGCGAGGCCCCCGGGACATTGTATCTGGATCACACATGGGATTTGCCCAAGGTACCAGGCCTGGGTGAGGAGGAGCTTTGAGCGGTGCGTCGAAGCCGCCGCCGCTCACGCGCGCCTAGAAATCACATCACAGGCGGTTGCCCGATGGATCTAAAGATCAGCGGCGAATTTCACGCAGGCCCTTTCCAATCGCCTCTTAAGGGCGGCGAGGTCGTCGATCAGATCATCCAGCTTGCGCGCACCGAATTCAGCGGAGATATACTCGTTCAGGCGTTCCTGCCGAAGCGCCAAAGTTGCTAAATGCTTGCGGGTCATGTCCGTCAGCGACATCCGCACTATCCGACGGTCTTCTGGCGAAGGCTTTCGCTGCACGAATCCCCTTTTCTCGAGCAGTTTCGATTGGGTCGTGACAAATGACGGATCAACATGCAGCATTTTGGAAACTGCGTTGACTGGCACCCCGGCACCGCGGTCGAGGTCATACAAGGCTGCAATCATCCTCCATTGCGGGACGCTGATGCTGAGCGACTTCGCCCAAAGATAATGGATTTCCTGCAGGTGCACGCTGATCGAATTGATCTCCCAGGCGAAGCGCTGAATGGTGTCCTGCTTCCTCTTGCCGGACGCCTTCATTTGCACGGTGCTGGGCTTTCCGCCATGCTGGAAAGGGGATTCGCCATCATCCCTGGCCGCGTCACAACGTGCGCCCGAGCGCAACCCGGCCAATCCAGCGGCCCTCCGACGATGCAGCAGGCGGACTTCGAAAACGACGAGCGATCTCCGCCTTCACTGTCAACTCACCGCGAGCCATATGGCCAAGACCTCTGCAAGACAATCCTTTTAATAGACGTATTGCCGCCAAAATATTACTTCTTGTTGGCTTCGTTTATGTGAATCATGGCCGGCCAACCCAGCTTCGCGAATGGTTGTCTCTCTCGTCTCCAGAGGGGGAGGGGTTAGCTATAAGCTTGGCCTTCGTTCGACGCGCCGCTGGGAGGAGATGCTCCACGCGCGCAGGCGTAAAGCTGCACCCTACGGTTGACTGAACGACCCCTGCGGATGTCAATGCCGCTTGTAGAGCGTGACGACGCTGGTGCCGCCAGGGGACAACCCGAAATCAGGCTGTTTGGGCCTGCCCGTTAAGCCATCCAAGCAACAGAACCGCCATGGAATGATCGCGGCTGCGGTGCACCGCGACTCAACGCGAGGTGATACAAACCGCTCGGTCAACCGTTTGAGGCTGGGCGGCTGTGGTCGGTGACGCTGACCCGCATGATCGACGCGAGCCTACACATCAGAATTCCACTCGAGTCGCCAGCAGCCGTCTCTAGATCGATCCGGAAACTAGGGCCGCAACCCGATTAAAATCATTGCAGTATCCGATCGAGATTTACTGCCGTTCTTCGTATCGGTCGCAGTCGATGATCGCCACGTCGCACCCGGACAATTTCCCGAAACGGTGGATCACAACGAAGAACCGTGTATTCGTCCTGGGAAAAGGGCGGTGGGACGCGCCAGCAAAGGGTCTCCCCCGCAGGCACTGCGTAGGTATGCCCATCCTTCAGCTCGTAACGGCACGAATCGGCTCTCTTGATGTTGTCTTGAGCGTGAGCATGGGCCAAGGCAGCCAACGCAAGAACCACCGTGAGAAGCGCGCGCATACTCTATTCTCCCTGGAGTCACGAACGGGCCTGCAGCTAAAGGGGGAGAGAATGCAGCGCGCCGTCTGCGAGATAGACGGGGCAGGGTTCGGAATATTACGCGGTCGCAATCCAGCATTTTTCCGAGCGATCTAGGAACGCAGGGAAAGGCGAGAGATTAGCGCGCGGGTGGGCGATCAAACCGACCACCTTTCAATCGGGAGCGAGCGATGCACAAGCAAGACCATTCAGGTTCTCCGCACGGAAGTATTTCTCCATTCGGATTCGGCGACTACTTCTTCTTCATGGGCGATAGGGCGAACAACGGCTACCCCGGCTCTGACGGCATGGACGTCGCATTCGGCAGAGGAGGAAATGATCGTCTCACCGGCGGGCCGGCCGACGACGATCTGATCGGCGGAATTGGAAACGATCGTTTGTCCGGCGGATCGGGAGCTGATCATCTGGACGGGGGCGCAGGAAACGACGTCCTTGCCGGCGGCGATGCCGACGACATGCTGGTGGGTGGCACCGGCAACGACTACCTGAACGAGGGAGCGGGACACGGCGATCTCGAAGGAGGGCCTGGCAACGACATTCTCGTGGGTGGGCCCGGTGCGGACGCCTTCGTGGTCGAACCCGAAAGCGGACACGATGTCATCAAGGATTTCCGGGCAGGGCCCGGTATGTTCGATCACCTGGCTCTTCAGGACATCAGCCCGAACGAGCTCTCGTTCCAGGACACCCCGGACGGCGTCCTGATCAGCTGGAACCGGGGAACGAGTTCGGTCTTACTCGAAGGTGTCGCGAAAAGCGAGCTCGCCCAAGATGACTTCATGTTTGCCGACAGCAAGGAGCTTCTTCCCGTCGGTGTTCCTGAAAGCGCATCGGTCGCGGCGTCTTCAAACGCATTTTGGTGGTCTTCTCACGGTTCGCAGGCCGCGACGGAGACGTTTCAATTCGACGACGTCAATCTGAAGACCGGCACGTCCGCAGACGACGTATTCCAGGCAACAGCGGATCGCGACTTCTATTTCGGCGGAGGTGGCAACGACCGCCTCTCTGGAGGTGCAGGGGCCGATCATCTCGCCGGAGACGCCGGAAACGATGCCTTGTACGGCGGCAACGGCGAAAACGACCTTCGCGGCGGCGACGGAAATGATCAGCTGTTCGGCGGAAAGGATGCCGATATGCTGATGGGCGGGAACGGCAGCGACAGGCTGAGCGCCGGAGCCGGGCACGATATGCTCGACGGAGGTCCGGGCGACGACATCTTGGACGGCGGGCCCGGTGCGGACGCCTTCGTGGTCACGCCGACGAGCGGAAACGACGTCATCGTCGGCGGATTCACTCCGGGCCCGGGTGCGTTCGACCACATCGCGTTCGAGGACATCCTGCCGAATCAGGTGAGCGTGAACGATACGCTCCAAGGCGTTCTGGTGAGCTGGGGATCCGGATCCATTCTGCTCGAGGGGATTCAGAAAGATCAGCTGGCGCAGGACGACTTCATGTTCGACAGCGTGGAAGGCGGCGCCTTCGTGCCGGATCCCTCGATCACATCGGAAGGGTCCGCGCTGCTGTTCCCCGAGAACGAGCAGGACTTGGTCCATGCGAATCCAGTGAGCGACAACTGGACCATCATCGCCTGATCAGGCATCGGACCGGCCGAGTTTGCACAAGAGGGCCGGCACGATCCAAGGTGCGGCGGCGAGCCGGAGCAGCTGCTGTTTGTCATCGACGACCGCAAGGAGAATGTTCGATGTCGCTTCTATCTCGCCGTCGCCATAAAATCCATCGGGTGAACGAGGCGATGGCGGCTGCGCACCGCTATCCATCTGAATATCGACGGCGAAAAGGCAGGTTATTACAGCGGCTTGCGCATACCAGTATCCACACCCGATCGCTGCAGATGCTTGCCGTGCGCCGACGCCGATGTGATATCGAAAAGGTCCTTCTGGTTCGGCTACAGGACGTCGATAGACAGGTCGGGAAGCTTTGAATATGGAAGGCGCATCTGATGGGTGCTCACGGAGTTGGGATACGACGATCTAGGAAGGCCGGCGGCGTTCTTAGGATTTCCTGACTCGATGTTCGGGGGACTGCAAGCAAATCTCTCCGCATACAAGACGCCCGTGGAGCTACTCCTTGTCCGTGCCCGCGGCCAGCAATGTGCATTGGGCGAGCGACATTGGATCGGCTCGCCGATACCTTCCTGACCAACCCGATGGCGGCGACGGAGGTTGGCGCGCCCATTGTGAGCATGTACATGTTGACCCCGATGCCTTTGACAGCATCGTCCAAGCGGACCAACCAAGCCGCTCTCGCTGCGGCGTTCGCGACGAGTGATTTGCGCTCGATCTGCAGGGCGGTCGACGCGGCGGTGGTCGCAGGCGGGATCGCCAAGGTTGCTCGAGCTGCGAAGGTAGACAGAACGACTGTGTACTGCGCCTTTCGCTGCGAGAGCGGACCCGCGTTGGACACGATGGTCAGAGTGCTACGCGTTTTGGGATTGCGTCTGATCGTGAAGATCGAGCCATACCTCCCCGGAGGCATCTCGGCTGGTCCCGAAGACGACGGCTCGGTCGCTCGCGGCGGCATTCAGAGGCGACGATTTGGACCTGGCCATCGAAGCGTTGGCGCAAGCCGTACGCTCTCATGACAATGTTTCGGAACTGGCGCGAGCGACGACTCTCTCGCGCGAGAATCTCTATCGCTCGTTCGCTTTTCCTCGCATACCGCGATTTCCTGAACGCGCTGGTACTGCGGTTGGAAATTGAGCGGCTGCCTTCGAAAGAGAGCGGCGCCGCATCGTAACCATCGGCCGGGCGGCAAGTTCCGCGGAAAGGTCGCCGACCCACGCGAAGGACCGTCTCGGTCTCGGAAGCAAAGCTTCTCGTAGGAGGCTCAAGCATTGCGCGCCCTAGGCCCCAGCCGAAGGTCGGTTCACCGAAGGACATGGAACATGCGCCGACGTTCGGACAAGTTCGCACTGGTCCTACCTCGCATCTTGTGCGCCGCTGGAGCGGTCCTGTTCGGATGAATTTCAGGTCGAGCTGGTTCGGGTACTCGAGCGGGGAATTTTTAATGCCAGCACCGGAAACCGGCCGATCGCTCAAAGTAGCCTTGGCGCGGTCGCAAACGTCCGGAACGCCTCTCTCGTTCAGAGCACGACCACCATTCCTGCGCGCAAGTCACTACGATTCGGGCTGCGGTATCTGATCGAGGGCGCTCCCGCCTGCGCGCGCGTGGAGTATACCATTCGCGGCACGATCGGCGCTCAGGCCTACCGCGAGTTCATCTTTGACCACACGTAGGAGATCGTAGCCGGTGAGTGGGTCTTCGAATTTTTGGCAAGACGGTCGAAAGGTCGGAAGCGAGACGTTTTGCGTGTTGGACGCGGATTCCGCGCCCCATCGGTCGGACCCGTCGAAGGCAAATTGCGGCTTCTTGATCGGACGAATGGAGTTCTGGAGACGGGCCGTTGCGGTAGGTCCGGGAAGTAGCTCATGAGAGGTCGCGCGCCTTCGGTTCGCGGCGATGATTCCAATACCGTCTATAGCGGCCTGCATCGCTCCGCAGCGGCCGCGTGAAGGCCGAATTCGCAGCGCCGCGAACGTGAGCTGTGGCCCCACTGCCGCCGGTCGACCCGGTGCGACGCGCAATCGCGAGGCTGGACCGGATCCCTAGGGAGGCTTCGTGAACTTATGCCACTTCAATGAGGATTGCTGCCCAATGCCCCAAGCGACGATTTGCTCGCCGGATCGGCTGGTCTGGCTGGACGGCTTCTCCGCATTCCGTGGATAAATCTGGAGGCGATGGGGCTCAGCCGAAGTCGAGGCTTCGAATGCTACCGGCACGCTCGGCAATGAACCGGGAAAGGAACTCTGCCGCGTTCTGCGGCCAGAACTCGTATCCCACCTTGGTCAGAAGCTGGAGATGGGCGCGTTCATCTCACGTCCGACCCAAAGCTCATGAAAGGCCGCAACGAGATCGGCGTCTGTGATATCGATCGTGCCGATCAACATCTTGAAACGGATTGCCGCTTCGCGGCTTCGAATGTCGCTGCCGTCGATCAGCATCTCGGCATTGCTCCGGATCGCAGCATTCTCGAAGATTTCCTTCAAGACCGCGCGAATATGGCTGACGTCCGATCCCGTGCCCACTCGGCCAACTATCCCGGTCATCTCGTTTCCAGCCCTTTCGATCAGCAATTGAGCCAACCGGCATCAGGGGATGTCATTCGCCTTGTGCGGACATCGAACGGGCGATCCTGCCTCGTGTCAAGGAACGCTTCGCCCGTGTCGTTTACACCGCTGCTCGCGCGCGACGGTCGCCAGGCGACGCGATGGCGCGGGCATACAACCAGCTTTCTACAGACGCTGAGCTCGGCGAAAAATTACAGCGAGTGGCATAGCTGATCACCGGAGTCCGCCCTTGGAGACATATGGATCGCACACCCCGGCGGCGACATGATATCGGAATTGCGGTCGCTTGCGGTTCACCGACGCCCTATGCGGTGCAAGCTCGGCGACCCCACACTATCGACCGGAAAAGCGAATGCCACGAACATCTCCGGCGGCGAGCCGATGCTCCGACGCGGCGACTTCAAGCGACAATTCTCCCATTCGGTGCGAGCGTTCCGCGGGAGCGCCCCGCGACCCGACACGTTTCGCCGTTCCTGACCGCGGTGCGTTTCCGGATCGTATGACTGTTTGGCTTTGTCTCATCGGAGCTGGCGCCGGACTCGCGCTTCTCGATGTTAATACGTCGGCCGCTTGTCGTGGCGAGGCGATCTTTTCGGGAGTTCCCGGGTGGGCGATGGCCGCCGCCGCAGGCTCCTCCCTGCGCCTACACATTCAACGCCGATTGAGGCCGTTCTTCGGTCCGTACCCGTTGCTGATGATGGTCACTTGGGCAGATAAGATCGGCTTAATCAAAGGAAATGGAGAAGCGCTCGCGCTCCTCGAAAGGCTGCGTCGAGCGGCGATCGAGGGAGAGCTCGAGTTCTATGGACAACTGGTCACGACGACGGGCGTGGAGCGCGAATTGACCAAAGTGCCTCCTGGCCACCTCCAGGTGTGCGCGATAGGTCTGGGCACCTCGCGTGCGCAGGGGAGGAACGAGGATGCATTCACCTACGATCCGAAGCGACCGGCTTCAAAGGCCTCGCGGCAGGTGGGTCACTTCCGCAATCTCCATGTGAGCAGGAGCGTGCTGGGGATCATCCGGCGGATCTGGGAAGACGCGCACGGGTGAGTCGGCCGCCGACAGGGACCGGCGCACTGGCCGGCAAAGTGACGAACCGGAAAATGGTTCGGTTACGATCTCGTCGAGGGCGGAGCCCATGCCGACCGAGGGAACCGGTCTTTCGCGAACAATCCGGCAGCGCCCGCGCGACGTCAACGCGACGGCGGTGGAAAGCGTTTACCACCTGGAGCAATCCGGTGTGAGCCGGGTGCCGGTACACGCAACCCACCGCGGTAGTAGTCCGGAAACGCCGATTTCCCACAGTTTTCGACGCATTGGGATCCTGGCAGAGAATCCCATGCTCGCCGACTCCCTCAACGTCAACCTCGCTTCTCCGCCATAATCCAGCCTCGGCACAGCGCGTTTCCGATCAATTCGCCGCCATCGCGACTCTGACCGCCGGCGAGTTTCTTCTATGGAAGCGACGAGGAGATATCCTTGGGAAGCGAAGGGGTCGATAGGTATACAGGTCGTTCGGGCTCCGTCCGGACCTACAAGCTTGCTATTGGACGGGCGGCGCCCAATCGTTCCATGTGCCTGGCGACGTATAAGGCATGGAGCCCGGCTCGAACCTCGTGTGACGGCAGAAGCATGGAGACAAAATAGTGCTTCTGGTGAGCGCGTGCCAATTAAGATCGCGACAGCGTCCACGTCGTCCGCAGACACCGACCGAGCTCGATCCCGAAGATCACGTGCTGAGCCCGGTCGGCAACGAGGAGTGGCTGCGTTCCTACTGGAATGGGATCGCCGGCCGGCTGACCCGGGGCATGCTGGCTGCCGATGCGTCGCCGGGACATCGGTGATTATCTTGGACTGACGCTGAGAACCATTCACCGCGCGGTCTCAACTCGACACCCAAAGGTGTTCTGGTCCTCCAGGGGACAGATCCTGTGCAGTCCCAAGCCGGAATTCCCAGCGCGAGCGCCACCCATCCCTCAATGAAGGCGCTTCGCGACGATCTGACGGAGATCGTTCGCATACTCCTCAAAGATCCAGAGCGCCTCGTCCTGCCGCCCCGCTATGGGCTTTGATGCGGACTTTGGCATCTTGTCCGGCTTCGAATGAAAAATCTGTTCTGACCGATTCATGCCCCGACCATTGGTCGATGGCGACGCAGGGGAGTTGATCCAAGTCAACGGATCCAGTCCCATCCGGATTTTCTTAAGCGTGCTCCTCCTCTTTGTATTGCCTAGACTAGGAGCAGGCACTAAAAGATGGTCGTTTACTCGCGCTTCCGACCCTTTACCCGGAGAGGAGACGCCCAGTATCTCTCCTCTGAGAGAGCGACACCGTACAGCCTCACCAACATCAAGATTTCTTTGAGCCCCCTAGGAGGCTTGAGCGTGCTCGCGACACAGCCTCGGAGGTCAATGAGCGGCGCTCTATCCATAACGTGCTTCTCGGCAGGAGCTCCAAAGCCTGGGGCGACGTTCACACGCTACTCTCACATCGTCTCTGCATTTTGCGAGGGAAGACGCCGGCTAAGTTGGAACTGGAGGATTAAAGCCCCTGCGGCTCGCTGTTCTGCACCTTCATTGACAAGCAATAGTGGACATTCGAAGTGGGGGCTGGATTGACGCTTGTTGGCAACGCCGCTCATCAGGACAGGCTGTTGAAGCCCGTCCGCTATCGGGTTGCGCGACAGCTTCCTTTGCTGCAATGCATCAAGATCGCCAAGGTGCTGCAGCACCAGATCGCCCAGCGCTGTTCGCACTGTGGGCGGGAGGACAGCCGCAAGAGTATTGCACCACTCGATACGGAGCCGCAAGACTTCGCTCCGGCTCATCGGAGTCAAGCCCCAGCCAGCGCATTCCGACGAGTGGGCCGTGGATTCCGAGCCAAGTCGGCCGCCTGTACCGATTGAAGCCGGCCAAGGATTGCGATGATCCCGACCGTCTCCGACGACGTCATCAGGTCAGTTGGCGGGCTCGTCGTCAAGCGTCTGACGTTTGGCGGCGGCTTTGCGTAGGCACTCGCCCTTGTGAGCCTGTGGGCGTTGTGCACGAGGCGATCGAGGATAGCGTCGGCAATGGTTGGGTTGCCGATGAGTTCGTGCCAATGCTCGACCGGGAGCTGGCTTGTCACGACCGTCGAGCCGCGGCTATGGCGATCCTCCGTCATCTCCAACAGGTCGCGTTGCTGCTCGGCAGTCATCGGGGCAAGTCCCCAGTCGTCGAGGACCAGAAGCTCGACGCGCGCCAGGTCCTGAGGAGGCGAACATGGCGGCCGTCGCCCCGCGCGAGGGTGAGCGCCTCGAACAGCCGAAGCAGCAGTTGATAGAGCACGGAGCGGTTGTCTCGGCAGACCTTGCTGCCCAAGGCGCAAGCAATTCAGCTCTTGCCGTCGCCGGTCGGGCCGATGATGAGCAGATTCTGATGCCTGTCGATCCACTCGTCGGCGACGAGTTTTTGGAACAGCGGCTTGTCGAGCCACGCGGTGCCTTCACGTCGATATCCTGGCGACGGCGTTCTGCCGGAGGCTGGCGAACCGCAATCCGAGCGACCAGCCGCTTGTTCTCGCGCTCGGTCGCCTCATGGTCGACCAGCAGTGCGAGGCGCTCGTCGCGAACCACGTTATTGCGAGACCAAGGCTTGCGAGAGCACAATCGCCAGCAGTCCGACCGCTGCGGCTTCGGTCTCGGCTAAGACCAACCTGCAACAAGGACGCCCCACGTATCCGGAGCAATGCCTGCTCCTGGCGGCGGCGATCAGAGCCGGACGCCGTGGCCGCAAGCGTAACCAGGAGAGCAAGGACGATGCCGGGAACTCCGAGAAAGAGAAACAGCACCCGGGCATAGAGCGCGCCAGGACGCACGCCGTCGAGCCGTGTGGTAAGATTGTTGGCGATGACGGCGCTGCGGCAACTCTGGCTTTGAGATTATTTGCCATCCGAAGTGCGGTAAGGCGATGATTGGTTGCTTGCGCCGGATGGGGAAGCGCCAATCGAACCAACGCGTCTCGATTGCGACAAGATCGATCCTCTGCGCTCGCCCGAGCTGGATAGATGGACGCACAGTCAATCGCTCAAACCAGCGACCAACGAGAACGCCCGGGACTAAAATCGACGCCCTTGGTGAGCATCACGCAAGAACAATGACGTACGACGCGCCCGCCGCGAGAAGAAGAAAACCAGACAATAGACAAATTAAATATAGTTGGTCGCGGGTCATCGCTGCGCCTCGTATCTCCTAAATAAGGAGCGCGGACTTGACTACCTTGACCTATGTCAAGCCGAGAAGGGTAGCGGGCCGACGCTTATCTACACCAGCTTGAACCGCACGTGCGCTATGCGGTTCTGGGCAATGCGGCAGCCACTATCGCCTTCCGAGTAGGCAATAAGGACGCGCCATACCTTGCTCGCGAATTTCATGGGAGGTTCGACGAGATTGGTCTTCTGCAGCTGCCGAATTACCGCATTTATCTCAAGCTAATGATCGATGGAACGCCGTCAACGCCGTCACGCTTGATCCGCACGCCTATCAGACGCCGCCTATTTTGCTGATTGCGGAGATGGGTGTGGATTTGGCGTTCGGTTGGAAGCGGTGGCTTGCCAATCGTCGCGCACAGCTCTGAGCAGAACCACCATCGCTTGTTTCCATCTCGCGTCCAAACGACGAGCCGTCCGTTGACGACAATCCATTGATCCTATGGCAACACTGACACTTGTGAGTGAGATGCGGAGGAAGGAGGTGGCGATCGAGCCACATGACATTTTCCCTAGGCCGTTCCAGGAGAGGGCGCCAATAGGCCTTGTCAATTTGCCACAATCTCACGCCTCCTTCTTTCACGACCCCAAGGCAATATTGCGGTCGGGCCTGTACCTTCTCCGGATTCCGGGTCGGTAGCGAGGCGGAGTTATTCTGCAGCTGCGCGAGCCATGCGCGCAGTAGCTCCGCTTTGATATCTCGGGCGGTCGGCAGTGAGGAGAAACGAGACGTCCACCATTGCTCATTCTACGAGGCTATAAAGCCGGTGAAACTTTGTGACGTTGAGGGATTCGATAGCCTCGATGATCTGCTCATCGCAGAAATCACCGACGCCGTGCGTCCTGCCATCTGCATGACGGAAAGATGCGACCACACGGCAAGGATAGAGCCCGACCAGGACCAGGGATACTGCGAAGCGTGTGGCGGTAACACCTTCGTATCAGTGCTCGTGCTCGCCGACCTAATCTAAGAGGCCGGCCATGCAAATCCGAATGATCTTCCCCCGATAAAGTGGACGGGTTAAGCGGCTTTTAGCTCCATCTCGATCGGGGGGATATATCCGAGTGCGGAATGGAGCCTTGTCCGGTTATAGAATCCTT
>NZ_LMQJ01000026.1:0-62546 GCF_001424605.1 Bradyrhizobium sp. Leaf396
AAGGATTCTATAACCGGACAAGGCTCCATTCCGCACTCGGATATATCCCCCCGATCGAGATGGAGCTAAAAGCCGCTTAACCCGTCCACTTTATCGGGGGAAGATCAGCGCTCCATGCGAGCCGACCCTCCCCCTCCGGGGAGGGTTAAGAGGCAGTCCGCCTTGACCTGTCGAACGCAATCCCGTTTTCTCTGCCCGACATAACGACCTTTCCGGAAACACGCCAAGGGACCCTGCCATGTCTTTCGTCCTCGCCATCGACCAGGGCACCACCTCCTCGCGCGCCATCGTGTTTCGCGGCGACATTTCCATCGCGGCGAAGGCGCAAGCCGAGTTCCCGCAGCATTTCCCCGCTTCGGGCTGGGTCGAGCACGAGCCCGAGGACATCTGGACCTCGACCGTGATGGTCTGCCGGGAGGCCATCGCGCAGGCCGGCATCGGCGCAAAGGACATCGCCGCGATCGGCATCACCAATCAGCGCGAGACCACCGTGGTGTGGGACCGCGCCACCGGCCAGGCCGTGCACCGCGCCATCGTCTGGCAGGACCGCCGCACCGCCGACATCTGCGCCAGGCTGAAAGCCGACGGCCGCGAGCCCGTGATCTCGCAGAAGACCGGCCTGATCATCGATCCCTATTTCTCCGGAACGAAAGTCGCATGGATCCTCGACCACGTGCCCGGCGCCCGCGCGCGCGCCGCGCGCGGCGAATTGATGTTCGGCACCGTCGATTGCTACCTGCTCTGGCGCCTCACCGGCGGCAAGGTGCACGCCACCGACGCCACCAATGCCTCGCGCACGCTGCTGTTCAACATCCACACCGGCCAGTGGGACGACGAGCTGCTGGAGATCATCGGCGTGCCGCGCTCGATGCTGCCCGAGGTGAAGGATTCCTCCGCGCGCTTCGGCGAGAGCACGCCCGACCTGTTCGGCGGCCCGATCGCCATCTCCGGCATCGCCGGCGACCAGCAGGCCGCCACCATCGGCCAGGCCTGCTTCCGCCCGGGCATGATGAAGTCCACCTACGGCACCGGCTGCTTCGCGTTGCTCAACACCGGCACCACGCCGGTCGTGTCGAAGAACAAGCTGCTCACCACCGTCGCCTATCAGCTCGACGGCAAGCGCACCTACGCGCTGGAAGGCTCGATCTTCGTGGCAGGATCGGCGGTGCAATGGCTGCGCGACGGCCTCGGCATCATCAAGCACGCCGCCGAGACCGGACCTCTCGCCGACCAGTCCGATTCCATGCAGAGCGTCTATCTCGTCCCGGCCTTCGTCGGCATGGGCGCGCCCTATTGGAATCCGCGCGTGCGCGGCGCGCTGTTCGGCCTCACCCGCAACACCGGCCCCGCCGAGCTCGCCCATGCCGCGCTGGAAAGCGTCTGCTACCAGACCTACGACCTCTGGGCCGCGATGCGCGCGGACTGGCCGAGCTCGGAAACCGCCAGCGTCGTGCTCCGCGTCGACGGCGGCATGACCGCCTCCGACTGGACCATGCAGCGCCTCGCCGATCTGCTCGATGCGCCGGTCGATCGCCCCGTCATCCAGGAAACCACGGCGTTGGGCGCCGCCTATCTCGCCGGCCTCAATGCCGGCGTCTATCCCGAGCCGACCAGGTTCGCCGACAACTGGCGCCTCGAGCACCGCTTCAAGCCGAACATGAGCAAGGCGACGAGGGAGCGGAAGCTCGCGGGCTGGGCGAGGGCGGTGAAAGGCGTGCTGGCGAGCGACGAGGGGGAGGGGTAGGGGCAAATGTCGTAGCCAGGATGGAGCGCAGCGCAATCCGGGACCGCTGTCGCGATGCGCGCGCAACTGCCTCCGTCGTCATTGCGAGGAGCTCTTGCGACGAAGCAATCCAGACTACCTCCGCGGAAAGACTCTGGATTGCTTCGCTTCGCTCGCAATGACGGAGTGTGGCGCCGCTGTCGTTTCTTACGGCGTCGCCCACTTTCTCATTGCGAAAGGAAGCAACGGACCATGATCCTCCCCGACGGCTATTCCGACGTCCCCGCCGGCAAGATCGCCGCAATCGTCACTCATCTGGAGATGACCGCGCCCCCTCCGCGCCGCGACGATCCCCCCGGCACCTGGACCCTGCGCAAGGTCGATAGGCCCGCGCTTCCCTGGTACCGCGACATCTTCCGCCGCGTCGGCGAGGACTGGCTGTGGTTCTCGCGCGCCCGCATGACTGACGCCGAGCTCGCTGCGATCATCCACGCGCCTGGAATCGAGGTCTACGCCCTCGTCCTCGACGGTCGCGACGAAGGCCTGCTGGAGCTGGACTTCCGCCAGCCCGGCCAGTGCGAGCTGACCTATTTCGGCGTCACCGCCCCCTTGATCGGCACCGGCGCCGCCCGCTTCCTGATGAACCGCGCGCTGGAGATTGCGTGGTCACGCGACGTCCGCCGCGTCTGGGTCCACACCTGCACGCTCGACCATCCTTCCGCCGTCGCGTTCTATCAGCGCTCCGGCTTCCGCGCGTTCCGCCGCCAGATCGAGATCGCCGACGACCCGCGCCTCGACGGCACCGTGCCGCGGGACGCGGCGCGGCATGTGCCGATCATCGAGTGATGTGCGTCTCTCTTTCCGCCGTCATTGCGAGGAGCTCTTGCGACGAAGCAATCCAGGCTGTCTCTGCGGAAAGATTCTGGATCGCTTCGCGGAGCCTGTCATCGGTCCCGCACCTGCGCGGACCCGCTGGCTCGCAATGACACGTGAGGTGCCGTCCTCCTTCCGCCGATCCGATGCGCGGTGCGGCCAAACTTCAGGATCAGTCCGCGTGGTGCCTTTAAGCCATTCCCAATCAACTATCGAAATGCACCGCATTGGTGTTGGCGCCGCAGACCAGAACCGCGACGCGCTCGGTGGGTGAGGGACGATAGCGGCCGGAGAGCACCGCGGCGAAGGCGGCTGCGCCGCCGGGTTCGGCCACGAGGCGCAAGTGCGACCACAGCGCGGCCTGGGCCTGCCGGATCGCATCGTCGCTGACCAGAACGACGCGCTCGACATGGGCGCGCGCGAGCGGAAACATCAGTCCTCCGACGCGCCGCGGCGCAAGGCTGTCGGCGGCGAGACCGCCGGCCGGCGCATCGACCGGCGCGCCGGCCTCGAACGCGGCGTGCAGGGTTGGCGATTGCTCCGGCTCGACCGCGACGATGCGTGTCCTGCCGGCGTACCACGCCGCAATGCCGCCGATCAGCCCGCCGCCGCCGACCGCCACCAGCAGCGTGTCGATGCGGGGCGCGTCCTGCTCCAGCTCCAACCCGACGCTGCCCTGGCCGAGCAGGGTTTCGGCCTGATCGTAGGCATGGACGGCCAGCGCACCGGTCTGCGCGACGTGCGCCTCGCTCGCGGCGAGCGCATCGGCGTAGCGGCTGCCCGCGATCACGAGCTTTGCGCCGTAGGTCCTGATCCGCTCGGCCTTGGCCGGCGAGGTGATGTCGGGCACGAAGATCGTGGCGGGAATGCCGAGTCGCTGCGCCGCATAGGCGACAGCCGCGCCGTGATTGCCGCCGGATGCGGCGACGACACCGGCCTGCGGCACCTGCCGCAGCAGCAGGTTGGCGAAGGCGCCGCGCGCCTTGAACGATCCGGAATGCTGCAGCATCTCGAGCTTGAAAGTGACGGGTGCGGCCGGCAGGCCGAAATCGGAGAGATCGGCCCGAAGCAGCGGCGTGCGCCTGATATGCGGACGGATGAGGGCTTCGGTCGCCGCAATCCGCTCCCGCGTGATGTCCATTGTCGCTGTCATGATGCCGTCCAGGATACCGCAAGGAAACGTTGACATCAATTAGGTAATTAGCAAAATGGCTAAATGAAATTTGCCGTTGCCTTGCGCGCGCTCGCCAACGAACGCCGCCTGCAGATCCTGGAATGGCTGCGGGATCCGCGGAAGCATTTTCGCGAGCAGGCCGATGGCGACCTGGTCGAGGACGGCGTTTGCGGCTTGCTGATTGCCGAAAAGCTGGGCGTCAGCGCCCCGACGGTGAGCGAGCATATGCGGGTGCTGACATCAGCCAAGCTGGTGCGCGCCAAGCGGATCAAGCAGTGGACGATGTACAAGCGCAACGAGACCGCCATCGCAGCCATCAAGCGCTCGATCCAGGACGGCCTTTGAGCGTGTCGCGCGTCAGGCCGTCGCGCGTCGTTGCAGCCGGTGCAATGCTCCATTTCCGAGATTCTTGTTGCGCCGCGACGAGCTGGTCGTGGAGACTGATCGGCCTGCCTCGTCCAACGACTGAGAAGAGCGAGAACCATGTTCCTGATCGGCCAATATGATTCCCCCTTCGTCCGCCGCGTCGCGATCGCGCTGAAGCTTTACGGCATCTCCTTCGAGCACAGGCCGTGGTCGACCTTCGGCGATGCCGACAAGATCGCGCCCTATAACCCGCTGCGCCGCGTGCCGACGCTGGTGCTCGACGACGGCGAGGCGCTGATCGAGAGCACGATCATCCTCGATTATCTCGACGAGCTCGTTGGTCCCGACCAGGCGATGCTGCCGCGCGGCGGCGCCGATCGACGCAGACACTTGCGCATCTGCGCGCTCGCCTCCGGCCTCGGCGACAAGGCGGTGAGCCTGCTCTACGAGCGCGTGCTGCGGAAGGAGCAGCTCGCGCTGTGGGTCGAGCGGTGTCAGGCGCAGATCGCGGATGTGCTCGCGGTGCTGGAAGCCGAGCGCGCGGGGGTGACGACGCCGTATTGGCTGGGCGGCCGCATCGGCCATGCCGACGTCGCGGTCGCCTGCGTCGTCCGCTTCACCCGCGAGGCGCATCCGCAGCTGTTCGACGCGGCACGTTATCCCGCGCTTGCGGCACATGCCGAACGTTGCGAGGCATTGGCCCCGTTCCAGGAGATCGTGCAGCCGCTGGCGCCGCCGAAGGGATGAGGGCTCTTACCCTCCCCTGGGTCGATCGCGCGAAGCGCGAGCGGGTGGGGTGATCTCTCCACACGGGCAGCGCTCCGCGGAGAGACCGTCACCCCACCTCGGTCCGCATTCCGCTTCGCTGCACACGAACCGTTCCTCCCCCTCCAGGGGAGGATGGGCATCGTGCATGTGGGAGGGTACATCCGCCGCCTTTGTGTCACCGCGTGTGGCAGCCCGATGATGCAATACTACCCCTGTTTTGCCCGACGCCGCAACGCGTTTTTCGGCAAGGCCGAAATTGTCCGGCCTTTTCAACCCCATCGCTACTGTGCATGGGGTTGTTTTCGAGCTTTGAGTTTCGGCGCGCCTATCCCACCCCGGCGCGCTTCTTCTGCCAGACGAGGTGCACCGCGCAGGTGCAGCCCGGCGGATGCGAGGCGAGGTCGTTTGACGGCTCGTCATTCGCAGGCGTTGCCGCGAAGGCCTTGTCCTGTTGCGAGGGGATGTAGTTCAGCACCGGGGCCAGCCAGCGCTCGGCTTCCGCAATGCTCATGCCCTTGCGCGCGGCGTAGTCCTCGACCTGGTCGCGCTCGATCTTGCCGACGCCGAAATAATAGCTCTCGGGGCTGGCGAAATAGAGCCCGGAGACGGACGAGCCCGGCCACATCGCAAAGCTCTCGGTCAGCTTCACGCCGGCCGTGGTCTCGGCATCGAGCAGCTCGAACAGCGTTGCCTTCTCGGTGTGATCAGGCTGCGCGGGATAGCCGGGCGCGGGGCGGATGCCTTGGTACTTCTCCAGGATCAGCTCTTCGCTCGAGAGCGCCTCGTCCGGCGCGTAGGCCCAGAACTCGCGGCGCACGCGGGCATGCATGCGTTCGGCGAACGCCTCGGCGAGGCGGTCGGCGAGCGCCTTGCACAGGATCGAGGAATAGTCGTCATTGGCGCTTCTGAAGCGGTCGGCCACGGCATCCTCGCCGATCCCGGCCGTGACGACGAAGCCGCCGATATAGTCGGGAATGCCGGCGGGCGCGATGAAGTCGGAGAGCGCGGCGTTGAAGCGGCCCTCGCGCTTCTCCAACTGCTGGCGCAGCGTGTGCAGCGTCGCAATCGGCCTGGTCCGGCTCTCGTCGGCATAGAGCACGATGTCGTCGCCTTGCGCATTGGCCGGCCAGAAGCCGATCGTCGCACGCGCCCGGAACCATTTCTCCCTGACGATGGTGTCGAGCATCTTGCGCGCATCGTCATAGAGCGAGCGCGCGACCTCGCCGACCTTGGCGTCATCGAGGATGGCGGGGAAGCGTCCCGCGAGCTCCCAGGTCTGGAAGAACGGCGTCCAGTCGATATACGGCACGAGCTCGGCGAGATCGTACTCGTCGAAGCTCCTGATGCCGAGGAAGGTCGGCTTCACCGGCTTGCTCTTGGCGAAGTCGACCGGCACCCGGTTGGCGCGGGCGTCGGCCAGCTTCAGACGCTTCTTGTCGGCCTGCGCGCGCAGATGCGCTTCCGAGATCTTGGCGTATTCGGCGCGCACCTCGGCGGCATAGGCCTCGCGCTTCTCCGGCGAGAGCAGCGCGGAGGCAACGCCGACGGCGCGGCTGGCGTCGTTGACGTGCACGACCGGTCCGGCGCGATAGCTCGGGTCGATCTTGACGGCGGTATGCACGCGGCTGGTGGTGGCGCCGCCGATCAGGAGCGGCAGCTTCAGGCCCTCGCGCTGCAGCTCGCCGGCGAAGAACGCCATCTCGTCCAGCGAGGGCGTGATCAGGCCCGACAGCCCGACGATGTCGGCCTTCTCTGCCTTCACGGTCTCGACGATCTTTGCCGCGGGCACCATCACGCCGAGGTCGATGACCTCGAAATTGTTGCACTGGAGCACGATGCCGACGATGTTCTTGCCGATGTCGTGGACGTCGCCCTTGACCGTCGCGAGCACGATCTTGCCCGCGGACGAGGAGCCCTCCGTGCCGATGCCGTTCGCGAGGTTGCGCGCCTTCTCCTCCTCCATGAACGGCATGAGGTAAGCGACCGCCTGCTTCATGACACGGGCGGACTTCACCACCTGCGGCAGGAACATCTTGCCGTCGCCGAAGAGATCGCCGACGACGTTCATGCCGGCCATCAGCGGTCCCTCGATCACGTCGAGCGGGCGCGAGGACTTCTTGCGGGCTTCCTCGGTGTCCTGCTCGATGAACTCGGTGATGCCGTGCACCAGCGAATGCGACAGCCGCTTCTCCACCGGCCATTCGCGCCAGGCGAGATCTGCTTCCTTGCTTTCCGTCTTCTTGCCGCGGAATTTCTCCGCGAGCGCGAGCAGGCGCTCGGATGCGCCGGGATCGCGGTTGAGGACGACGTCCTCGCAGGTCTGCCGCAGCTCGGGGTCGATGTCGTCATAGACGATCATCTGCCCGGCATTGACGATGCCCATGTCCATGCCGGCCTTGATGGCGTGATACAGGAACACCGAGTGCATGGCCTCGCGCACCGGCTCGTTGCCGCGGAACGAGAACGACAGGTTCGAGACGCCGCCGGAGACATGCGCGCCCGGCAGGTTCTGCCGGATCCAGCGTGTGGCCTCGATGAAGTCGACGCCGTAATTGTTGTGCTCCTCGATGCCGGTCGCGATCGCGAAGATGTTGGGATCGAAGATGATGTCCTCGGGCGGGAAGCCGACCTTGTTCACCAGGATGTCGTAGGCGCGCTTGCAGATCTCGGTCTTGCGCGCGAACGTGTCGGCCTGGCCGACCTCGTCGAACGCCATCACCACGACCGCGGCGCCGTGGCGCCGGGCGATCTTGGCCTCAAGGATGAACTTCTCCTCGCCTTCCTTCATCGAGATCGAGTTGACGACCGGTTTGCCCTGCACGCATTTCAGGCCGGCCTCGATCACGGAGAATTTGGAGGAATCGACCATGACGGGGACGCGGGCGATGTCGGGCTCGGCGGCCACGAGGTTGAGGAAGGTCACCATCGCCGCTTCCGAGTCGAGCAGCCCCTCGTCCATGTTGACGTCGATGATCTGCGCGCCGTTCTCGACTTGTTCGCGCGCGACCTGCAGCGCGGCGGTGTAATCGCCTGATGTGATCAGCTTGCGGAAGCGGGCCGAGCCGGTGACGTTGGTGCGCTCGCCGACATTGACGAAAGGGATCGCATCCGTCAGCACGAAGGGCTCGAGGCCGGAGAGCCGCAGGCGTGGCTCGATTTCCGGCACCATGCGCGGCTTGTGCGGGGCGACCGCAGCCGCGATCGCCGCGATATGGTCCGGGGTGGTGCCGCAGCAGCCGCCGACGATATTGACGAGGCCGTCGCAGGCGAACTCGGCGATCAGGCGCGCCATATATTCGGGCGTCTCGTCATACTGGCCGAACTCGTTGGGCAGGCCGGCGTTCGGATAGGCGCACACCAGCGTGTCGGCGACACGGCCGATGTCGGCAATATGGGCACGCAGGTCCTCGGCGCCGAGCGCGCAGTTGAAGCCGATGGTGATGGGCTTGGCGTGCCGCACCGAATTCCAGAACGCCTCCGGCATCTGGCCCGAGAGCAGGCGGCCGGACTTGTCGGTGATGGTGCCGGAGACCATCACAGGCATGTCGATGCCGAGCTCCTCGGTGATCTCGGCGATCGCATAGAGCGCCGCCTTGGCGTTGAGCGTATCGAAGATGGTCTCGACCAGCAGCAGATCGACGCCGCCGTCGATCAGGCCGCGGATCTGCTCGCCATAGGATTTGCGTAGGTCGTCGAAGGTGACGGCGCGATAGCCGGGATTGGAAACGTCGGGCGAGATCGATGCGGTGCGGTTGGTGGGCCCGATGGCACCGGCGACGAAGCGCGGCTTGCCGTCTTCCGCCTCGACGCGCCGCGCGGCATTGCCGGCGAGGCGGGCGCCTTCGCGCGCCATCTCGTAGACGATGTCGGTGAGATCGTAATCGGCCTGCGCGATCGAGGTCGTGGAGAAGGTGTTGGTCGCGACGATGTCGGCGCCGGCACGCAGATAGGCGGCGTGGATGTCCTCGATCGCCTGCGGCTGGGTCAGGATCAACAGGTCGTTGTTGCCGCGGAGATCGCGGTGGAAGTTCTTGAAGCGCTCGCCGCGGAAGGCAGCTTCGTCAAGCTGGAGGTTCTGGATCATCGTGCCCATGGCGCCGTCGAGCACGAGAATGCGCTCGCGGGCGGCAGCGAGGAGGGCGGTTCGCTTGGGCGAAGTGGTTACGGTCATTTTTCTGTTACGCAGCCTTCTGGGCGCTCTTGGCGCGAATGCCGAGCAAATGGCTGATCGCGAACACGAGATCGGCGCGGTTCATGGTGTAGAAATGGAAGGTGTCGACGCCGTGCTTGGCGAGCTTCTGCACCTGGCCGGCCGCCACGGTCGCGGCCACCAGCTTGCGCGTCTCGGCGTCGTCGTCGAGGCCCTCGAACTTCGCGGCGAACCAGTCCGGCACGGTGGTGCCGGCGCGGGTGACGAAATTGCGTGCCTGCTTGAAGTTGTGCATGGGCATGATGCCCGGCACGATGGGGATGTCGATGCCGCGGGCGCGGACGCGGTCGAGATAGCGGAAGTAGAGGTCGTTATCGAAGAACACCTGCGTGATGGCACGGGTCGCGCCGGCATCGACCTTGGCCTTCAGCGTGTCGATGTCGGCGTCGAAGTCGCGCGCCTCGGGATGCTTCTCGGGATATGCGGAAACGGAGATTTCGATGTCGCCATGCCGCTTCTTGATTCCGGCGACGAGCTCGGCCGAGCTCTGGTAGCCGTCGGGATGGCTTGAATAGGGCGTGCCAATGCCGCCGACGGGATCACCGCGCAAGGCCACGATGTGGCGGACGCCGACCTCGTGATAGCGGTCGACGATCTCGTCGATCTCTCCGCGTGCGGCGCCGACGCAGGTCAGATGCGCGGCCGGCAGCAGCGCGGTCTCCTTGAGGATGCGGGCGATGGTGGAATGGGTGCGCTCGCGGGTGGAGCCGCCGGCGCCGTAGGTCACGGAGACGAATTTCGGCTCGAGCGGAGCCAGCCGGTTGATGGTCTCCCAGAGATTGCGCTCCATCTCCTCGGTCTTGGGCGGAAAGAATTCGAAGGAGATCGCAGGCCGCTTCAGGTGCCCGTTGGCTGTCACAGGCGTCGTCACGTCAGTCATGGCACCACTCACTCCATTCAGGCGGCGGCCGGGGTCTACCTTGGAGAGCCTAAGATACGGCAAAGGAAGAATCGCCGACAGCCCATCGAAGATGGGAAATTGCCCACTATGGCGTTATTTAAACGGTCTGAGTTGGTTGATGAAGCGGGAGTGGGAAGGGTGTTCGATAGCAGAGTAACTTAAATGCCCGAGATTTCGAGATCCTTGGCTTCTGGTTTCGAAGTGGGCAGAATAATCAGATTGCTTTTCTGAATCGATTGTCCCAACTGAGGTCTTCAGCATTGCTCGCAGGTTCATACACGTCAGGCCTGCGCAGGCTGCCCATTGCCGCCGCGCGGGCCTTCATTACGTTAACGCGCCATGATTCCGCTCTCAGTCCTCGACCTCTCGGTCGTCACCACCGGCACCAAGCCCGCTGCGGCGCTGCGCAACAGCATCGATCTGGCGCGCCATGTCGATGGGCTCGGCTATGTCCGCTACTGGCTGGCCGAGCATCACAACCTCGCCTCGGTCGCGAGCCCCGCGCCCGATGTCATGATCGGGCAGATCGCGGCGGTGACGAAGCACCTGCGCGTCGGCTCCGGCGGGGTCATGCTGCCCAACCACGCCCCGCTTGTGGTTGCCGAGCGCTTCAAGATGCTGGAGGCGCTGTTTCCCGGCCGGATCGATCTCGGTCTCGGTCGCGCCCCGGGCACCGATGGCGCCACGGCTTACGCGCTGCGCAGCCGGCTTGATCGCCGCGAGGGTGACGATTTCCTGGAGCGGCTGCACGAGTTGATCTTGTGGGAGACCCGCGAATTCCCGGCGGGCCATCCCTACAACACCGTCGTCGCGATGCCCGACGATACAAAACTGCCGCCGATCTGGCTGCTCGGCTCCAGCGACTATTCCTCCGAGCTGGCCGCCCAGGTCGGCATGGGCTTCGCCTTCGCCCATCATTTCGCGTCCCACGACGCGATCGATGCGATGGTGCATTACCGCAATCGTTTTCAGCCCTCAGCCTGGCGTGCGACTCCGCATGCCATTCTTGCGGTCGCCGTCATTGCGGCGGATACCGACGAGGAGGCAGAAAGACTCGCCTCTTCCTTCGACCTCAACCGCCTTCGTCGTGACCGCGGGCAGTATCTTCCCCTGCCCAGCGTGGAGGAGGCGATGGCCTATCCATATACGGATTCCGAGCGCGCCTCGATCCTGCGCAACCGCTCGCGCCTCTTCGTCGGCAGCCCTGCGACGGTGCAGAAGAAGCTACAGCCGCTGATTTTCGCAAGCAAGCCGGACGAGCTCATGGTGATCACGGCCGTGTATGACCATGAGGCGCGGAAGAAGTCCTACTCGCTGCTCGCGGAGGCCTTTGGGGCCGCCAAGAGCGCGGCTTAGAGGGGCTCCTCCCGCTCCGGACGCGACGCAGCTCCCCTTCGCCGGCGCGCTGCCGAGTCGAGGTCCATCGCTCTCCGGGGCTTGCGGCTTCTCGATCCCGGCTCGCGCTTCGCGCGTCCGGGACACGCAATCAGTCCTGCGTCTCGCTGAACGTCGCGCGGAACGGATGGCCCGGATACACGCCGACGATGCGGAATTCGCGCGAGAAGAATTTCAGCTCCTCGATCGCAAAAGCGAGGCCCTTGTCCTCGGGATGACCCTCGACGTCGGCGTAGAACTGCGTGGCGAAGAAATTGCCGTCGACCATGTAGCTTTCGAGCTTGGTCATGTTGACGCCGTTGGTGGCGAAACCGCCGAGCGCCTTGTAGAGCGCGGCCGGCAGATTGCGCACCCGGAAGACGAACGTCGTGACCAGCGGGCTGGAGCCTTGGGTGGCCCATTTCGGCTCGCGCGCCAGCACCACGAAGCGCGTGGTGTTGTGGGCTTCGTCCTCGATGTCCTCGGCGAGGATGTCGAGACCGTAGATCTTGGCGGCGAGGCGCGAGGCGATGGCGGCCACCGTCTTGTCCTTGCGCTCGGAGATGTCACGAGCGCTGCCGGCGGTGTCGGCGTGCACGATCGGCTTGATACCGAGCTTGCGGATGATGCGCCGGCACTGGCCGAGCGCATGCACATGGCTCTCGACGCTCCTGATGTCTTCGAGCTTGGTGCCCTTTACCGCCATCAGCTGATGCCGGACCGGCAAAAACCATTCGCCGATGATGTAGAGGCCGGAGGCCGGCAGGAGGTGGTGGATGTCCGCAACGCGGCCTGCGACCGAATTCTCGATCGGGATCATGCCGAGATCGGCCTCGCCCGACGAGATCGCCGACAGCGCGTCCTCGAAGGTGGCGCAGGGCATCGGCTCGGCCTCGGGATAGGCCTCCACGATGGCGATGTGGGAATTGGCTCCGGATTCGCCCTGGAATGCGATCTTCATCTTGCTCATGATCGGCCTTGTAACAGCGGCTCAGGAATTGGAAAGGATGCTGCGGGCGGTTTCCAGGTCCGCCGGCGTATCGACCCCGCGGGGGACGGTATCGACGATGGTGAAATCGATGCGCATTCCGGCCTCCAGCGCGCGGAGCTGCTCGAGCTTCTCCTGCAACTCCAGGGGAGACGGCGGAAGTGAGACGTAGCGCTCAAGCGCAGCACGGCGATAGGCATAGAGGCCGATATGGTGGTAACGCGGTCCGTCCCCCGTCGGTGCGGTCGCGCGGGTAAAATAGAGTGCGCGCATCCGCCTGCCGCCGACCGAGGTTCCGATGGCCTTCACCACACTCGGAGCAAGGTCCTCCTCCTCGGTGTGGATCTGCGAGGCCAGGGTCGCGATGTCCACGGCCGAGTCTTGCAGGGGGGGCAACACCTCGCGGATATTGTCGACCGTGATGGTTGGGAAATCCCCCTGGAGATTGACCACGATCTCCGCTTTGCCTTCGGGATCGAGCTTCTGCATCGCCTCGTGGATGCGATCGGAGCCTGAGGGGTGGTCGGTGCGGGTCATCACCGCCTCGCCGCCATGCGCGGTGACCACGGAGGCGATCTCCGCGGTGTCCGTTGCGACCGCGACCCGGCCGATTGCAGCGGCCTCTGCGCGGCGCAGCACATGCACGATCATCGGTAATCCCGCGATATCGGCGAGCGGCTTGCCGGGCAGGCGGGTAGCGGCCATGCGGGCCGGGATCAACACCAGGATGCGGGGATCGATCATCGGGTTAAGAGCCTGGAAACGGGGCGTTTTCCACGCAGGGAAATGGCGCGGGAACGGTCTGAAAGCCGGGTCGCTTATACGGGTTGCCAGACCCCGGGCAAACCGATATCTCAATGGCAAAACTCGGGGAAACAATCAGGAACGCTTGATTCTCCCGAGGCTCGTCCTGGCGGCCGCTTGAGCCGCTATTTCCTTCTTGCGGTGGGGCCTGGCCGGAAATGGACTCTTTCGAACTCAACAAGATTCTCGGTGCCGTGTTCGGCACCTGCCTCGTTCTGCTGGTGACGAGCTTCACCGCCCAGGCGCTGTTCTCGCCGAAGATGCCGGAAAAACCGGGTTTCGAGATCGCAGTGAAGCAGGAGGCCGGTCCCGGCAAGGAAGGCGGCGCAGCGGCCGCGCCGTCCGAGCCGATCGAGAAGCTGCTCCAGACCGCCTCCGTCGAGAAGGGCGCGGCCGCCGCCAAGAAGTGCGGCGCCTGCCACACCTTCGAGAAGGGCGGCCCGAATCGGGTTGGTCCGAACCTCTTCGGCGTTGTCGGCGAGCCCAAGGGCCAGGGCCATGGTGGCTTCAACTTCTCGGCTGCCATGAAGGCCAAGGGCGGCAACTGGACCTTCGACGACCTCAACAAGTTCCTCGCCAATCCCAAGGGCTTCATTCCCGGTACCGCGATGGGCTTTGCCGGCATTGCCAAGGATTCCGAGCGCGCCGATATCATTGCCTATCTGAACTCGATGTCGGAGCATCCTCAGCCGTTGCCTACGGCGTCGAAGTAGGGCGCGAAAAACCCATCTGGATGGCGGCCAGGCTGAAAAGCTTGGCCGTTTCCTTATCCACACCTCGCGGGACGTGATCGGGGCGTTTGGCCGCATCGGATCGGCCATCCGGCCCTCCAAGATGAGGAAAAAGCAACGCGTATTCGGTCGAAACCTCGCCTATATTCGGCACTTAAAGGAGTAGCCTCCTTCAAGACAGGGATGTTGATTTGGCCATTACCCGACGCGATCTCCTGCTCACCGGCACTGCTGCCGCAGCGCTTCCCGTCCTTGGTTCCGTCGCGGGCGTTCCCGCCATCGGCCCAGCGCACGCCCAATCTCCCAGTGAGCTTCCCTGGCGCCACGCGCTGTCGCTATTTGGCAAGGTCAAGTACCCCGCCGACTTCAAGCGCTTCGACTACGTCAATCCGGACGCCCCCAAGGGCGGCATCGCGCGCCAGATCGCGGTTGGCACGTTCGATAATTTCAACATCGTGGTCTCGGGTGTGAAGGGGCAGGTCGCCGGTGCCGTTGCCTTCATCTATGAATCCCTCATGACACCCTCGCTTGACGAGGTCTCGACCGAATACGGCGCATTGGCCGAAGCCGTCAGCCATCCGGACGACTTCTCCTTCGTCATCTATCGCTTGCGGCCGCAGGCCAAGTGGCACGACGGCAAACCAGTTACTGCAGAGGACGTGATCTTCTCGCTCGAATCCTTCAAGAAGCATCATCCGATGTACTCGGCCTATTACAGCCATGTGGTGAAGGCCGAGAAGGTCGGTGAACGGGACGTCAAGTTCATCTTCGATGCCCCTGGCAACCGCGAACTGCCGCAGATCGTCGGGCAGCTCACCGTCTTGCCGAAGCATTGGTGGGAAGGGACGGACGCACAGGGACGCAAACGCGACGTCTCCGCCACCACGCTGGAAGTGCCGCTCGGTTCAGGTCCCTACAGGGTCAAGGAGTTCGTCGCGGGACGATCGATCGCACTGGAGCGCGTCAAGGATTATTGGGGCCGCGACCTTCCTGCGAATGTTGGCCGCAACAATTTCGACGAGCTGCGCTACGAATATTTCCGAGACGCCACCGTCGCGATCGAGGCGTTCAAGGCCGACCAGGTCGATTGGCGCACCGAGAACAGCGCGAAGAACTGGGCAACCGCCTACGACTTCCCGGCCGTGACGGATAAGCGGGTGATCCTCGAGGAATTCGTCAATCGCAGCTCGGGCGTGATGCAGGCCTTCGTGCCGAACCTGCGCCGCGCCAAGTTCAGCGACCCGCGCGTGCGCCGTGCGCTCAACTACGCGTTCGACTTCGAGGAGATGAACAAGCAGATCTTCTACGGCCAGTACAAGCGCATCAGCAGCTATTTCGATGGCATCGAAGACCTGATGGCAACCGGGCTGCCGCAAGGGAAGGAGCTCGAGATCCTCGAGACGGTCCGCGCTCAGGTCCCGCCCGAAGTCTTCACCACGGCGTATACCAATCCCGTCGGCGGCAGTCCGGAAGCGGTGCGCGAGAATCTTCGCGAGGCGCTGCGCCTGTTCAAAGAGGCTGGCTACGAGGTGCGGGAGCGCAAGCTGGTCGACGTCAAGACCGGCACCCAGTTTTCGCTGGAACTGCTGAATTCGGATCCGAGCTTCGAGCGGATCACGCTGTTCTACAAGCCTTCGCTGGAGCGACTCGGCATTGCCGTGAGCGTGCGGACGATCGATCCGACCCAATACGAGAACAGGACGCGCGAGTGGGATTTCGACATCGTCACCAATTCATGGGGCGAGTCGCAGTCGCCGGGCAATGAGCAGCGCGAGTTCTGGTCGTCCAAGACGGCCGACATCCCCGGCTCGCGCAACATTGCCGGTATCAAGAATCCGGCGATCGACAAGCTGATCGAGCGGGTGATCTATGCCACCGATCGCGATGATCTCGTCGCCGCGACCAAGGCGCTCGATCGCGTGCTGCTGTGGAATCACTACGTCGTACCGCAATGGACCTATAACAAGGTGCGCACCGCGCGCTGGGATCGCTTCGGCCGTCCGGCGGAATTGCCACGATACGGTCAGTCCGGCTTCCCGTTCATCTGGTGGTACGACGCAGACAAGGCGGCACGGATCGTAAAGAAGTCGTGAAGGATGTTTCCCGCATGACGCAGATGTCACGCCGCCATGTGCTGGCCCTGGGCGTTGGCGGCACCCTCGGGGCGTCCATTGGTGCGCCGTTGCGCAGCGCGCGTGCATCGGAAACCGCGACCGAGACGCACGGCATCTCGGCGTTCGGGGATCTCAAATATCCCGCCGATTTCCGCCATTTCGACTACGTCAATCCGGCGGCGCCTAAAGGCGGGACGTTCTCGCTGATCCCCTCCGTGCGCGCCTACAACCAGTCCTACCAGACTTTCAATTCGCTGAACGCCTTCATTCTGAAGGGCGACGGCGCGCAAGGCATGGACATGACGTTTTCGCCGCTGATGCTGCGCGCAAGCGACGAGCCGGACGCGATGTACGGTCTTGCCGCCAAGTCCGTGCAGATATCGCCGGATAAGCTGGTCTATCGCTATACGATGCGGCCGGAGGCGAAATTCCACGATGGCACGAAGCTCACTGCGCATGATGCGGCGTTTTCGCTGACGACTTTGAAGGCCAAGGGCCACCCTCTGATCATCGTGCAGATGCGTGACTTCGTGAGCGCGGAAGCCATCGATGATGCGACGCTCGTCGTCACCTTTGCCAAGGGACGCGCCCGCGACGTTCCACTCTATGTTGCCGGGCTGCCGATCTTTTCGAAAGCGTACTATGCGTCCCGGCCGTTCGATGAATCGACGCTGGATATTCCGCTCGGCTCCGGTCCGTACAAGGTCGGCAGGTTCGAGGTCAATCGCTACATCGAGTTCGAGCGCGTGAAGGACTGGTGGGCCGCCGATCTGCCGCCTTGCCGCGGAAGCTACAATTTCGACGTCGTGCGCTACGAGTTCTATCGCGACCGCGATGTCGCCTTTGAAGGCTTCACCGGCAAGAGCTATCTCTATCGCGAGGAGTTCACCTCGCGCCTCTGGGCGACACGCTATGATTTCCCGGCCGTGAAGGATGGCCGCGTCAAGATGGAGGTCGTGCCCGACGATACGCCGTCCGGTGCGCAAGGTTGGTTCATCAATACAAGGCGCGAGAAATTCAAGGACCCGCGCGTGCGCGAGGCCTTGATCAACGCTTTCGATTTCGAGTGGACCAACAAGACGATCATGTACGGCGCCTATGCCCGCACGGTGTCGCCTTTCCAGAACTCGGACCTCATGGCGGGCGATGCGCCGCCTTCGCCGGAAGAGCTGAAGCTGCTCGAGCCGTTTCGCGGCAAGGTTCCGGACGACGTCTTCACGGCACCGTTCACGCCGCCGGTCACGGACGGATCCGGGCAGGACCGGAGCCTGCTGCGCAAGGCGCAGCAATTGCTGACCGAGGCCGGTGTGGCGATCAAGGACGGCAAACGGATACTGCCGAACGGCGAGGTGTTCAGGATCGAGTTCCTGTTGGACGAGCCCTCCTTCCAGCCGCACCATGCACCCTACATCAAGAATCTCGCGACGCTCGGCATCGAAGCCAATGTGCGCCTCGTCGACGCGGTACAATACCGGGCGCGTCAGGATGATTTCGATTTCGACATGACGATCCAGCGCTTCAGCATGTCGGCGACGCCGGGAGACGCCATGCGCTCGTTCTTCTCGTCTCAGGTTGCGAATACCAAGGGCTCTTACAATTTGGCGGGCATCGCCAATCCGGCGATCGACGCCATGATCGAGAAGATCATGGCGGCTGACAGCCGCGAGGAACTGACCGTCGCCTGCCGCGCTTTCGATCGCCTGTTCCGCGCCGGCCGCTATTGGGTGCCGCAATGGTATAACAAGACGCACCGGCTGGCTTATTGGGATCAGTTTGGTCATCCGCCGAAGCTGCCGCGCTATGCCAACGGCGTCGGTGCGCCCGATATCTGGTGGCATGAGCCTGCCAAGGCGGCCAAGCTCGAGCAGGCGAAATAGCCATGAGCGCCTATATCGCCCGCCGCATCCTCCTGATGATCCCGACGCTGCTGGGAATCCTCTTTGTGTCTTTCGTCGTTGTGCAGTTCGCGCCCGGAGGCCCGGTCGAGCGCGTCATCGCCCAGCTCTCGGGGGCCGACACCGGGGGCACCTCGCGCATTTCCGGCGGCAGCGATTTCGCGCAGCGCGCGCCGGGGCAGGTCGGCGCCGGAGGCGATGCCATCAACTCGAAATATCGCGGTGCGCAGGGCCTTGATCCTGATTTCATCAAGAAGCTGGAAGCGCAGTTCGGCTTCGACAAGCCGGCACCGGAACGCTTCGCGCTGATGGTCTGGAATTTCGCCCGTTTCGATTTCGGCAAGAGCTATTTTCGCGATGTCAGCGTGATCCAGCTCATCAAGGAGAAGCTGCCGGTCTCGATCTCGCTCGGGATCTGGCTGACGCTGATCACCTATCTGATCTCGATCCCGCTCGGCATCCGCAAGGCGATGAAGGACGGCACCCGCCTTGACACCTGGACCTCGACCGTTCTCGTGCTGGGCTATGCCATTCCGGGCTTTCTGTTTGCGATCCTTCTCATCATCCTGTTCGCCGGCGGCTCGTTCTTCAACTGGTTTCCGCTGCGCGGGCTGACGTCAGACGGGTGGTCGGACTTTCCCTGGTACTGGAAGATCGTCGATTACTTCTGGCATCTGACGCTGCCGCTGATCGCCATGGGTCTCGGCGCCTTCACCACCATGACGTTCCTGACCAAGAACTCGTTCCTGGACGAGATCCGCAAGCAATACGTCATGACCGCGCGCGCCAAGGGGTGCAGCGAGAACCGGGTGCTGTACGGCCATGTCTTCCGCAATGCGATGTTGATCGTGATCGCCGGCTTCCCCGGGACCTTCATCCACGCCTTCTTTTCCGGCTCGCTCCTGATCGAGACCATCTTCTCGCTGGACGGGCTGGGGCTGCTCAGCTTCGAGAGCGTGCTCAACCGCGACTATCCCGTGGTGTTCGGTACGCTTTACATCTTTTCGCTGGTCGGTCTCGTGATCAACCTGATCTCCGACCTGACCTATATGTGGATCGACCCCCGGATCGATTTCGAGGCGCGGGAGGTCTGATGACGCTGGCCGCCCCAAGGACGCCGATCGAAACCACGGCGAAATCGCCTCTGGGCGGTTCGGTGCCGATCACGCGCAAGCCGTTCGCGCCTTCGCCGCTCAACAGGCGACGGTGGCAGAACTTCAAGGCCAACCGGCGCGGCTACTGGTCGTTCTGGATTTTCATCAGCCTGTTCGTGATCTCGCTGTTCGCCGAGCTGATCGCCAATGATCGGCCCTTCCTGATCAAGTTCGATGGCCGGCTCTATTGGCCCGCCTTCGTGACCTATTCGGAGACGGCCTTCGGCGGTGACTTCGAAACCGCGGCCGACTATCGCGATCCCTATTTGCAGAAGCTCATCAAGGACAAGAACGGCACAATCGTCTGGCCCCTGATCCGCTATTCCTACGATACTCACAATCTCGACTTGCCGACGCCGGCACCGTCGCCGCCGACCTGGATGTTGACGGAGAAGCAGTGTCGGCCGGTGGTGGAGAAGAAGGGGCTGAAGAGCTGCCGCGACCTCGAATACAACTGGCTCGGCACCGACGATCAGGGCCGCGACGTGGTCGCGCGATTGATCTATGGCTTCCGCATCTCGGTGCTGTTCGGACTTTGTCTCACCATCGTCTCGTCCGTCATCGGCATCGCGGCGGGGGCGGTGCAGGGGTATTTCGGCGGCCGGGTTGACCTGATCTTCCAGCGCTTCATCGAGATCTGGACCGCGATCCCTTCGCTCTATCTTCTCTTGATCCTGTCCTCGGTGCTCGTGCCCGGCTTCTTCGTGCTGCTCGGCATCCTCCTGCTGTTCTCCTGGGTCTCGCTGGTCGGTCTGGTGCGGGCCGAGTTCCTGCGCGGGCGCAATTTCGAGTATATTCAGGCCGCGCGGGCGCTCGGCGTCTCGAACCCGGTCATCATGTTCCGCCACCTGCTGCCGAACGCGATGGTCGCGACCATGACGTTCCTGCCCTTCATCGTGTCCAGCTCGGTGATGACGCTGACGGCGCTCGATTTCCTGGGCTTCGGCCTGCCGCCGGGATCGCCTTCGCTCGGCGAATTGCTGTCGCAGGCCAAGTCCAATGTGCAGGCACCCTGGCTTGGCTTCTCCGGCTTCTTCTCGGTTGCGATCATGCTGTCGCTGTTGATCTTCATCGGCGAGGCCGTGCGCGACGCCTTTGATCCGCGCAAGACGTTCAGGTAGTCCGATGGACGCGATCAACCAGCCCCTGCTCAGCGTGCGCGACCTTTCCGTGGCCTTCCACCAGGGCGGCGCCACCACGCTCGCGGTCGACAAGGTCTCGTTCCAGATCAAGCGCGGCGAATGCGTCGCGCTGGTGGGTGAATCCGGTTCCGGCAAATCGGTCAGCGCGCTTTCGATCCTGAAGCTCTTGCCTTATCCGAATGCCTCGCATCCCTCAGGCAGCATCCGCTTCAAGGGGCAGGAGCTGATCGACCGCTCCGAGCAGCAGATGCGTGAGATCAGAGGCAGCGACATCTCCATCATCTTCCAGGAGCCGATGACCTCGCTCAATCCGCTGCACACGATCGAGGCGCAGATCGGCGAGATCATCCAGCTGCACAACCCCACCAGCAATGCACAGGCGCGCAAGCGGACGCTGGAATTGCTAACGCAGGTCGGTATCCCCGAGCCCGAGACGCGGCTGAAGAGCTATCCGCACCAGCTCTCCGGCGGCCAGCGCCAGCGCGTCATGATCGCGATGGCGCTCGCCAACGAGCCGGATCTGCTGATTGCGGACGAACCGACCACGGCGCTGGACGTCACCGTGCAAGCGCAGATCCTGGCGCTGCTCGCCGAGATCCGCTCGCGTCTCGGCATGAGCCTGCTCTTCATTACCCATGATCTCGGCATCGTGCGCCGCATCGCCGATACCGTCTGCGTCATGAAGGGGGGCGTGATCGTCGAGCAGGGACCGCTCGAGCAGGTCTTCAAGGCTCCCAAACATCCCTACACCCGCGACCTGCTCGCGGCGGAGCCGAAACCCGATCCGGCGCCGCCGCAACCGAACGCGCCGGTGGTGATGTCGGCCAATGATCTGAAAGTCTGGTTTCCGATCAAGCGCGGCCTGATGCGAAAGACCGTCGGCCACATCAAGGCGGTCGACGGCGTCAGCGTCGCCGTGCGCAAGGGTGAGACGCTCGGCGTGGTCGGCGAATCCGGCTCGGGCAAGACGACGCTGGGCCTCGCGCTCTTGCGGCTGATCTCCTCGGACGGCCGCATCGTCTTTCTGGGCAAGGACATCCAGGGCCTGCGCTTCAAGGAAATGCGGCCGTTCCGACGCGACATGCAGATCGTGTTCCAGGATCCGTTCGGCTCGCTCAGCCCGCGCATGTCGGTCGCCGACATCATCGCCGAAGGTCTCTCCGTGCATCAGCCGCAGCTGTCGCGCGAGGAGCGCGAGGTGCGCGTGGTCAAAGCGCTCGAGGACGTCGGGCTGCAGCCGGACACCCGCTATCGCTATCCGCACGAATTCTCCGGCGGCCAGCGTCAGCGCATCAGCATCGCGCGCGCGATCGTGCTCGAGCCTGATTTCGTCGTGCTGGACGAGCCGACCAGCGCGCTCGACATGCTGTTCCAGGCGCAAATGGTCGACCTGTTGCGCGAGCTCCAGCGCAAGCGCGAGCTCACCTACATGTTCATCTCGCACGATTTGCGCGTCGTCGCCTCGCTCGCCAGCCATCTCATCGTGATGCGCGGCGGCAAGGTGGTCGAGGAAGGCCAGGCTGCCGAGCTGTTCAAGAATCCGAAGACGGATTATACGCGTGCGCTGTTCGCCGCCGCGTTCCGGCTGGAGACGGCCGGGAACTGGGCGGCGGCGACGTAGCGCCCCGTCAGAGCCGTTTGATCGCGACGACCTCGCTGCCGGCCTGCCTGATCCGCGCGATCGCGGGCTCGATCGGCTCGATGACCGTCGCCATATGATAGGCATTGGCATGAACCATGGTGCTGCCGTCGCGGACGATGGCGACATGGCCCTTCCAGAAGATCAGGTCGCCGCGCACCAGGCTGCCGCGCTCATCCGGCTCCAGCCCGCGCCCGAGGCCGGCCAGCTGCATGTCGCTGTCGCGCGGGCACCCGATGCCTGCCGATGACAGCGACACCTGCACGAGGCCCGAGCAGTCGATCCCGAGGCTGCTCTTGCCGCCCCACAAGTACGGCGTGCCGACGAAGCGCTCGGCGACGGCGACGAAATCAGACTCGCGCCGGTCGAGCGGCGCGAGATGCGTCCTCGGCAGGAACGTTCCTTCGCGCGTCACCGAGAAGACCCCTTCCTCGCGCACGATCGTGAGCCTTGAGCCGAGCACGAGCGTGTCCGCAGGCGGCAGCTTGATCGAGGGGCCGGGGAAGGCAAACGTGCGAAGTGCACTTACCTTGTGAGTCGGTGCAGCCGCCGGCTTCATCAATGCTGCATCCGGCAGCCAGCCGACATAGCCATCGCCACCGAGCTGACCCCAGGCCCAGCCCTCGCCGTTGCGGTCGTAGACCGTGACGCGCTCACCGCGCAGAGCCTCCGTCATCAGCATCGCGCTTGAGGACGGCTGCTCGCGCAGCGATGCGATCGCGTCGACCACCTCGAATTCCTCGCCGGTGACGAAGCGATCAGCCTGCACCTTGCCTTCAAGGTATTTCGCGGCGATGTCGCCCCGCGCCGGCGTCAGCCTTGGATCGCGTCCTGGATCACGCATAGCGCTCGCTCAAGAGTGCGTAGATGGCCCGCGCGGCCTGGCACTCGCCGCCCTCGGGCCGCGCCGGCTTCGCCGATGGCGTCCAGCCGTAGATGTCGACATGCAGCCAACTTTTGGCGTGCTCGACGAAGCGCTGCAGGAACAGCGCGCAGGTGATCGAGCCGGCGAAGCCGCCCGACGGGGCGTTGGTGATGGTCGCCGTCTTGGAGTCCAGCCAGGAATCGTAAGCCGGCCACAGCGGCATGCGCCAGAGCGGGTCGTTCTCCTTCACCGCGCAGCGCGCGACGTCGGCGGCCAGCGTCTCATCATTGGTGTAATAGGGTGGTAAATCCGGCCCCAGCGCGACGCGCGCCGCGCCGGTCAGGGTGCCCAGGTCGATCAGCAGGTCGGGTTTCTCCTCGTCGGCGAGCGCCAGCGCGTCGGCAAGCACGAGCCGGCCTTCGGCGTCGGTATTGCCGATCTCGACGGTAATGCCCTTGCGCGAGGTGAAGATGTCGAGGGGGCGGAAGGCATTGCCGCCGACCGCGTTCTCCACCGCCGGAATCAGCACGCGCAGCCGCACCTTCAGCTTCGCATCCATCACCATGCGCGCGAGCGCGAGCACGTTGGCGGCCCCGCCCATGTCCTTCTTCATGATCAGCATGCCGCTCGACGGCTTCAGGTCGAGCCCGCCGGTGTCGAAGCAGACGCCCTTGCCGACCAGCGTCACCTTGGGATGTTCAGGATCGCCCCAGCCGATGTCGATCAGCCGCGGCGCGCGGCTGGAGGCCATGCCGACAGCATGGATCAGCGGGAAGCCGGTCCTCAATTCCTCGCCCATGGTGCAGGTGAAGCTTGCGCCGAACTCGGTAGCGAGCGCCTGCGCGGCGGCGGCAAGCTCCTCCGGGCCCATGTCGTTGGAGGGCGTGTTGATCAGGTCGCGCGCGAGCATTGTGGCATCAGCAATGCGCTCGATCTCGGCCGGGTCGACGTCGTCGGGCGGCACCAGCCGGACCTCGGGGCGATCAGCCTTGCGGTAGCGGGCGAAGCGATAGCATCCCAATGTGAAAGCGAGCGCCGCCAGCCGCGTGTCATGCGGCGCATTGGCGAAGCGATAGGTGCCCGGCGGCAGAAGGCCGGGCAGCGCGCCGGGCCGGAACAGGTCGCGCGATCTTGCACCCTCATCCTCGAGGCCGAACAGCACCTGCGCAATCGTCCCGTCGGGCGCAGGCAGCGCCAGAGAACTGCCTGGCTTTCCGGCAAAGCTGCTGACGGTCGCGAACTGCCGTTGCACCGGCGGCAGCGTTTCGGCGACGCGATCCCAGCTCGATCTGGTGACGAAGGTGATCGGGGTGGCGGTGGACGATGTCTCGAAGACAGAAGGCATTGGCGGGTCCGGAGTCGTCAGATCGAGCGGGTTATGCAAACGGACGAGACTTCGCAGAGTTTCGCTGCCGCTGCAATCAGCTTTGCCGTCAAGCTGCCAGGTTCCGGGGCGCGGCCGCACCACTATCGAATCCTTGCGCTCCTTGCCGGCCGCTGGTCCTCCACTTCCATGACCGCTCCGTTCATGCGCGGTCTGATACGCCAGACAAGCGCCTTGACGAAATCCACAACCGGCCTGCCCCGGAAAAGTCGGTCGCGCGAGGCACAACCGCTGCAGATCGCACGAATCTCGCGCGAGCTGGCGCTGGAAGAGCACGGCCTCAGGCCTTTACTAGCGTATCGGTTGTGGCATTATCCGCGAACATTTTAGATTGTGTCCTTGCTGTATGCACCGAACGCAGATGCACGGCGGCACGTGGTGGCTACCTGCCCGGGCCCATTCTTTGGCCCTCCGGCCCGAACCTGTTTGTCGAAGCATTTCTCTCGCCCTTTAGGGCGGCGCAGCATTTGCAAATGAGCGGCGCAAAATGGATAGATCGTTCGTTATTGCGCATATCTCCGACCTGCATCTGGACGGGTCGGGCCGGCAGCTTGCGAGCATCGAGACACTCACGGCCGCGATTCGCGAGAAGATGGCGGGTGTCGCCGATGTCCCCGACCGTATCCTGCTGATCACGGGGGATCTGGTGGACGAGCCGACGCCGCGTGCGCTCGACGAGGCGCTGGCCGTCATTGCGTCCTTCAGGCAGACCGGGCTGTTCACCGACATCCAGGCCGTTGCCGGCGATCACGATGTCAAGCGCCCGAGCCAACGCGCAGGCCGTCACGACGCCTACGATTACCTGCATTTGCCGCGGGTCGCGAAGAACGTCTACTACCGGCAGGCCGGCCTCGACCTGGTGTTGCTCGATTCCAATCGCGCGAGTCTGATGACGCTCGCGAGCGGCAAGGTCGACGAAGGCACATACAGGACAACGGTCGCAGACTCCGCCCGGCTGAGCGCCGAGCTTGCGGGCAGCGTCGGTTCTGCAGGGCATGCCGATTATGCCGAGCCGGCGGAAAACCTTGTGCGTGTGCTGGCCCTGCACCATCATCCCCTGCCGCAGGCGACCGGCGAAGGAAAGCGCTTTCTCGGCGCGCCTGACGAGCCGCTGATGTACCTCGCCGCACCCGCCACGTTCCTCGAGGCCGCCACATCGCTCAATGTGGATCTGGTCCTGCACGGTCATCGCCATGTCGAGGGATTGACCCGCTATTCCATACCCGATCCGCGCGCGACGGGGAGCGAGAGCGATGAGGCGTTCTGGCGCACGATCTACGTGCTTTGCTGTCCATCCTCGACCGGTCAAGCCGGCGACGATGCCGGCTTCAACCTCATCCATTTCGGCCCCGCGGTCCGTGCCGGGGGCACGGAGCACCGCTTCTCGATCACCCGCTATTCAAGGTTACGCAACGATGCCGCCTTCAGGCCACTCGACTCGAACCTGCCGGACGGCGTCATCGGGTTGCCGGCTGGGCGGGACTTTACCCGTGATCCCGCCGTCCAGTCGACGATCGACGTTGCCTCATCCGTTTCGTTGAAGCGGGATCAGATCGCGGCGATCACCCGCCGGTTGTTCATGCGTCGAAGCTTCTATGATGAAGCCGAGCCGGACTGGCCGGCTGCGCTCTATACCTATGTCGTCTCGTCTCAAGCCTGGGCGGGCCTCGAAGGCAAGGTCGCGAGATCCAGGTCGAAATCCGTCATTGACACGCTCGCCGCGGTGAGAACGCTTCTCAGCCGATTGATCGAGCAGTCCGCCGACGTGCTCGGTATCGATCGCGCTCAGCTCGATGAACTCCATGGGAGGGGCTTGATCAACCGCGATGACTTTCTCCGCGAGCTGCCGAGGCTGTCTTGTGAGGGCACCGACGTTCGGCGGCGGGCGCGGCAGAGGCAGCGATTGCTTCGGGATCTCGACCAACAGGTGAGGGCGCTCGGCCTCGATCTGGACCTCGGCGGTGAGGTGCCGCCAAGTTCGCCACCGTAAGACGAGGGGGCGGGCGCGTTAACCGGCCGTTAGGGTTAACAGTCTATTGCTGGCGCGTTCGGCTCGATCAAGCTGCTCGAGAGTCAAAGCGTCATGCGTCCACGGATCAGACTAGCCCGGCTTCTTGCTTCCACGTCGCTCGTCGCGGCAGTGGCCGTGGGACTCGGCGGCTGCACGGCCATGTCGAAGCTCTCCGAAGCGACAGGCTCCGTCGGCCCCCGGGCCGAGGCGGCTTCCGCCGATCGTGCGCCGGCCGATCCAGCGCGCGCCGTCGAAGCCTATGGCGAGCGCTACCGGGCCAATCCCAAGGATGCCGACGCCGCGCTCGCCTATGGACAGGCCCTGCGCGCCAACGGTCAGCGTGCACAGGCCGCCGCTGTGCTCGAGCAGGCGACCATCGCCAATCCCGGCAACAAGGCGCTGCTGGCCCAGTACGGGCGCGCGCTCGCCGACAACGGCAATTTCAAGCAGGCCTTCGACGTCCTGTCGAAAGCGCATTCGCCTGACAATCCGGACTGGCGCCTGCTTTCGGTACAGGGCACCGCGCTGGATCAGATGGGCCGTCATGAGGAGGCGCGATCCTATTACGCGAGCGCGCTGAAGATCGCACCGGGTGATCCCGGCGTGCTCTCCAATCTCGGCCTGTCCTACATGTTATCGAGAGAGCTGCCGAAGGCCGAAGAGTCGCTCCGGCAGGCCTACGCCTCGCCGCGTGCGAGTGCCCGGGTGCGGCAGAACCTCGCCTTGGTGATCGGCCTCCAGGGCCGCTTCGCGGAAGCGGAGAGCATCGTGAAGGCGGACCTGCCACCGGACGAGGCGGCGGCCAATGTCGCCTATCTCAAGGACATGCTCAGGCGCGGCGACTCCCCGCGCGGTGCACCGAAGCGGACGCCGATCGCTTCGCTGAGCCAACCCGATTGATCAGGTCCGATCGTCTCGCTCTGGCCTGAGCGGCGAACGCGAGGCTCGCCGCCGATTCTCATTGCATCTCCGAGATCTTGATGCCGGTCGGTCCGAGAATGACCACGAATAGCACCGGCAGGAAGAACAGGATCATCGGCACTGTCAGCTTTGGCGGCAAGGCGGCGGCCTTTTTCTCCGCCTCGTTCATGCGCATGTCGCGGTTCTCCTGTGCCATGACGCGCAAGGATTGACCGAGCGGGGTGCCGTAACGTTCCGCCTGCTGAAGCGCGAGACACACCGATTTGACGCCTTCGAGCCCGGTGCGCCGTGCCAGGTTCTCATAGGCGACCTTGCGATCCTGCAAATAGGAGAGCTCGGCCGTGGTCAGAGTGAACTCCTCCGACAGTGCGATCGACTGGCCCACGATCTCGGTCGCAACCTTCCGGAACGCCATCTCGACGGACATGCCGGATTCGATGCAGATCAGGAGCAGGTCGAGCGCGTCGGGAAAAGCCCGCTTGATCGAGAGCTGGCGTTTGGAAATCGCATTCTTGAGGAACAGCATCGGGGCCTGGAGGCCGAGATAGGCCGCGCCGACGCAGATGCCGATCTTGATCGGCATCGGCTGTTCCAAGCGCGCGATCAAGAAGACGTAGAGGACCGAGCCGATCAGGAGCACGATCGGGGCGACCATGCGGGCGAACAGGAAGGTGATATAGGGTGCCTGGCCGCGGTAGCCGGCCATGATGAGCTTGTCCCGAGCAGCTTCCTGCGCCAGCCACTTGGTCAGGTTGAAGTCTTCCACCACCTTGGAGACGAGTTGCTTCGGCGTCTGCCGCAGCGAGACCTTTTCGCTCTTGTGGAGACGCTCACGCTCGCGCTGCCGGATGCGCTCACGCTCGCTCGCGACCGCTTTCATGCGCTTGGAGAGGCCCTCGCCGGCGAACAACGGCATCACCAGCGTGTACACGGTGGCGCTGGCGGCGATGGCCGCGAGCAGCATCGTCATGAAGCGGACGTCGTGCAGTTTTGAGACGAGGAATTCGACCATACGGCACCGTCAGAAATCGAAGTTGATCATCTTCTTCATCACCATGATGCCGATCGACATCCAGATGACGCAGCCGACCAGCATCAGCTGTCCGGTGGGATGGGTCCAAAGAAGCGAGATGTATTGCGGTGTCGTGAGGTAGACGAGGAACATCACGATCGGAGGCAGCGAGCCGATGATGCCGGCGGAAGCCTTGGCCTCCATCGACATCGCCTGGATCTTCTCCTTCATCTTCTTGCGGTCGCGCAGCACCTTGGAGAGGTTGCCGAGCGCTTCGGAGAGGTTGCCGCCCGACTTCTGCTGGATCGACACCACGATGCCGAAGAAATTGGCCTCCGGCAGCGGCATGCGTTCGTAGAGCCGTGCGCAGGCCTCGCCCAGCGGCATGCCGATCGCCTGCGTCTCGATGATCGTCAGGAACTCGCTGCGCAGCGGCTCGGGCGCGTCGGCGGCCACGACCTTGATCGATTCGAACAGGGGCAGGCCCGCCTTGATGCCGCGGACGATCACGTCGACCGCGTCCGGCAGCGCAGCCAGGAACTTGGCTTCGCGACGGTTTTTCAGGAAGCCGAGTGCCCAGCGCGGCAGGCCGAAACCGCCGGCAAAAGCGAGGCCGGCGGCGCCGATCAGGCCGCCGCCGGCGAACAGAGCGCCTGCAAAGAACACCCCGGCCACGACGGCGGACACGATCCAGAACTTCTGCGGCGTCCAGTCGAGTCCGGCCTGCGACAGGCGCACGCTGAGCGGCACGCTCTTCTCTTGCGCGCGTCTCGCCTCCAGGTCCTTGAGCGTCGTCTCGACCTGCTCGCGGCGCGAACGCTGGGTCTTCTCGGCCTGACGGGCCGCGGGCGCCTCGGCGCGCGCGACCGAGGCGCGCCGGCTCTCCGCCTTCCGTTCTCCCGACAGCAGCGGATAGAGGAAGACCCAGGCGATGCCGCCGACCGCCGCGGTGGCAAGGAAGGCGAGAGCGAGTACCTGCATGTTCATGGCGGCGCTGACCTGCTTTAAGTCTTCGGAGCGACTTCCGCCGCATCGAGCGCGGCGGCAAGGCGCTTCTCTTCGCCGTAGTACCGGGCGCGTTCCCAGAACTTGGGGCGGCCGATGCCGGTCGAGCGGTGCCGGCCGATGATCTTGCCGTTGGCGTCCTCGCCGACCATGTCGTAGAGGAAGATGTCCTGGGTGATGATGGTGTCGCCTTCCATGCCCATCACCTCGGTGATGTGGGTGATGCGGCGGGAACCGTCGCGCAGGCGTGCGGCCTGGATGATGACGTCGATCGAGGCGCAGATCATCTCGCGAATCGTTCGCGAGGGCAGAGAGAAGCCGCCCATCGTGATCATGGATTCGCAGCGGGACAGCGCTTCGCGCGGGTTGTTGGCGTGCAGCGTGCCCATCGAGCCGTCATGGCCGGTGTTCATGGCCTGGAGCAGGTCGAAGGCCTCGGGGCCGCGGACCTCGCCGACGATGATCCGTTCAGGGCGCATACGCAGGCAGTTGCGCACCAATTCGCGCATGGTGACCTGGCCCTCGCCCTCGATATTGGGTGGGCGGGTTTCCAGCCGCACGACGTGGGGCTGCTGCAGCTGGAGCTCGGCAGCGTCCTCGCAGGTGATGACGCGCTCGTCGTGCTCGATGTAATTCGTGAGGCAGTTGAGCAGCGTGGTCTTGCCGGAGCCGGTACCGCCGGAGATCAGCACGTTGCACCGGACGCGGCCGATGATCTGGAGGATCTCGGCGCCCTCGGGCGTGATCGCGCCGAACTTGACGAGCTGATCCAGCGTCAGCTTGTCCTTCTTGAACTTGCGGATGGTGAGTGTGGGGCCGTCGATCGACAGCGGCGGCACGATGGCATTGACGCGGGAGCCGTCGGCGAGACGTGCGTCGCAGATCGGCGAGGATTCGTCGACGCGCCGGCCGACCTGGCTGACGATCCGCTGGCAGATGTTGAGAAGCTGCTGGTTGTCGCGGAAGCGGATGCCGGTGCGCTGGATCTTGCCGCCGACCTCGATGTAGACGGTGTTGGCGCCGTTGACCATGATGTCGGCGATATCATCGCGTGACAACAGCGGTTCGAGCGGGCCGTAGCCGAGGACGTCATTGCAGATGTCGTCGAGCAGCTCCTCCTGCTCAGCGATCGACATCACGATGTTCTTGATCGCGATGATCTCATTGACGATGTCGCGGATTTCCTCGCGCGCGGATTCCGAATCGAGCTTCGCGAGCTGGGCGAGATCGATGGCTTCGATCAGTGCGCCGAAGATGGTCGCCTTGACCTCGTAGTAATTGTCCGAACGCCGGCTCTCCATGGCCGGAGGCGGCGGGGCCTTGGCAGGAGCAAGCGGTGGCGAGGCGACGGCCGGCGGCGGCGGGGCGCGCGGCACCGTCGGCGCCGGAGCCTGGGAGGGCTCGGGCGACACGGCGCCGGGCTTGGGCGCCCGAAAATCGATGTCTGTTCCGCTACGCTTACCGAACACTTAACAACTCCATGCGGCGGCTTATTTTCCCCGCAACTTGTCAATCAGAGGTGAAAGCAGGGACGACTTCTGCTTCTTGGTCTCGCTGCGGCCGGTGAGGCGCTGGGCGATCTGCAGGAACATCTCGATCGACTTATGATTGGCGGAGATCTCCGCGATCATCTGGCCGTTGTTGGCCGCCGAGCCGAAGATCTGCGGCTCGAACGGGATCGAGACGATCGGCTGACTTTCGATCGCCTTGGCGAACTCCGCAGCCGCGATTTCCGGCCGCTTCGGCACGCCGACCTGGTTCAGGCAGTACAGCGGCGGGCGGTCGTTGGGACGTGCGGCCTTCAACAAGTCGAACAGGTTCTTGGTGTTGCGCAGATTGGCGAGGTCAGGTGCGGCCACGATCAGAATGTCGTCCGCTCCGATCAGGGCGCGCTTGGTCCAGCCCGACCATTGATGAGGAACGTCGAGCACGATGCAGGGCATGGTGGAGCGCAGTGTGTCGAACACGGCGTCGAAAGCATCGGTGCCGAAATCGTAGACCCGGTCGAGCGTCGCAGGGGCCGCCAGCAGGCTGAGGTGATCGGTGCATTTCGACAGCAGGCGGTCGATGAAAGCGGTATCGACGCGGTCGGGAGAGAACACCGCGTCGGCAATGCCCTGCGGCGGATCCTGGTTGTAGTCCAGCCCGGCGGTGCCGAAGGCGAGGTCGAGATCGGCGACGACGGCATCCATGGCGAGGTCGCGCGCGATCGCCCAGGCCACGTTGTGAGAGATGGTGGAAGCCCCGACGCCGCCCTTGGCGCCGACCACCGCGATGATGCGACCGACCGCCTTGGCCTCAGGCGCGGAGAACAGGTTGCAGATCGAGCGCACGACGTCGATCGCGCCGACCGGCGCGAGCACGTAGTCGCTGACACCACGGCGAACCAGCTCGCGGTACAGCATGACGTCGTTGATGCGGCCAATCACGACCACCCGGGTGCCGGCGTCGCACACGGTGGCGAGCTGGTCGAGCCCGCTCAGGAGATCGCTGCGGCCGTCGCTCTCGAGAACGATCACGTTCGGCGTGGGGGCCGAGCGATAAGCTTCGATCGCGGCCGCCATGCCGCCCATCTGGATCTTCAGGTGAGCCTTGCCGAGGCGGCGATCCTCGCCGGCCGACTGTACCGCGGCCGCAGTCTCCACGGTCTCGCAGAAGGCCTGGACCGATACGCGCGGCGCAGGCGCGATATGCTCCTCGACCGGCGGCGGAGCTGCTGCAGGCTGCTCTTCGTGTGTCTGACGCGCGTAGCTGATCATCTGCCGGTGTCGCTGAGTTTGGCCCTGTCGGCCTCAGGATAGGTGGTCGCCGTCGTCGTTCCCCTGCGATACTTCTCGAAACCGGTGATGCGCCGCGGCGTGTACGATGGAGTTTCGGGCCGCGGCTGCTCGAGGTCCGACGGATTGTCGACCATGGCCGCGAGGTTGCGCTGATAGGCGCAGCCGTAATTGTAGTAGTCCTTGTTCTCGAACCAGCGCTTGTTCTTCATCGAGGGGCCGATGTCCTCCGGCCACAGGCCGCAAGGGCCGGCGACCGCGGCGATCTTGGAATAGGTGAGCCGGATCGGCGGCAGGAAGCGCTTGTCTTCCGGCTGATAGGGGCGAACGCTGACGCCGCGCGGTGGAACGCCCGCCGCCGCCAGGATCGCCTGGATCTCGCGCATCGTGTCCGCGACCGGACGCGCATTGGGCGTATGGGACGGCACGTCGATATGAATGGCGCCGGTGCCCTCGCGCAACCACGTCGAGGCCACGCCCATCACGTCGGCGCGCTGGGCGGCGGTCAAACCGCCGCGGGCATGGCCCACGAAGACCACGATCGAGCGGTTCTGCTCCTCGATCGCGATCGGATGACGTTGCTTGTAATCGTCAGGAATGGAGGCCGTAACGACCTCGTCGTGCCGGCAGCCGCCGAGCACGAGAGCCATGCCGACGAGCGCGCCACTGAGGCGGATGGCGCGCTTGCGAAGCTGGGGTCGTCTTGTGTTCATCGTGAAGTCCCCGTTCCGCCTCAGTCGGTGATGAAGCCGTAGGTGCCGCGGTAGTTCTTGGCCGGCTCGGTCCGTCCGGGCACGCCATAGAGCCGGTTGATGTTGCCGATCAGCTGGGCCTGCGGATCCGCAGGCGGGGCGAAGCCGTCATCGGGCCGCGACAGGTCCTTCGGCGCCACCGCGCGCACGACGTAAGGCGTCACGATCACGACCAGCTCGGTCGCGTTGTTGACGAAGTCGCGGCTGCGAAACAGCGTGCCGAGGATCGGGAGCTGCATCAGCCCGGGCAATCCGCTGACGGCCTGCTTGGTCTGCTGCTGGATCAGGCCGGCCATCGCCATGGCGCCCCCGGAGGGAATTTCCAGCGAGGTCTCCGCGCGGCGCGTCCTGATCGAGGGCACCGTCAGCGAGTTCACCGACGTCGAGGTCACGGCCTGGGACAGCGTGATTGCATTTTCGTTCGACAGTTCCGAGACCTCGGTCATCACCCGCATGCTGATTTTGCCCTCGCTCAGCACCACGGGCGTGAAGTTCAGCGAGATGCCGAACTTCTTGAAGCTGATCTGGGTCGTACAGACGTGGGTGACGGGATCGCACGAATAGCCTGCGGGGACCGGAAATTCACCGCCGGCAATGAAGGTCGCCGATTCGCCTGATATCGCGGTCAGGTTCGGTTCGGCCAGCGTGCGGATCACGCCCGCGGTCTCCATGGCTCGCAGGGTGGCCTGCACCGACGGCGTCGCGCCGAACTTCGTCGTCAGATTGTTGCCGTCCACCAGGTTGCGGCCATAGGCCGTGAACGGGTTCGAATTGGTGAAGCTCACCACGGAGGTGCCGTAGTTGAGGTTGGCGGAGAGGTCGATGCCGAGCTGCTTGACGATGTTGCGCTGGACCTCGGCGACCGTCACCTTGAGCATGATCTGGTCGCGGCCGCGCACCACGATGGAGTTCACCACCTTGTCGACGCCGCCGGCCAGGCGGGCGGCGAGCTCGTTCGCCTGCTGCGCTTCCATCGGGTTGGCAGCCGTGCCGCTCAGGATGATGCCGTCGCCGAGACCATCGATCTGAATGTCTGAATTGGGCAGGATCTGCTTCAGCGCGGCCCGTGCGCCGTTGAGATCGCGCTTGACCGCGATGTCATAGGCCGCAATCTGCTGACCGGCGGAATCGAAGAATACGATGTTGGTCTGGCCGACCGCGGCGCCGATGATATAGGCGCGTTGCGCCGAGCGCACCACCGCATTGGCGATCTTGGGATCGGCGACCAGTACGTCCTTGATGTCGCGCGGCAGGTCGATCACGATCGACTTGCCGACGCCGAGCGAGAGGAAGCGCGCGTTGATCTGGCCGTCCGCCGCGGCCTGCACTACGGGGCGGTAATCGGCAGCGGCCGCCGGGGTCATCATCGGGTTGAGCGCCAGCGCGAGGGCGGCTGAAAACGACAGGGCGCGGACCAGTGAGGTTCGCATCGTCGCCGAATCTGCCCTGCATTTCATATCGACTGTCTTCATCGTGCCTTAGCCGCCTGACTTGGAATGCCGTAGCGAATGATCGAGACGCCCTCTTGCTTCTGCGCGGAGTCATCGAGCGTGATCTCGCTCATCTTGACGTCGACGATGCTGCGCAGCGCCAGCGACAGCGTGCCGCTCTGCCGCGCCGCGGAGAGCGTTGCGGTCTGCGACGGAGTGAGCTCGAGGGTGACGGTCTTGCCGATCACCGCGTTCTGGCCATCCTTTTCCTTGGGCGCCTGGTCGATTGCCAGGACGCGGATGTTGGCCAGGATGATCTCGGAGGTCACGACGTCGGGCGCGCCGCTGCTCTGGTCCGGGTTCTTCAACCGTCGCGTGAGAATGACGTCGACGCGATCGTTGGGCAGGATGAAGCCGCCTGCGCCCGTCTCCGGCGAGATCTCGGTCGAGATCGCCCGCATGCCGGAGGGCAGGATGGCGGCCATGAAGCCGGAGTTCTCGGCCTTGACCAGCTTCTGGTCGCGGATCGGTTCACCCTGGATGAACGGCGCGCGCGCGATCGAGCCGGCCACTTGGGTGACCCCCTCGGGACGCTCGTTGCGGCGGATGAACGTGGCGCTGGCAGTCGCGGCGGGCCAGGTCTGCCATTGCACGTCTTCCGGCTTCACGGTCTGACCGAGGCCGATGTCGTTCTTGGCCACGAGGACGTCCACTGTCGGCAGCTGTGCGGCCGGAAGCGGAGGCGGCGCAGAATTGTCGGTGCCGCTCGCCAGGTACGCGGCGACACCGCCGGCGCTGATGGCGACGGTCAGGACGACTATGCGTGCCCTATTCATACGCTTCGACTTTCCAACAATACGCTGCGGCGTAGCCGCCGCCGTAACCGGCAGTTGACCAGCTATTCGTCAAAGCATGGTTAATGAGGCGTATCTAAATCGCCTTAACGCCGGGTTTACCCGCTGCGTTCAGCGCAGTGCGAGGTGAGCGAGGTCGATCGCCTTCACCCATTCGGTCTCGGGATAGACCATCAACGCGCTCAGCGCGAGCGCGATGCCGTAGGGAATGCCGCTTTCCTTGGCGTGCAGCCGCGCGAGCCAGGCCTGACCCGCCAGCCCGTAGGGCAGCGGCCATTGCCTGAACTGGAGCAGGAGCAGCGTCAGCGCTCCGCCGAACAGCGACGCGTAGAGCAGGAAGTTCGTCAGATGTGCAAAGCCGAACCAGAGCGCGACGGAGGCCGCGACCTTGGCATCGCCGCCGCCGACCCAGCCCATCGCGAAGCAGGTGAAGGCTACGACCAGGAGAACCGCGCCCGCGCCGACATGACTGAGCATTTCGTAAGGTGCCATGCCACCGGCGAAGGCGAGCACGAAGAAGCCTGCCACCAGCAATAGCGACACCCGGTTCGAGATCGTCATCGTGAAGAGATCGCTCGCGGCGGCGAACGCCATAAGGGCCGGGAAGAGCAGAAGGCGCGCAAGGTCGAGGATCATGGGCTGCGTCTTGAGGCCTGGGTTTGCCGTCGGAGCTGGCGTCGCCGGATGTTAGCACGCAGTGCTAAACAAACCGACAACGGAGGCTGTGGCGCGCAGGGCGACTACACGCCTCTACCAGAAGATGGCAATGCGCGCGGCGAGCGCGACCGTCGCAAGCAGCAGCGCGAGGCAGATCCAATAAGCCGGCGAGCCGGCCTGCGCCGCCCTCGGCTCGTTCGCCGCGACCGCGGCATCGGTTCTGAACTTGTGCAACGCCACTGGAACTCGCCGTCACAGAAAAACAAAGGCCCCGGAGGTCCGGGGCATTTGCCGTCGCTTGCCGGTTGCTTACTTCAGCGACGTGCTGATCGAGGTGAACTTGCTGTTCAGCGTGGTGCCGAGACTGTTGACGACGGTGATGATGGCCAGCGCGATGCCGGCGGCGATCAGGCCGTATTCGATGGCGGTGGCGCCGGATTCATCCTTCGCGAAACGCGCAATCAAGTTCTTCATGAACAAAACTCCGTCTGGGTGAGATCGCCTCGTTCGGCGCTGTCTTTGACGCGACGACCATGAAAGCCGAGCTCTTTCGGTACAGTTAATTCGATCGGGTAAACCCCGGTCCGGCGCGATGCTTTTGCCCAGAGTAAATTTCGCCTTAAGGCGGCAGCTGCAAGACGTTCGGCTTCCGAATGCACCGGCAGCGCGATATTCGCTTCACCGTCCCTTAAATTTCGGGGAGTAGGCGTAGCAGGACTGGAATTCCCAAGAGAGGCGACGATGTCGAGCCTGCCCATGCAAGTCGCCCTGATGCTCGGCGAGACCATCGTGAAGGTAATCCCCGTCACCATGGTGCTCGCGGCGGTCTTCACCGTGCTGGAGCATTTCTGGGCGTGCAATCCCGGCGCGCCATGGTGGCGCAAACGGGAGATCATCACCGACATCTGCTACTGGTTCTTCGTTCCGGTGTTCGCCCGCACCATGCGGATCGGGCTTCTGATCGTCGGCGCCGGCGTCATCTTCAACATCCATGACCCCGACGAACTCATCGCCTTCTACGACAATGGCCATGGCCCGCTGGCACAGTTGCCTCTATGGGTGCAGGGCCTGCTGTTCCTGGTCCTGTCCGACTTCATGCTGTACTGGCTGCATCGGGTCTTTCACGACGGCGGCTTTTGGAAGTATCACGCCATTCATCATTCCTCGGAGGAAATCGGGTGGATCTCCGCGGCCCGCTTCCATCCGGTCAATCTCTTGCTCGGGACGATCAGTGTCGACGTCGTGCTGCTGATGGCCGGTATCTCCCCGAACGTCATGATCTGGGTCGGCCCGTTCACCACGTTCCATTCGGCTTTCGTGCACGCCAACCTGAACTGGACCTTCGGACCGCTCAAGTATGTGCTGGCGACGCCGGTGTTCCACCGCTGGCACCATACTTCGCTTGAAGAGGGCGGCGACACCAACTTCGCCGGGACTTTCCCGATCTGGGACGTGCTGTTCGGCACGTTCCGCATGCCGGAGGGGAAGCTGCCGCAGGATTACGGCAAGGACGAAGCGACCATGCCGAAGGAGATCGGCGGCCAGCTCGCCTATCCGTTCCGCCATTAGGGGGACAGCGAGGCCGGTAAATGCCGGTCCGTTCAAACAATAGGCGGCGAGTTTGCGGAACGTTCATGAATTAAGGGCAGGTTGAGCGGGTCGGGCACCGGCTCCGCTGCGTCGAGTCGTTTCTGCCGGTTTGTGCGTCCCGGGGGTAAGAGTATGCGTAAGGAAATGCTGCGCCGTCATGCGCGCGTCTGTCTTCTGGTTGCCGCTGCGGCGCTGGCTTGGCCGGCCGCCGGCCTTGCCGAGCCCACCGTCGACACCATCGCCGTCAATGTCGATCAGGCCAAGCTGGTACGGCTGCCCGGCAAGGTGGCGACCATCGTGGTCGGCAATCCCCTGATCGCCGACGTCACGCTCCAGCCGGGCGGCATGATCGTCGTGACCGGAAAGGGTTATGGGGCCACCAATTTCATCGCACTTGATCGGGGCGGTGAGATTCTGGTCGACCGCCAGATCCAGGTCGAAGGTCCGAGCGACCGGCTCGTCACCGTCTATCGCGGGGTCGAGCGCGAATCCTACAGCTGCGCACCGCTTTGCCAGCGTCGCGTGACCCTCGGCGACAGCGACACCTACTTCAACAACACCATGAGCCAGGCCGGTTCGCTGAGCAGCAGTGCCAGCGCTGGCGGTGCCGGCGCGGCCGCCAAACCCAACTAGCCGAACGGCGGGGGCCCGCCCGGGGGATCCCGTCAGGCTCGGGGACGCGGTGGCGTCCGCCGCGCGATCCGAGGCGTCTCTCCGCGCCGCGCTTGGTGTGCTTCGGGTCGCACTTGGTTAACGCAGCCTTAACGTTGCGGTCCGCCGCACGCGGGCTGTCCGAAACACTTAGACAATCAGTTTCCGCTATTGAACAGGGCAGATGATCGACCGTTGCTGGGGAATTTGACCCGATGCCATCGCATGCACCTACCAGGTTCACGCTCCGGAAAGCGCTGGCCCGGTTTCGCGGCAACCGCCGCGGCTCCGCGGCCGTAGAGTTTGCGTTGGTGGCGCCGATGTTCTTCGGGCTGTTGTTCGCCATTATCGAGACGGCGCTCGTGTTCTTCTCGGGCCAGGTGCTCGAGACGATCGCGCAGGACTCCGCGCGGGCGATTCTGACCGGCCAGGCGCAGGCACAGGGCGGCTCGGTGGCGGCGTGTCAGACCGCGCCCAACGCGGTTACGGCATGCGATCAGACCACGTTCAAGGCCTTTGTCTGCAGCAAGATCCCGGCGTTGTTCGATTGCAGCAAGCTCTACGTCGACGTGGTGAGCACAAGTTCCTTCGGGACGCTCAACCTGACCAGCTACGGCAATTCCTGCAATTTCAACCCGACCGGCATGCAGTACAATGCCGGAGGCTCCGGCCAGGTGGTCGTGGTGCGCCTGTTCTATCAGTGGCCGCTCGTCGTCACCGGCCTCGGCTACAACATCGGGTGCAGCAACAAGCGGCTGCTGGTGGCGACCGCTGCGTTCAAGAACGAACCCTTCTGAGGCAGATGGATCTGAGCGGACCGATGCAGACGATTGCGAATATCTGGAGGAATGCACGTTGCTCCATGGGCGAGTTCGTTGCCGACAAGCGCGCACTCGCGGCGACCGAATTCGCAGTCATCGTACCGCTGATGCTGGTCATGTTCTTCGGCACCGTCGAATTTTCGTCCGCCGTAGCGATCGACCGCAAGGTCACGTTGATTGCACGGACTCTGTCGGACCTGACGTCTCAGTCGACGAAGCTCTACGACGCCGACATGCAGAACACTTTCACCGCGAGCATCTCGGTCGTCATGCCTTACGACGCTTCGCTCGTGAAGGGCACGATCTCGCAGATCTACATCGATGCCAATAGTATCGCGACGGTCCAGTGGAGCAGGGCCGGCACCATCGCGAGCGGCGCGACGCAAGCTACGCTGGCGACCTCGGCTCGGAATGCCGGCGACAAGGTCACCTCGATGATCCCCCCGACGCTATTGATTCCGTCGAGCTATCTCATCCTCAGCGAGGCGAGCTACACCTACACCCCGACCGTCGGATACGTGTTGAAGTCGAGTATCACCCTCAGCGATCTTTCCTACACGCGGCCGCGCCAGGTCAGCTGCGTGCCCTACAACGACATACCGTCGACGTGTTGAGATTTGCGAGTTCCCCCGAAATGGAAAAGGCCGTGCGTTCCGCACGGCCTTTCTGTTTGGTTGCTTAGCCTCGCTCGTTCGAGCGATCGGGCCCACGGGGCCCGCAGGGCTCAGCCGGCGGCGCGCAGGTTGTCCGCCGCCGATTTGCCGGAGCGGCGGTCAGCCACGATCTCATAGGAGATCTTCTGGCCTTCGCGCAGCGAGCCAAGGCCGGCGCGCTCCACGGCGCTGATGTGAACGAACACGTCCTGGCCGCCGTCGTCGGGCTGGATGAATCCGAAGCCCTTGGTTGCGTTAAACCACTTCACGGTTCCCATGCTCATGGGGGTAGTCCCTTCTCAGATAGTACAATGTCGGAGCCCGCTCGCGCGGGCAGGTTAGATCGAATTTCTGGAAGGGTCGTCAGCGTGTCTGAACCGGCTGTACCGGTGGATGCCAATGTCGTCCGGCCGAAAATCGATTAATTCATTTTATCGGAAACGAGGGGCCGAAACAATCCGGACGTGCACGATTTTTTGACCGCCGCCATGTCGACGGCGGATCAAGTTGCAGTCCGGAATTCTGTCGCCCTTCTGCGCCGCAGCGGATTAGCGACGGCGGAACTGGCCGCCGCGCTGCCCGGGACGGGGTGGCCCGCCCGCCGTGCTGGGACGCTCGTCCTTGTGACGGAAAATCAGCCGACCCTTCTCGAGGTCATAGGGCGACATCTCCACCGTCACGCGGTCTCCTGCCAGCGTCTTGATGCGGTTCTTCTTCATCTTGCCGGCGGTATAGGCAACGATCTCGTGTCCGGCGTCGAGCTGCACGCGGTAGCGGGCATCGGGGAGGATTTCGGTGACCAGTCCTTCGAACTGGATCAGCTCTTCCTTAGCCATGAATTTCTCCAGGTCGTGGACGGCTAGTGCGAATAGGGTTTGCGGTTCGGTTGGCTGCTTGGCCGACTCTCGCGGCGCAAAAAGGCAACGCCTTGTATCCCATCAGGCGTCCCGGCGCTATGCGCGGAACGTTGTTCCGGACGGTCGACAGGCGATGAATGCATCTTACCACCGGAGCGGCGGCGGCGAGACCCCTTCGAAGCATTCGGGCCGGTGCCGGGCCGTCCGTCAACGTGCCTTGCCTCGCCGTGCCGTCCCTCGCCGGGCCTTCCGTCGCCCTGCTTGCCGGCACCATGGTGGCGGCCATCGGCATGCCTTTCGTCGGAACGCCGCCCGTCACCGTGGCGTGCGCCCTGCGGACGCTGGCCCGGGCGGCCGCCCGGCCGTCCTTGCCGTTGCTGTGACGGGGCGGGGCCGGCATCGCGGCGGCCGGCGTCGGTGCGGTGGTCCTCCCGCGGCAGCGCCACGCGGATCAGCCGCTCGATGTCGCGGAGATAGCTGAGCTCCTCGCCGCCTGCGACCAGCGAGATCGCGGTGCCTTCGGCCCCGGCGCGCGCGGTGCGCCCGATGCGGTGGACGTAGGTTTCCGGCACGTTGGGCAGGTCGAAATTGATGACATGGCTGATGCCGTCGACGTCGATGCCGCGGGCGGCAATGTCGGTGGCGACCAGGGTGCGGATCTCGCCCGTGCGGAACTGGGCGAGCGTGCGCTCGCGATGGTTCTGCGACTTGTTTCCGTGAATGGCGTTGGCGGGGATCCCCGCTTTCTCGAGCGTCTTTACGACCTTGTCGGCGCCGTGCTTGGTGCGGGTGAAGACCAGCGCCCGGTTGACGGGCTCGTCCTTCAGCAGCTTGGCGAGGAAGGACGGCTTGGCCGTGAAATCGACCTGGAGGATGCGCTGGTTGATCCGCTCGGCGGTCGAGGACACCGGGGTCACTGCGACACGGGCGGGATCACGAAGCATGGCATCGGCGAGCTCGGCGATGTCTTTCGGCATGGTGGCCGAGAAGAACAGCGTCTGGCGCTTGATCGGCAGCTTAGCGACGATTTTGCGGATGTCGTTGATGAAGCCCATGTCGAGCATGCGGTCGGCTTCGTCGAGCACGAGGAACTCGACGCTTCCAAGCTTTAGCCCATTGCTCTGCACGAGGTCGAGCAGGCGCCCCGGCGTGGCAACCAGGACGTCGACGCCCTGCATCAGCGCGCGGACTTGGCGGCCCATCGGTACGCCGCCGATGGCAAGCGTCGAGGACAGCCGGATGTGGCGGCCATAGGCGTTGAAGCTGTCGAGGATCTGGCCGGACAGCTCGCGAGTCGGCGACAGCACCAGTACGCGGGCGGTCTTGGGCTGCGGCTTGATGCGGTTCTCGAGCAGGCGATGCAGAATCGGCAGTGCGAAAGACGCGGTCTTGCCGGTGCCGGTCTGGGCGATGCCAACGACGTCGCGGCCGGTCAGCGCCAGCGGGATGGTCTGGGCCTGAATCGGGGTGGGGGTGACGTAATTCTCTTCACGAAGAGCGCGCGCGATGGGTTCGGCGAGGCCGAAGTCCTGAAACGAAGTCAAAAGAGGGGTTCTTTCCATGTCAAAAGCGGGCGCCCGGCGCATTCGGCGCGGCGCGCGCAAAGGGGTGTCGAGAAGACACCTGCGTGTTTGGGGTGTCGGATGGCTCGGGAGGATGGGGCAAGCCAGAGGCCCGTAGAGGGCTTAAGAACACGCGGCTCGCTACGACCCCTTGATTCGCAAGAGGTCTCGTCCGCTCATATGGAACATCGAGAGGGCGCTTTCAAGGCAAGTTGGCCGGAAATGACCATTGCGGCGCAAAATTTGTGCTGCCGGAAATTTAGCCAGCACTGCATGTCTGCTTACAAAATAGACCGAATGCCCCTTTCGCATACATTTTGATTGCCTAACCTTTGGGCGACCTAAGCGCGGCCAAAGTGCGATTTCTGGCGATTATTGATGTGAAATCAATTGCTTAAAGGGTGCCGAGTCCATGGCACGGTTCTTGCGATTCCGTTAATCGCAGGCGGCCGTGGGGCCGTTTCGCAGCGTTTTTCACGTCTGCGTCAGGGAGATGAGACACTCATGTTTAACAAATCCACTCACGATATAGCGGCCTCATTTAGCCGCCGCGGCGTGCTCGCCGCGACCGCCGGACTGGTGCTTGGTCTGGCTTCATTGACTGGCGCGAAAGCCGCGGACGACACCATCAAGGTGGGCGTGCTCCACTCCCTGTCCGGCACAATGGCAATCAGCGAAACCACGCTGAAGGACACCATCCTCTTCCTGATCGACGAGCAGAACAAGAAGGGCGGCGTGCTCGGCAAGAAGCTGGAAGCCGTCGTCGTCGACCCCGCTTCGAACTGGCCGCTGTTCGCCGAGAAGGCGCGCGAGCTGATCACCAAGGACAAGGTTTCGGTCGTGTTCGGCTGCTGGACCTCGGTGTCACGCAAGTCGGTGCTCCCGGTCTTCAAGGAGCTGAACAGCATCCTGTTCTATCCCGTGCAGTACGAGGGCGAGGAGAGCGAGCGCAACGTATTCTACACGGGGGCGGCCCCCAACCAGCAGGCGATCCCCGCCGTCGACTATCTGATGAAGGAAGAGAAGGTGAAGCGCTGGGTGCTCGCGGGCACCGACTACGTCTATCCGCGCACCACCAACAAGATCCTGGAAGCCTATCTGAAGTCCAAGGGTGTCGCCCAGGAAGACATCATGATCAACTACACGCCGTTCGGTCACTCCGACTGGCAGACGATCGTGGCCGACATCAAGAAGTTCGGGTCGGCCGGCAAGAAGACCGCGGTGGTCTCGACCATCAACGGCGACGCCAACGTTCCCTTCTACAAGGAGCTCGGCAACCAGGGCATCAAGGCAAAGGACATCCCGGTCGTCGCGTTCTCGGTGGGTGAGGAAGAACTCGCCGGCATCGACACCAAGCCCCTGGTCGGCCACCTCGCTGCCTGGAACTACTTCCAGTCGATCAAGACCAAGGACGGATCGAACGAGAAGTTCATCAAGGACTGGCAGGCCTACACCAAGAACCCGAAGCGCGTGACCAACGATCCCATGGAAGCCCACGTGATCGGCTTCAACATGTGGGTGAAGGCGGTCGAGAAGGTGAAGTCGACCGATCCGGACAAGGTGATCGACGCGCTTCCCGGCACCGAGGCGCCGAACCTCACCGGCGGCGTGTCGAAGATGCTGCCGAACCACCACATTACCAAGCCCGTGTTCATCGGCGAGATCAAAGGCAACGGCCAGTTCGACGTGGTCTGGAAGACCCCGGGCCTCGTTCCGGGCGATGCCTGGTCGAAGGAGCTCGACGGCTCCAAGGATCTGATCGGCGACTGGGTCGGCAAGAAGTGCGGCAACTTCAACACCAAGACCAACAAGTGCCTCGGTTCGGGTTCCTGATCCCGATCTGACGCTCCATTGCGCGACCGGAGAGGGCGGCGATCCCGCCGCCTTCTCCACTCATTTCTGCCGGGGTCATTCACAGTGCCAGCCCATTTGTCCGCGCGTCTCTATTCGCTCGCGCTCACGCTATTCCTGATCGCGTTCGCGCTGCCGGCCCTCGCCGGCCCGTTCGAGGATGCGGTCGCCAAGTTCGCCAATGACGATTTTTCCGACACGGAAGAGGCGATCGGTGTGATCGCGGGCAGTGGCAACAAGCTCGCGTTCCCCATCATCAGCGCGCTCCAGGACGGCCGCCTCATGGCCGATCCCGACAGCAAGAAGGTCTACGTCACCGGCGCCGACGGCAAGTCGATCGACGCCGCGAGCGGCGAGGCCGTTGCCAGCGTTCCCGACAGTGCGAGCGCGGTTCGCCTCAACAACCGGCTGCGCCGCAGCGTCGACGCCGCGATCGGCAGCCTGACGCTTCAGTCACCGGACCTGGGGACGCGCCTGCAGGCCGCGCAGTCCGTCTTCAAGTCGCATGAAGAGACCGCGCTCGAGGCGGTCGATGCCGCGCTTGCCAAGGAAACCAACAGATCCGTCAAGGCCGCCCTCGGCGAGGCGCGCGCCGCGATCCTGCTGTTCAAGCCCGACGCGTCCGAGGTCGAGAAGCTCGAGGCGGTCGCGACCCTTAAGGCGCGCGGCGACCAGGACGCGCTGGCGCTTCTCACCGGCATGGGCGACCAGCCAGCCTTGGTGACCAAGGCCGCCGCAAGCGCGATCGCCTCGATCCAGAACTCGCTCGCAGTCTGGTCCATGGTGCAGAACGCCTGGTACGGCCTTTCGCTCGGTTCGGTGCTGCTGCTCGCCGCGATCGGCCTCGCCATCACCTTCGGCGTGATGGGCGTCATCAACATGGCGCATGGCGAAATGGTGATGATCGGGGCCTATACCACCTTCGTAGTGCAGGAGGTGATCCGCAGTAGCTATCCCGGCCTGTTCGACTATTCGCTTCTGATCGCCGTGCCGCTCGCGTTCCTCGTCGCCGGCGCCATCGGCGTCCTGATCGAGCGCAGCATCATCCGCTTCCTCTATGGCCGTCCGCTGGAGACACTGCTCGCGACCTGGGGCCTGTCGCTGGTGCTGCAGCAGGCCGTGCGCACGATGTTCGGCCCGACCAACCGCGAGGTGGGGAATCCCTCCTGGATGAGCGGCGCTTTCGAGCTCGGACAGATTACCATCACCTATAACCGGCTCTGGATCCTTCTCTTCACGCTCGCGGTGTTCGCGATCCTGCTCGCGATGCTGCGCTACACGGCTCTCGGCCTCGAAATGCGCGCGGTGACGCAGAACCGGCGCATGGCCGCCTCGATGGGCATCGCCACATCGCGCGTCGACGCCTTGACCTTCGGGCTCGGCTCGGGCATTGCCGGTATCGCCGGGGTGGCGCTGTCGCAGATCGACAATGTCAGCCCCAATCTCGGCCAGAGCTACATCATCGACAGCTTCATGGTCGTGGTGTTCGGCGGGGTCGGCAATCTCTGGGGGACTCTGGTCGGCGCCTTCACGCTCGGCATCGCCAACAAGTTCCTGGAGCCGGTCGCCGGTGCGGTGCTCGGCAAGATCGCGATCCTGGTTCTCATCATCCTGTTCATTCAAAAGCGCCCGCGCGGACTCTTCGCGCTCAAGGGCCGTGCGGTGGAAGCATGACCCCTCACATGCTGACGCGATCGCTGGACCGCGGCGCGACGATCTTCCTTGCGATCGTCGCAGCCTGCGGCATCCTCATCCCGCTCTCCAACCTGCTGCTGCCCGCGGGCTCGTTCCTGCAGGTGCCGACCTATCTCGTCGCGCTCTGGGGCAAGTATGTCTGCTACGCGATCCTGGCGCTCTCGATCGACCTGATCTGGGGCTATTGCGGAATCCTCTCGCTCGGCCACGGCGCTTTCTTCGCGCTGGGCGGTTACGCCATGGGCATGTACCTGATGCGGCAGATCGGCACCCGCGGGGTCTATGGCAATCCGATCCTGCCCGACTTCATGGTGTTCCTGAATTGGCAGGAGCTGCCCTGGTACTGGTACGGCTTCGACATGTTCTGGTTCGCCGCGCTGATGGTGCTGGTCGTGCCGGGCCTGCTTGCCTTCTGCTTCGGCTGGCTCGCGTTCCGTTCCCGGGTTACCGGCGTGTATCTGTCGATCATCACGCAGGCGATGACCTATGCGCTGCTGCTCGCTTTCTTCCGCAACGACTTCGGCTTCGGCGGCAACAACGGCCTGACCGACTTCAAGGATATCCTCGGCTTCAACGTGCAGGCGGAGGGCACCCGTGCCGCGCTGTTCGCGCTGAGCTGCCTGGCGCTGATCATAGGCTTCCTGATCTGCCGCGCCATCGTCTCATCCAAGCTGGGCAAGGTGCTGATCGCGGTGCGTGATGCGGAATCGCGCACGCGCTTCCTTGGCTACCGCGTCGAATCCTACAAGCTGTTCGTGTTCACGGTGTCGGCCTGCATGGCGGGCGTTGCCGGCGCGCTCTACGTGCCGCAGGTCGGCATCATCAATCCATCCGAGTTCGCGCCGGGCAATTCGATCGAGGCGGTGATCTGGGTGGCCGTCGGCGGTCGCGGCACGCTGGTCGGTGCGGCGCTCGGTGCCGTGGTCGTCAACTATGCCAAGACGTTCTTCACCTCTGGCGTACTGGCGCCGTACTGGCTGTTCATGCTGGGCGCGCTGTTCATCCTGGTGACGCTGCTGCTGCCCAGGGGCATCGTCGGCACCTTCAATGCGTGGCGGGACTCGGCGCGGGAAAAGCGCACCGCAGCAGCTGCCGCGAGCGCCGCGGCTGAAGACGGCATGGTCCAACCGAAGATGGCGGAGTAAGCGGTCATGAACGTCATGGATACCCGCACGACGTCCGCAATGCTCTATCTGGATGGCGTGCACGTCTCGTTCGACGGCTTCCACGCCATCAACAACCTGTCGCTGACGCTCGAGCCGGGCGAGATGCGGGCCATCATCGGGCCGAACGGCGCCGGCAAGACCACGATGATGGACATCATCACCGGCAAGACCAAGCCCGACGAAGGCACCGTGCTGTTCGACGGCGTCACGGATCTCACGCGGCTCGACGAGACGCGCATCGCCGAGCTCGGCATCGGCCGCAAATTCCAGAAGCCGACGGTGTTCGAGAGCCAGACCGTGCACGACAACCTCCTGCTCGCGCTCAATGTCGATCACTCCGTCCGCGGCACGCTGTTCTGGCGCGGCAGCAAGGCCGAGACCGAGCGCATCGACAAGGTGCTGGAGACGATCCGTCTCACCGAAGCGCGCAACCGCCTCGCTGGCAGCCTCAGCCATGGCCAGAAGCAATGGCTCGAGATCGGCATGCTGCTGGCACAGGATCCGAAGCTGCTGCTGGTCGACGAGCCCGTTGCAGGGATGACCGACATCGAGACGCATCTCACCGCCGAGCTGCTGAAGGAGATCAACAAGACCCACACCGTGATGGTGGTCGAGCACGACATGACCTTCGTGCGCGAGCTCGGCGTCAAGGTCACCTGCCTGCACGAAGGCACCGTGCTGGCGGAAGGCACCATCGACCAGGTATCGTCCAACGAGCGGGTCATCGAAGTCTATCTGGGAAGGTAGCGAATGGATCGGCCGCTTCTCCCATTCGCTATTCGCCCGCAAAGGTGTTTCCGATGCTTGAAGTGAAAGACATCAATCTGTTCTACGGTGCTGCCCAGGCGCTGCGCGGCGTGTCGATCTCGGCGGAGCCCGGCAAGGTGACCTGCGTCCTCGGCCGCAACGGCGTCGGCAAGACCTCGCTTCTGCGCGCCATGGTCGGGCAATATCCGATCTCCTCGGGCGCGATCGTGCTCGATGGCAGCGACATCACCGGCCTGAAGCCCTATGAACGTGCGCGCAGGGGCATCGGATTCGTGCCGCAGGGCCGCGAGATATTTCCGCTGCTGACGGTCGAGGAGAACCTCAAGACCGGCTTCGGTCCGCTCAAGCGCGAGGACAAGCACATCCCGGACGACGTGTTCTCGCTGTTTCCGGTGCTGCAATCCATGCTCGGCCGGCGCGGCGGCGATCTCTCCGGCGGCCAGCAGCAGCAGCTCGCGATCGGCCGCGCGCTGGTGATGCGGCCGAAGCTGCTGTTGCTCGACGAACCGACCGAGGGCATTCAGCCCTCGATCATCAAGGACATCGGCCGCGCCATCTCCTACTTGCGCAATCTCGGCAACATCGCCATCGTGCTGGTCGAACAATATCTCGACTTTGCCTGCGAGCTCGGCGACAGCTTTGCGGTGATGGATCGCGGCGCTGTGAAGTTCACCTGCGACCGCGCCAACCTCGACGCGAGCGAGATCAGCCGCCAGATGGCGCTGTAGGCTCATTCTGCCGCGATCGGCTGGGGAGGCGAATGCGGAGCGACGTTTCGGTTATGCCAGGACTTTTCGAGGCGAACCGCGCCCGTGGCGCGGTTCGGCTCGACGTGCACGCACGTGACCGCGTGACCCGGCGCGGCACCTTGCACGAATCCGGCTCTTTACGCGTGCGCTTTCCCTCGCCGGAAGACGAGGGGCTGTCGGGCGTGTTCGTCAACACGGCCGGCGGGGTTGCCGGTGGGGACTGTTTCGATATCGACATCGCGGCGGGCGGAGGTACGCGGCTCACTCTGACGACCGCAGCTGCCGAAAAGATCTATCGAGCCCCCGGGGAGGCGGCGCAGCTCAATATCGCCTTGCGAGCCGCCGCGGGCGCGCATCTGGCCTGGTTGCCGCAGGAGACGATCCTGTTCGACCGCGCGCGGGTGCATCGCCGCTTCGACATTGCGCTCGACGAGGCGGCCTCGCTCCTGCTCTGCGAGATCGTCGTGTTCGGCCGCACCGCCATGGGCGAGCGGATGCAGCAGGGCGAGTTCGTCGACCGCTGGCGGCTGCGCCGCGGCGGCAGGCTGGTGTTCGCCGAGACGGTCAGGCTTGACGGCGACATCGGCGCCAAGCTCGCGCGGTCCGCGGTCGCCAATAGCGGCACGGCGATCGGCACCGCTCTGATCGTGCCCGGTGACGAGACCCTGGTCGAGCGCATTCGCGAGGCCTCGGAATCGTTCGGCGGGGAAGTCGGGATCTCGGCCTGGAATGGCTTTGCAATGGCGCGGTTCTGTGCCCAAGATGCGGCGCGCTTACGCGCCGACATGATGGCGGTGCTGGCGCGAACCGGCGCGGTCCTGCCGCGGCTGTGGTTGAACTGACCGGTTGAACTGATGTGTTGAACGGAAGAGATTTCGCATGAACCTGTCTCCCCGCGAAAAGGACAAGCTTCTGATCTCGATGGTCGCGATCGTGGCGCGCCGCCGGCTGGATCGCGGCGTCAAGCTCAACCATCCCGAGGCGATTGCCATCATCTCCGACTTCATCCTGGAAGGCGCGCGCGACGGCCGCACCGTCGCTGAGCTGATGCAGTCCGGCGCGCAGGTTTTGACCCGCGATCAGGTCATGCCGGGCATTCCCGAGATGATCCACGACATCCAGGTCGAGGCGACCTTTCCTGATGGCACCAAGCTCGTCACCGTGCACGAGCCGATCAGGTAGTATCGAATTCGTCATTCCGGGGCGCCCGCAGGGCGAACCCGGAATCCAGAGGTTTTGTTTTCGAGATTCCGGGTTCTCGCTTCGCGAGCCCCGGAATGACGAGGAGGATAGAATGATTCCCGGCGAACTCTTCATCCAGGACGGCGAGATCGAGCTCAATGCCGGCCGCAAGACCGTGACGCTGACGGTCGCCAACACAGGTGACCGCCCCATTCAGGTCGGCTCGCACTACCATTTCTTCGAGACCAACCCGGCGCTGAAGTTCGATCGCAAGAAGGCCCGCGGCATGCGCCTCGACATCGCCGCCGGCACCGCCGTCCGCTTCGAGCCCGGCCAGACCCGCGACGTGCAGCTCGTCGCGGTGGCGGGGAAGAAGACGATCTACGGCTTCCGCGGCGATGTGATGGGGAAGCTGTGAGCTCCACAGGAACGAGCGCGGCGCGGCACGGTTGAGGCGGAAACGGAGGTGTTTTCCATGCTCTCGCCAATCCGCCTCATCTCCGAAGCCGCTGAACTCGCTGCGCGCCGCCATAACGGCATGGCGCGCAAGGGGCGCGGTAATGAGCCCTACATCAATCATCTCGCCGAGGTCGCGAACCTGCTCGCGACCGCGACCGATGGCGCCGACGCCGAGCTGGTCGCTGCCGGCTGGCTGCATGACACCATCGAGGACACCGACACCACGCGCGAAGAGCTTGCGCGAAGATTTTCCGAGCGTGTCGCCTCACTCGTCGCCGAATGCACCGATGACATGAGTCTGCCGAAGGCGATGCGAAGGCAGAAGCAGATTGAGGACGCGCCCCACAAATCGCCGGGCGCCAAGCTGATCAAGATCGCCGACAAGATCAGCAATACAGGGGCGCGCATTCAAACCGACCCGACTTCCGAGGAGCGCGACGATCTCGCCGATTACATCGACTGGGCGACGCAGGTCGTTGCAGGCTGCCGCGGCTCCAATGCATGGCTCGACGAGAAATTCGATGATGCCGTGAAAGCAGCGAAGGCCGTGCTTTGAGCGTTCAAACATTCAATCGCAAACGGGGCTTGTGATGTCCGTCAGAATAAAACGTTCCGTCTATGCCGACATGTTCGGCCCCACCACAGGGGACAAGGTGCGGTTGGCCGACACCGATCTCATCATCGAGGTCGAGAAGGATTTCACGACTTACGGTGAGGAGGTGAAGTTCGGCGGCGGCAAGGTGATCCGTGACGGCATGGGGCAGTCGCAGGTCACCAACAGGCAGGGTGCGGCCGACACCGTCATCACCAATGCGCTGATCGTCGATCACTGGGGCATCGTGAAGGCCGATGTCGCCATCAAGGACGGCATGATCTCTGCGATCGGCAAGGCTGGCAATCCGGACATCCAGCCCGGCGTCACCATCATCATCGGTCCCGGCACCGACGTGATCGCCGGCGAGGGAAAAATCCTCACCGCCGGTGGCTTCGACAGCCACATCCATTTCATCTGCCCGCAGCAGATCGAGCACGCGCTGATGTCAGGCGTCACTTCGATGCTGGGCGGCGGCACCGGCCCCTCGCACGGCACCTTCGCCACCACCTGCACGCCGGGCCCGTGGCACATCGCGCGGATGATCCAGTCGTTCGACGCCTTTCCGGTCAACCTCGGCATTTCCGGCAAGGGCAACGCCTCGCGGCCCGCCGCGCTGGTCGAGATGATCAAGGCCGGTGCCTGCGCGCTGAAGCTGCACGAGGACTGGGGCACGACGCCGGCGGCCATCGACAATTGCCTCTCGGTCGCGGACGATCACGACATCCAGGTGATGATCCACACCGACACGCTGAACGAGTCCGGCTTCGTCGAGGATACGATCAAGGCCTTCAAGGGCCGCACCATTCATGCCTTCCACACGGAAGGTGCCGGCGGCGGCCATGCCCCTGACATCATCAAGGTCGCGGGCCTGAAGAACGTGCTGCCGTCCTCGACCAATCCCACGCGCCCGTTTACCCGCAACACCATCGACGAGCATCTGGACATGCTGATGGTGTGCCACCATCTCGATCCCTCGATCGCGGAAGACCTGGCATTTGCCGAAAGCCGTATCCGTAAGGAGACCATCGCGGCCGAGGACATTCTGCACGATCTCGGCGCGCTCTCGATGATGTCCTCGGACTCGCAGGCCATGGGCCGCCTCGGCGAGGTCATTATCCGGACGTGGCAGACCGCGGACAAGATGAAGAAGCAGCGGGGATCCTTGCCGCAGGACAAGGGCAAGGACAACGACAATTTCCGCGTCAAGCGCTACATCGCCAAATACACGATCAACCCCGCGATCGCGCACGGCGTGTCGAAGCTGATCGGGTCGGTGGAGAAGGGCAAGCTCGCCGACCTCGTGCTATGGTCGCCGGCCTTCTTCGGCGTCAAGCCGGACTGCATCGTCAAGGGCGGCAGCATCGTTGCAGCGCCCATGGGCGATCCCAACGCCTCGATCCCGACGCCGCAGCCGGTGCACTATCAGCCGATGTTCGGGGCCTTCGGCAGGGCGCGTACGGCGTCGTCCGTGGTGTTCACTTCCAAGGCTGCGGTCACCGGCGGCCTTGCGCGCAAGCTCGGCATCGAGAAGAAGCTCTACGCCGTCCAGAATGTCCGCGGCAGGATCTCGAAAAAGAGCATGATCCACAACGATGCCACGCCCAATATCGAGGTCGATCCCGAGACCTATGAGGTCCGCGCCGATGGCGAACTGCTCACCTGCGCCCCCGCCGAGGTGCTGCCGATGTCGCAGCGATATTTCATGTACTGAAATAGCGCCTCAACGCATGTCCGCGGGATGTACCCGGGGACGGCTTTTGCGGTTTTGCGTTCGGTCCCGCCTGGTCTAATGTCCGAACCGGTATCGTAACCCTAGAAGAAAAGCCGGGAGGATTTCTCGTGATCTACGTCGTTGCCACCTTGACCATCAAGCCCGAGACGCGCGCCGAATTCATCGCAGCCGCCACTGCCTGCATCAAGGAGACCCGGAAGGAGCCCGGCAATATCGCCTATGACATGCATGAGAGCGTCACAGACCCCAGCAAGATGGTCTTCGTGGAGCAGTGGGAGAACGCCGAAGCGCTGGTGCCGCATCGGGCCATGGAGCACATGAAGACGTTCGGCCGCGTCGCGGTGAAATGCTTCACGGCGCCGCCGAAAATCGAGGTGATCACGCCCGAGAAGGTCGAGACAAGGTAAAGAGGTAACCCGCATGATCCGGGCCACGCAGGTCAAGGGGCAGCACCGCTTCACGGAAGCTCCCGTGGATACGGTGGTGCTCGATTTCGACGACCGGCATCGCCGCCGCATGGCGATGACGGGCACGCGAGGGCTCGAATTCCTGCTCGATCTGGAGCATGCCGTCGCGCTACGCGGCGGGGATGCGCTGGTGCTGGAGGACGGCCGCCTGGTCGAGGTGGTCGCGGCGCCCGAGCCGCTGCTCGAGATCCGCGGCCGCGATCCGCACCACCTCATTCGCGTCGGCTGGCATCTCGGCAACCGCCATCTGCCGACCCAGATCATGGCGAAGGCCCTGCGCATCCGCCGCGATCACGTGATCGAGGAGATGGTGAAGGGGCTCGGCGCGCGCGTGATCGAGATCGAGGCGCCGTTCGATCCAGAAGGCGGGGCGTATGCGGATGCTGGCCACGCGCACGGGCACGACGACCATGCGCATCACGGTCACGACCATCATGACCATGGTCACGATCATCACGGCCATGGCCACCGTCACCATGATCATGCCGCGCATGGCCATGGCCACGAGCACCACCATCACCACGATGAGCATTGCGACCATCCCGACCATCACCACGGCCACACGCATGCTCATGACCACAAATGAGCCGGTTGGCGCCGGCGGCCTCGCTGAGGAGGAGGCGGCGGCGCTCTACCGGCTGATGACATGGCTATCGCCGGCGTTTCCGGTCGGTGGTTTCTCCTATTCCAGCGGCCTCGAATGGGCGGTCGAGGCGGGCGATATCACCGACACAGCGGCACTGGCGGATTGGCTAGACGTGATGCTTGGCGACGGCTCGGGCTTCTGCGACGCGACGTTTCTGGTCCGGGCTTATCGGGCCGCGGAAGCAGGCAACACGACCGCTTTGAACGAGATCGCCGAGCTCGCCGCCGCCTTCGTGCCGTCGCGCGAGCGGCAGCTGGAGACGACCTCGCAGGGCCGTGCCTTCATCGACATCGCCCGCGCCGCATGGGATGCCGACGGACTGGACGCCATGATTGCAGCATGCAGCACGCCACTGGTCTACCCCGTCGCGGTCGGTGTGGTCGCCGCAATGCACGGCGTGCCGCTGGGGTCGACGCTGCACGCTTTCCTCCATGCGCTGGTCTCGAATTGGATTTCTGCGGCCAGCCGGCTCATTCCGCTCGGCCAGACCGACAGCCAGCGCGTGCTGGTCAAGCTGGAAGCCGCCGTCGCCGCGACGGCCAATCGTGCGCTGAACGCGGCATTGGACGATATCGGCAGCGCGACTTTCCGCGCCGATCTCGCCAGCCTGCGGCACGAGACGCAATATACGCGGCTGTTTCGGTCGTGATCGATGCAGCCCTAACCAATCGAGAGAGAACGAGCGACATGTCGAAATCTCACGGCCCGCTGCGTGTCGGCGTCGGTGGCCCGGTCGGATCGGGCAAGACCGCGCTGATGGACCTGCTCTGCAAGACCATGCGCGAGCGCTACGACATTGCGGCGATCACCAATGACATCTACACCAAATGGGACGCGGAGTTCCTGGTGCGTTCGGGCTCTCTGACGCCGGATCGCATCGCCGGCGTCGAGACCGGCGGCTGTCCACACACCGCGATCCGCGAGGATGCCTCGATGAACCTCGCCGCGGTTGCCGACATGCGCGCCAAGTTTCCCGGACTTGATCTCGTGCTGATCGAATCCGGCGGCGACAATCTCGCTGCTACTTTTTCCCCCGAACTGGCCGATATCACCATTTACGTCATCGACGTCGCCGCCGGCGACAAGATCCCGTCCAAGGGCGGCCCCGGCATCACCCGGTCCGACCTGCTGGTCATCAATAAGACCGACCTCGCGCCCCATGTTGGCGCCTCTCTGGAGAAGATGGAGACGGACGCCAGGCGCATGCGCGGCGAGCGTCCCTTCGTCATGACCAACCTGAAGAAGAGCGTGGGGCTCGACCGCATCGTCGCCTTCATCGAGGCCAAAGGCGGCCTGCAGCGGCCGGGCTGACCGGACGCGACCACTTGGCGCAGGCGTTTCTCGCCGTCGACGCCTGGGCCGCGCCGCCACCCGCGGAACAAAGTTCGGACATGGCAATTAACTACCTCCGGCTCCTGGGCAAGTTCATCCCGGCGAGACCCATCGGCCGGGCGGATTAAGCTTTTCAGGCGACCCAAGTTGCGTACTGATGCCTCCTCCTCCATTATCTCCGCCGCTTGGGTTTACCCCGTTTCGGCACATGGCCGTTCGAGCGGCGTTCATATGCTCCGTGTTTACTGCCGACCTCCTGCTTTCGCCTGAGTAGTCGCGTGGTCAGGCTGGGTTTCATCATCGGCTTCATCGCTCTGCTCGGGGTCTTGCTCTCCGGGCTTGCGGCCTATCGCGTCCACGACCAGGAGCTGGCGCTGGATCGGATCGCGCTCGCGCGTGCGATCGACGTTCACGCGAGCCTCGTCCAGGACCGGCTGACCGAGCGGGAGCTGCTCGCGCGTGTCGCCTCAGGCCTGTTCCGCGCGCCATCCGTGATCAAGTCGAACATGCTGGAGCCGCTGCGCTCGGCCATCTACGCCTTCAAGACTGATTTCGTGGTGGCGGGGTGGATCGCCCGGCTGAAGCCGGACGAATTGACGGCGGCGCAAGCCGCCATTGCCGGCGCCGGTTTCCCGAATCCCGAGATTCGCGGATATGACGACAAGCCGATCAATCCTGCCGACGTCACCCGGCCGATCGACGTGTTGTTGGATCTCGAGCCGCGCAGCGACGAGACCAAGGCGCTGCCGGGCCGCAGCTACGATCAGGATCCGGTTCGAGGCGCCATGCTGACGCGTGCCCGGGTCGAGAAGCGGTCGATCGCCTCAGACCCCATTCCGCTGCTTCGTGGCAACGGGCCGATCGGAATCATCGTGGCGGCGCCTGTCGTTCCCGAGGGAGCAACCGAGCCGGCAGGATTCGTCACGTTCTCCTACGAGCTTGCCACGCTGATGCTGACCAATGACGACATGTCGTTGTTCTCGGTCGCGCTCAGGGATCCGCGCAAGGAAGGTGGCGAGCTCGTCGCCAATGATCAGGGCGTGGTCTCCACACGCATGGCGGCAGCGGACGGGCGCGCGCCGTCGGCGACGCGCACCGTCAGCTTCGGCGGCCGTGACTGGCAGCTCTCCTATTATGCGAACGTGAATTCGGTGCGCCGCGCCGAGCAGACCGCGATCATCGTGGCGGCCATCGGCTTTGCCATCACGGCAATGGTGTGCGGCCTCTTTGGCTATGTGGCATACAACAATCTGCGACTCAGCCGGGAGATCCAGGTCAGAATCGGCTTCGAGCGCCGGCTGACCGCGGTCATCGACGAGCTCAACCACCGCGTCAAGAACATCCTGGCGGTGATCCAGTCGATCGTGACGCGCACTTTGCGTCACGGCTCGGACATCGACATCGCGCGCGAGCTGCTGATCGGGCGCATCCACGCCATGTCCAACGTGGTCTCTTTGCTCAGCGAGAGCCAGTGGCAGGGCGTCAAGCTGAAGGGCCTGTTCGAGGCACGCGCCATCCCGCATGCCGACCGGATTGCCGTCAACGGTCCCGATATCGCGGTCAGCGCACGCGCGGCGCAGAGCCTCTCGCTGCTGTTCTTCGAGCTTGCCTCGCATTCCGACGAGGGCCTGTCGCTGGTCGGGAAGCATCCGCACATCACCGCCAACTGGACGGTGACCGGAGAGGAGGGCAAGGAGGTCTTCCATTTCCGCTGGGAGGAGTTCAACACCAGCGAGGCGACGCGCCGGCCGGATTCCGATTTCGGCCTGATCCTGCTCGACCGCGTCGCGCCCGAGGCGCTGGGGGGCACCGCCAAGCGCTTCTTCACCGACGTCTCCTACGTCTACGAATTGACCGCGCCGATGGAGACGGTCGTCGACATGACCGAGCGCGACCGTACGGACAAGATCTCGGCGCCGGTCCGGCCCGCGCGCAGCTAATCCTTAGGCCGCAACACGAGATCGACGAGGTTGCGCGCGTAAGCCGCGGTAACCGGCGCAATGCCGAAGATATAGCGATAGAACAGGCCGCCGTAGATCGCGTCGTAGAGATCCTCAGGAAGCCCCCCCGCCAGAATGCTGCCATCCTTCTGGCCCTCGGCGATCATCTCGACGAGCGCGTCGCGACGGAACTGCAGATAACGCGCGTAGAACAGCCCCGCCGAGCCGGTCTTGGAGATGCATTCGGAGACGACGGCGAGCTGGACCTTGCCGAACTCGCCCTGAAGCGCTTCGGCGTAGGCCGCGGCATGGCGGCGCGCACGGGCCGCGGGGCTGCCGGAGCTCGCCGGCGGCAGCGGCAGCATCTGGGCGGCGTGGTGAAGAAAGGCGTCGATCAAGAGCGCCTCGCGGGACGGCCACCACTTGTAGATCGTCATCTTGGAGACACTGGAATGGCGGGCGACCGCGTCGATGGTGGTGGCGGCAAGGCCGGTGGAAGCCATCAACGCATAGGCGCTCTCGAGAATGGCGTTGCTGGTCTCCATTGACCTTGGCCGGCCGCGCCGGGGCGCGCTGTCAGCCTCGTCCCCTCCGCCCTGTGCCATCGCCGCGCCGGTCTCCTCATGCAGATTTCCGGCATAGCGCAGCAGCAGCCGGCGGCCCAGCGGAATCGCACGGCGTTGCGGCTAGACTAGGCCTGCTGCCGCAGGGCGGCAGGCAGGTCCTGCCGCTTCGACCAGGCCACGTAGTAGGCGACGGCGGTCATGGCGGCGAAACCGATGATGCTCACCGCGATCTGCATCAGCACGAGATTTGGGCCGGTGATCAGGATGAGATGACCGGCAAAGGACAGGAACACGCCGACGCAGAACACCGCGAGCCATTCCTCGCCGCATCGAATGACTGCCTGAAGCGGCTTCAATCGCAGGCCGGGGTGATCGGCCGGAACGAGACGGGTCGCGACGAAGGCGAGCGCGAGGAAGTGAAGCACGCGGTAAGGCGCGAGGTTCTCCTTGTCGGTCGGTGCGATGGTATCGAGCAGAAGGTCCGGCAGATAGGCGGACGATTCCGGCGAATGGCGCAACAGGGCGACCGCCATGGCGAAGACGAGATAGCTGCCGGCGAGCATCCGAAGCCAGGGAAGATCGCGCAGCGTCCGCCCGGGCGCGCCGGTGACGGCAAACCAGCCGCCCAGCACCATCAGCATCTGCCAGCAGAGCGGATTGAAGGTCCATTCCTGGTCCGGAGAGACCCGAAAATTCCAGTCGAACCAGCGCGCGGCAAGATACAGCGCAACCGATGCCGCAAGCGTCAGGTTCGGCCGTCGCAACAGGCCCCAGAGCGCAAGCGGAAAGAAGGCCATCAGCGGGATCATCAGCTGCAGCAGGTCGAGGTTCAACGGTTCTTCCTGGAGCACGAGACCGCGGATCAGGATGCGTAGCGGGTGCTCGAGGATTCCCGAGATGTTGTAATGGTGGATGATCTCCGGCGCCATGGATTGCGAGGCGACGTAGGCGATGGTGTCGATATAGATCACGAACAGCACAACATAGGCGGCATAGAGCCGCCAGACGCGTCGAAAGATCCGCGTCGCCGCGACCAGATAGCCGCGCTCCAGCGCCATTCTGCCATGGATGATGGCGACCCCATAGCCCACCACGAACACGAACAGATCGGCCGCACCGCTGAAGCCGAAGTTGCGCAGCGTCAGCAGGTTGACGACGTTGTTCGGAATGTGGTCGACGAACACCGACCAATTGGCGATGCCGAGCGTCAGGTACAGTCGTGAGTCGTGCTGGAATGCGGCGAGGTTCGCCTTGACGGACGGTTTCATTGAGCAAATTAGCTTTGGGAATCAGGGTGACGCTTTTAGCGGCAACCGCCCGCCCATCCGAGTAGCGTTTGCGTGAGCGACGGAGGCGTTCGTGCCGGACGGCGCAAAACTGCGCGGCGTCGCCTCTGTCAGATGCGGACAGATGCGCTCACGATTCAGAGTGCAAATATTCGAACGGTTCTCGGCGTCGCTATTCAGCCGGTTCGGCGGATACCTCGTCGGACACGCCGGCACGGCTCGCGAGGATACCGAGGGCGACGCCGCCGATTGCCAGGATCGGCAATAGCCGCTTCATCCCGATGGCGCGAACGATCTGAAGCCCGGTGGCGAGGAGCATCGGATCTGCGAGCATGCTCTGCGCGGCCGACTTCGCGGCGCGCTCGGCAGCGATCTCAGCGCGCTTCTGCAGCTCGCGCTTGTAGCCCCAATACGAGCCCGCCGCCGCCAGGGTCAGCAGGAAGAAGATGCCCGCGCCAGCAAGACAGGCCTGCACTGGACCGTATGTCTGCAGGACCGAGATGAATGCGGCAGCGCAAAGGAAGCTCGTGGTCACCAGGAGCGCGAAGGCTGCGGCTGCGGCAAGGGAGGTCAGCCGAACAGTCGTGCCAGTCGATGCACTGATCCCCTCGATAATGCGCTGAAGCATGGCCTTACTCCTCAATCCCCAACAGCCGAATCGTCACGGGTGCGGCCGCGGCGGGGCACCGCCGCGGTTTCGATATGTGGCGGCGACCGTTACCGGCGCCAGGCGGCGCCGATCAGGAACCCGATACCCAGCGCCAGTCCGACAGTCGCAAGCGGGCGCTGCGTGATCGCCTCTTCCAGCGTCTCCTCGATGGAGCCGTAGGCGTCGTGCGCGGCCTCCATCATCGCGCTGCCGCGCTCGGACATGTCGTCCATCGCGGAATCCACGTTCTCGCGCGCCTGGCGATAGCCGCGGCGAGCCTGCTTGCTCGTGGAATTGGCAAAGGAGTTGAGCACATCGGTGATCTGGTCGGTGAGGGCGGCGATATCGCTTTTCACGGCTGCTACATCCTTCTCGAGGCGTTCTCTGGTGGCTTTGTCGGTCCAGTCTCTCATCCGGGCTTCGGCATCTGTCGTCGGCATCAGGAGCTCCGAACTGTTGACGGCTGAGATGGGCGGAGAACGTTTCGTTGCCCGGTAAGTTCCGCTGGCGGAAACCGGTTAGCCCTGTGGCAGTTGCGGCGCATCCGTCGGCAACAGATGCTCCTTCAGGATGAGGGCAACGATCAGGAGCGGCGACGACAGGAATGCGCCCATGGGGCCCCACAACCACGTCCAGAACGCCAGCGCGAGCAGCACGGCGAGCGCATTCAGCGCCAGCCGCCGCCCAATGATCATCGGCGTGACGAAGTGTCCCTCCAGGAAGGTGAGACCGCCGAAGGCGAGTGCCGCGATCAAGCCGCCACTGATGGTGGGAAAGGCGATCAGCCCCACCACGACCAGCAGCGCGAACATCGCAACCGGCCCGATGATCGGGATGAAGTTGAGCGTTGCGGCCAGCGCGCCGAGCCCGGCCGGGTTGGGCATTCCTGCGAGTGCGCAGATGATGCCTGTGCCGACGCCGACTCCGACATTGATCAGGGTGACGGTCAGCAAATAATTTCCCAGATGGACCTCGATCTCGTTCAGAATCCGGAGCGTACGAAGCCGTGCGTCATGATCGCTGAAAGTCATGATCATGGCCCGCCGCAGGTCGCGCCAGCTTGCGATGAAAAGGATCAGGGTGACGAAGAACAGCAGGAACTCGGTAAAGGTCGGTGACAGGAATTCGATCGTCGGCTGCACCCAGTCGATCTTGGGTATGTGGAAGCTCGGCAATCCTTCCGAGCCGCCGAGCATGGCCTGCATCTCCCGCCACAGCGCGAGCGGCCGGTCGAACACGTGCAGCTTGTCCTTCAGCTGGGCACCGAGCTCCGGCAGGCGCGTGCTCCACTCCATCATCGGCGAGGCGATCAGCGCCACCATGAAGGCGACCACCGCGGTTACGGCGATGACGATCAGGACCGCGCCGACGCTGCGGGGGACCCTGTACCGCTCGAGAAAGCCCGCCGCCGGCGATAGCATCGTGCCGATGACGAAGGCCATCACCACGGGCAGGAAGAAGGCCCGCCCGACGTAGAGCACGGTGACGATGGCAATCAGCAAAAGGCCTGCGAGTGCGAAGGCGACGAACTCCGTGCGGCGGATCACGGGCGGCAGCTCGGCAGGGCTGTGGGGAAGCGGATCGCTTTCGCTGCTGCCGGAAATCAGACGTTCACTGGGAAGGACGCGCACAATATTTCTCCCACCCGGAAACCGAGATCCGCGCCCGTTGACGACATCCCAACGCGCGGATGGCATGCCGGTTCCATCGCGCTTTCGTGAATTGCTGCTCGCTTGACTGTGACGTCGCTGCTGCATCCCACGCCGGAACTTCAAACCGGCCGGTGGAGTTTGTTCGGCAGCGCATCACCCTGATGCACACACCAACGGGGCAGCACATGACAACGTTGTTAGCAGTCCGCAGCAGCTTCTCGCCGCGCGCCGTCGCCGCATTCTGTTTCGCGTCCGCTCTGCTCGCAGTGCCCTTGGACGGCGCAAGCGCGCAAACGTTCGGCTATGCGCCGATGCAGCTCCATGAGCGGATGCAGCTGCAGGATGAGGGTTACACCGAGGGAGTTGCCAACGAGGCGCCGCGGGCCGCCGACGAGGACGCCCAGTTGCCCGACCGGCTGCGCAAGCAGATCGTCAGCTTCGACCGGAGCGAGCCGGCCGGCACCATCGTCATCGATACCAACAACACCTATCTCTACTACGTGCTCGGCAACGGCCGCGCGATCCGCTACGGCGTCGGCGTGGGCCGCGAAGGCTTCACCTGGTCGGGCGTGCAGAGCGTCAGCCGCAAGGCCGAGTGGCCGGACTGGCATCCGCCTGCCGCAATGATCGCGCGCCAGCCCTATCTGCCGCGCTTCGTCGCAGGCGGCCCCGGCAATCCGCTGGGCGCGCGCGCGATGTATCTCGGCTCGAGCCAGTACCGCATCCACGGCACCAACGATCCCTCCACGATCGGCAAGTTCGTCTCGTCCGGCTGCATCCGCATGACAAACGAGGACGTCATCGACCTGTTCAGCCGGGTCAACGTTGGTGCCAAGGTCGTGGTGTTGCCGAAGAGCGCGCCGCTGATGGCCAGAGGCGCAGATCCTGCGCGAAAGCGCCCGGCCGTGAGCGCGCTGCCCTCGGGTCGGCAGGCGTTGAACATCACGACGTCGGCCGTGAACTGAGAGTGAGCGAGGTCATATGAGCAGACGCCTGGTTGGCAAAACGGCTGGCGGTGCGGCGATCCTGGTCGCTATTTCGGCCGGTCTTGCGTCGGCGCCTTCAGCGCAGGCGCAGGATTTTTTCTCGGGATTGTTCGGCGGCTTCCGGATGCGGCCGCCACCGGAGATCCGGATGCCGTTCCCGCATGACGATGTGCCGCGCTATGAGGCGCCGCGCCAGCGCGCCTCTTACGGCGGCGGCATGGCCTATTGTGTGCGCGGCTGTGACGGCCGGTATTTCCCGGCGCAAGGAAGCGATGCCGAAAGCAAGGCGCAATCCTGCAAGAGCTTCTGCCCGGCCTCCGAAACCTCGCTGGTCTACGGCGGCAATATCGACGACGCCACGACCGAAAAGGGAAAATCCTATTCCGATTTGCCCAACGCCTATCGCTATCGCAACGAGATCGTCGCAGGCTGCACCTGCAACGGCAAGGATCCGGTCGGGCTCGCATCGGTCAAGGTCGAGGACGATCCGACCTTGCGTAAAGGCGACATCGTCGCGGGGGCCAATGGTCTCGTAGTCGCCAGCCGCAATGCCAACGACCGGCGGGGCGTCGCGATGAACTTCTCGCCGCTGCCGGATTCTGTGCGCGCCAGATTCCGCCAGGTCCCGGTGGTGGCGAAGGAATAGCGAGCGCCGCATCCGACGGCGGCGCGGACCTTGTCGGACCGCCAAATGCTGGCTGGCCGGCTGGGGAGACAGGGACTTCGTGAGCGGTTGCCGCAGGTTTCCCATATGGAACCGGCCCGGGTGCCGCGCGTTAGACCAGCGTAGCAATTGCCTGAAGGGGGTCTCGCGATGCTGGTCGGCGTACTCGTCACCTTTCTCGTCGTCATTCTCGTGCTTTATCTCATCAACATGCTGCCGATGGATGGCCGCGCCAAGCAGATCGCGCGCGTGATCGTCATCATCATCGGCATCGTGTCGCTGCTGAAATATCTCGCGGTGTTCTAGCGCGTAGGTTCGTAGCCGGGATGCGCCGCGATATCCGGGCTGCTGCAACAAGGATTGCGCTTCATCCAGGTTACGGTTCAAACAAAAGCCCCGGCGTGACAGGCTGTGTGGAAAGCCGGGCAAATCGGCTAGGATGGCCGCCTCGGGAACGGGGTGGCCATTTTCATGGGATACATAGCCGGCGAGGATCGGGATCA
>NZ_LMQJ01000027.1:0-61349 GCF_001424605.1 Bradyrhizobium sp. Leaf396
CCTCGCCTACAACATCCTCCGCGCCATCAACATCAAAACCGCCGCAGCCTGAAAGCACCTGAAGCAAAAGAGGCCCCGGTTACCCGGAGCCTCCAATCGTTTCCACACAGCCTGCTCGATGGTCCGGGGCTTTTTTGTTGTCTTGATTTCAAAGCAATGGAGGACAAAGTGAGTAACGATCCCGTCGTCGCGATTGTCGGCGTCACTGGTGCAGTGGGCGCCGAATTCATCGCCACCATGGACAAGCGCGGCTTCCGCGTCGGCAAGCTCAAGGCGCTCGCCAGCGCACGCTCCGCCGGCAAGGCGGTATCGTTCCGCGGGCAGGAGATCGTCATCGAGGAATTGACCGAGCGCTCGTTCGAGGGCGTCGACGTCGCCCTGTTCTCGGCCGGCGGCAGCATCTCCAGGAAGTTCGCGCCCGTAGCGGTCAAGGCTGGCGCCGTCGTCGTCGATAACTCCTCCGCATTCCGCATGGATCCGAACGTGCCGCTGGTGATCCCCGAGATCAACGCGCGCCGCATCCGCGACCACAAGGGCATCATCGCCAACCCGAACTGCGCCGCGATCACCGCACTGGTGCCGCTGTGGCCGATCCACCAGAAGAACCGCATCAAGCGCGTGATCATCTCGACCTACCAGGCCGCGAGCGGCGCCGGGGCCGCCGCGATGGACGAGCTGGTCGAATCCACCCGGGCCAATCTCAACGGGCAGGTCTATACGCCCACGGTGATGCTGCACCCCTACGCCTTCAACCTCTTCAGCCACAACACGGCCGTCGATCCCGAGACCGGCTACAACGACGAAGAGACCAAGGTCATCAAGGAAACTCGCAAGATCTTCGAGGACGACAAGATCGCGATCGGCGTCACCTGCGTGCGCGTGCCCGTACTGCGCGCCCATTGCGAAGCCATCACCTTCGAATGCGAGAAGCCGATCAGCGAGGACCAGGTCCGCACCATGATGGCCCGGGCGCCCGGCGTGAAGGTGGTCGACGACCGCGCCAAGAACTACTTCCCGATGCCGATCGACGCCTCGGGCCAAGACGACGTCCTGGTCGGCCGCATCCGCAAGGATCTCAGCGATCCCTCAGGGCACTCGATTTCGATGTTCGTGGCGGCGGACCAGCTGCTCAAGGGCGCGGCGCTGAACGCGGTGCAGATCGCGGAGCTGCTGCCGCAGCGGGTGATGGCATAACGGAAGGCGGGTGGGTGAATGGCCGCGGCTACGCGAAGCGTAGTCCGCTGGCGCACCACCTCTTCTGCTTCCGCGAAGACTGACAGGGGTGGGTTACGCCCTACGGCCAACCCACCCTACGGCGCTGCCCGAAACAACAAGCACGCATCCCCATACGAATAAAACCGATACCCGGTCGTGATGGCGTGCGCATACGCGCCCTTCATCGTCGCCAGCCCTGAGAATGCCGACACCAGCATGAACAGCGTCGACTTCGGCAGATGGAAATTCGTCATGAGGACGTCGACCGCACGGAAGCGATAGCCGGGGGTGATGAAGATCGAGGTCTCCGCCGCGAATGGCTGGATCGTTCCGTCCTCGCGCGCTGCGCTCTCGAGCAGCCGCAATGACGTGGTGCCGACGGCGATGATGCGGTTGCCATTCTTTTTCGCGGCGTTGAGCCGCTCCGCCGTTTCGGCCGAGATCGTGCCCCACTCGGCGTGCATCTTATGCCCTTCGGTGTCGTCCACCTTGACCGGCAGGAACGTCCCTGCCCCGACATGCAGCGTGACGCGATTGATGCCGACGCCGCGCGCGCACAACGCCTCCTCCAATGCCGGCGTGAAATGCAGCCCCGCGGTCGGCGCGGCCACCGCGCCTTCGTTGGACGCGAACATGGTCTGGTAGTCGGCGAGATCCTGATCGTCGGGTGTGCGCTTGGAGGCGATGTAGGGCGGCAGCGGCGGGCTGCCGAGATCGGCGACGGCTTGATCCAGCGCCGGCCCGTGGAACGAGAAGGACAGCGTCACCTCGCCTTCGCTGCCCTTGGCTTCGACCTCGGCGTCGAGATGGCCCAGCAGGCAGACCTTGCCCTCGTTGCCGAAGCGGATGCGATCGCCGGCTGTGAGCTTCTTCGCCGGCTTGACCAGGGCCTGCCAGCGCGAGCCGTCGAGGCGCTTGATCAGCGTCGCCTCGATCTTGGGCTCGGTCTCGCGGCCGATACGGCGGCCCTTGAGCTGCGCCGCGATCACCTTGGTGTCGTTGACGACGAGCTGGTCGCCCGGCTTCAGCCATTGCGGCAGGTCGGCGATCGCCTGGTCGTGCAACGCGCCGTTCTCCACGACCAGCATCCGTGCGGAATCGCGCGGGCTCGCCGGGCGCAACGCGATGCGCTCGGCGGGCAGATCGAAATCGAAGAGATCGGTGCGCATGTCTCAATACCACAGTCATCCGGACCGCCGGCGCCCCAGGCGCGGCGATCCGGCAATCCCGAGATTGTGGCGCGAGATTCCGGGTTCGATGCTGCGCATCGCCCCGGAATGACGGATGACTATTCCTTGTCCGCGGCCATCCGCGCCTTGACGATCTTGTCCGGATTCATCACCGGCTCGCCGCGCTTGATCTTGTCGACGTTCTCCATGCCCTCGGTGACCTTGCCCCAGACCGTGTACTGGTTGTCGAGGAAGCGGGCGTCGTCGAAGCAGATGAAGAACTGGCTGTCGGCGGAATCCGGGTTTGCAGCGCGGGCCATCGAGGCGGTACCGCGCACATGCGGCTCCTTGTTGAACTCAGCCTTGAGCTTCTTGCCGGAGCCGCCGGTGCCGGTACCGTGCGGACAGCCCGTCTGCGCCATGAAGCCCTCGATCACACGATGGAAGACGATGCCGTCGTAAAAGCCCTCGCGGACCAGCTCCTTGATGCGCGCGACATGGCCGGGAGCCAGATCAGGCCGCATCTCGATCGTGACGGGGCCCTGCGTGGTCTCGAGGATCAGGGTGTTTTCGGTGACGCTCATGCTCGTCTCTCTTGCGTTTGGGGTGAAGTCTTGTCGGGCGACGTCTTGCGGCTGCGGAACTGGATGGCGAATGGACGCCCCGCTGCGGCGCCGGCCATTGCATCGGTAAATGGCACCGGCGTGCAGCGTTGCAACGCCTCCATCACCGCGATCCGGTATTGCAGCCGGTCATTGTCGGAAGCCTCCGCAGATTCATAGGTAATCCTCGGATGGCCCAGAATGTTTCCGGAGCGGTTAAAGCTCACGACGACGGTGATGTCGAGTGGGCGCGCCCTGGTGGGCGACGGCGGTCTCCAGCAGGTGCGCAGATGCCGGAAGATGTCCTGGATGGTGTTGACCTGCGCGTCCCCGGCGGCCGGACGGGGGATGCCAAGCAGCAGCATCGCGGCAACCAGCATGAGCCTGCCGCGGCGGCGCGCCACGGCCTGCGCCTACTTGATGTCGGATGCGACCTGCACCTTCACCATCTTGTCTGGATCGGTGACGCTGCCGCCGGGTGAGCCGGGAGGTGCCTTCTTCAGCTTGTCAACGACGTCCATGCCCTGCACGACCTCACCGATGACCGTGTACTGGCCATCGAGGCTGCCGCCGTCGGCGAACATGATGAAGAACTGCGAATTGGCGCTGTCGACGCTGTCCCCGCGCCGCGCCATTCCGACGATGCCGCGGGCGAAATGAACCTTGGAGAATTCCTGCTTCAGGTTCGGGTATTTCGAGCCGCCGGTGCCGTTGCCGTTCTGACCATCACCCGTCTGCGCCATGAAGCCGTCCATGACGCGGTGAAACGGAACGTTGTTGTAGAATCCCTCGCGCGCGAGCTGCTTGATGCGTTCGGCGTGCTGAGGGGCGATGTCGGTCCTGAGCTTGATGACGATGCGGCCCTTGGTGCTGTCGATGACGATGGCATTGGCCTTGTCGAGATTTGCCGGCAATTGCTGCGCCACCGCCGGCACCGCGAATACAAGCGCGGCAAGGACTGCGAGAATTCGGATCATGATAACTCCGGATCAGAGACAACAGGAATAGCGCCACATCAGGCGAATTTGGCCTTGAGCTGTGCAGCAACCAGCGGCGGGACGAAGGCCGAGACGTCTCCGCCCATACCAGCGATCTGGCGCACCAAAGTGGCGGTGATCGGGCGAACCGCGGGAGAAGCGGGCAGGAAGACAGTGTGCACCTCGGGCGCCATCGCCTCGTTCATGCCGGCGAGCTGCATCTCGTAATCCAGGTCGGTGCCATCGCGCAGGCCACGGATCATGATGGTTGCGCCATGCTTGCGCGCCGCGGTGACCGACAGATCGTCAAATGTGACGGCTTCGAGCACGCAGCCGGCCTGGGCCGCCACTGGCCCACAGACGTCATGAAGCATCTTCAGCCGCTCCTCGGTCGAGAACAGCGGCTTCTTGCCGGGGTGGACCCCGATCGCGACAACGAGCTTGTCGCACAGCGGCACACTGTGACGGACCACGTCCAGATGGCCGTTGGTGATGGGGTCGAAGGAACCTGGGTAAAAGGCGATGCGCGACATGGCATCCGTCCTACCGCGCCCGGGCCGCCCCGGCAAGCCGGCCGGGTTCCCTGTCGGATAGTCGGCAAACCCTGGTCGGATCGGCCGGATTGTTTCGTCCTCGGGGTAGCCACGAAACAAAACGGCGCAGAAACGAAACCATTTCCCGCATCGGCGAAGACGTCCGGAAACTGGCCATGGTTACTAATCCAGCTAACGAATGACGGGCCGCACACCGGGCGTGAGCGGCCGCATCACAGGGGACCGTCAATGCTCAAGACTCTTTCAGCGATCGCTCTGTCTGCGTGTGTCGCCGCGGCTCTCACCCTCCTGCCCGGCTTTGCCCCGAAGGTCGAAGCCAGCGTGCCGCAGCCGCTGGCCAAGGGCGACCGGCTCGATGTCCGCGCCATTGGCAGGGACTGCTCGCATCAGGCATGGCCGAACTTCGAGGCCTCGTGCCTGCGTCGCGCCGGCACCAAGGCCAACATCCGCGAAGCCCGTCTCGTCACCGCGGATCGCACCCCGTAGCCGGGTCTGACCACGCCGCATCCGCTGAGCGGTGCTTAGCCCGGCTTGAGCGGAGCGCAATCCGAGCTGCGGGCGAACGCTACTCCCCGTTCGCGCCGTTGCTCTCCGCCTCTTCGGTGATGTGCTCAACCGACACCACGTGCTCGTCCTCGGCGGTGTCAAACACGATGACGCCTTGGGTCGAGCGGCCGGCGATGCGGATGCCTTCGACCGGGCAGCGGATCAGTTGCCCCTTGTCCGTAACCAGCATGATCTGATCGGCCTCTTCCACGGGGAAGGACGCAACCAGGTTGCCGTTGCGATTGTTGACGCTCATGGCAACGATGCCTTTGCCGCCGCGGCCCGTGGTGCGGTACTCGTAGGACGAGGTCCGCTTGCCATAGCCGTTGACGGAAACCGTCAGCACGACCTGCTCCTGCGCCGACATCTCGGCATAACGCTCCTGCGACAGCTGGAAGCTGCCTGAGGTCTCCTCGGCCTCGGCATCGGCCGGAGCCTCTTCCACCGCAGCCTCGCCCGCCACCGCACGTCGCATCTTCAGGTACGCCGAGCGCTCATCCGACGTGGTCTCGACATGACGGAGGATCGCCAGCGAAATCACCTTGTCGCCCTCGCCGAGCGCGACGCCGCGCACGCCCATCGAGGTGCGCCCGGTGAACACGCGCACGTCGGTAACGGGGAAGCGGATGCACTGGCCGCCGGCCGCCGTCAGCAGCACGTCGTCGCGCTCGGTACAGATCTGCACGTCGACGATCGCCTCGTTGTCGTCGAGCTTCATCGCGATGATGCCGGAGCGGCGGACGTCGACGAAATCGGACAGCTTGTTGCGCCTGACGTTGCCGCCTGTCGTGGCGAACATCACGTCGAGCTGAGCCCAGGTCGATTCGTCCTCGGGCAAGGGCATGATGGTGGTGATCCGTTCGCCCTGCTCGAGCGGGAGGATGTTGATCAGCGCCTTGCCGCGCGCGTTCGGTGCCGCCATCGGCAGGCGCCAGACCTTTTCCTTGTAGACCTGCCCACGTGAGGAGAAGAACAGCACCGGCGTGTGCGTGGAGGCCACGAACAGGCGCGACACGAAATCCTCGTCGCGGGTCTGCATGCCGGAGCGGCCCTTGCCGCCGCGACGCTGTGCCCGGTAGGCCGACAGCGGCACGCGCTTGACGTAGCCGGCGTGCGACACGGTGACGACCATGTCCTCGCGCTGGATCAGGTCCTCGTCCTCGACCTCGCCTTCCTGCTCCATGATCACGGTGCGGCGCGGCGTGGCGAACTCCGCCTTCACCTCGGCGAGCTCGGTCTTGATGATGCCCAGCACGCGTTCGCGCGACCGAAGGATGTCGAGATAATCGGCGATCTCTCCGGCGAGCTTGTCGAGCTCCTCCCGGATTTCATCACGGCCGAGCGCGGTGAGACGCTGCAGGCGCAGGTCGAGAATGGCCCTCGCCTGCTCCATCGACAGCCGGATCGTGCCGTCCGCGCTGATGCGGTGGCGCGGATCGTCGATCAGCGTCAGCATGTCCTCGACGTCTCGGGCCGGCCAGTCGCGCGACATCAGAGTGTCGCGGGCGGCGGTCGGGTCGGGCGAGCTCCGGATGACGCGGATCATCTCGTCGATATTGGCGACCGCGATCGCGAGACCGACCAGGATATGCGCCCGATCGCGCGCCTTGGCGAGCAGGTACTTGGTGCGCCGCGTGACGACTCGCTCTCGGAAGTCTACGAAGATCGTCAGCAGGTCCTTCAGATGCATGATCCGCGGACGGCCGCTGTCGAGCGCCACCATGTTGACGCCGAAGCTCGTCTGCAGCGGCGTGAATCGGTACAGCTGGTTCAGCACCACATCCGGCACGGCGTCGCGCTTCAACTCGACGACGACGCGGTAGCCTTCGCGGTCGGATTCATCGCGCAGGTCGCCGATGCCCTCGATCTTCTTTTCTTTCACCAGCTCGGCGATGCGCTCGACCATCGTCGCCTTGTTCACCTGGTACGGAATCTCGGTGATGATGAGCGCCTCGCGCTCCTTGCGGATGGTCTCGATCGCGACCTTGCCGCGCATGACGACCGAGCCGCGACCGAGGTGATAGGCGGCGCGGATGCCCGCGCGGCCGAGAATGACGCCGCCGGTCGGGAAGTCAGGTCCCGGCACGATGTTGATGAGTTCGTCAATGGTGAGCGCAGGGTTGTCGATCAGAGCGACGCAGGCGTCGATGACCTCGCCGAGGTTGTGCGGCGGGATATTGGTCGCCATGCCGACCGCGATGCCGCCCGCGCCGTTTACCAGAAGGTTCGGGAACTTGGCCGGCAAGACCGACGGCTCGGTCTCGTTGTTGTCGTAGTTCGGCTGGAAGTCGACGGTATCCTTGTCGATGTCGGCCAGCAGAGCCAGCGCCGCCTTCGTCAGGCGCGCTTCGGTGTAACGATAGGCGGCCGCCGGATCGCCGTCGACCGAGCCGAAATTGCCCTGGCCGTCGATCAGCGGCACCCGCATCGAGAAGTCCTGCGCCATGCGGACCATGGCGTCGTAGATCGACTGGTCGCCGTGCGGGTGGTACTTACCGATGACGTCGCCGACCACGCGGGCGGACTTGACGTACTTCTTGTCGGGTGTGTGCCCCTGCTCGTTCATCGAGTACAGGATGCGGCGGTGCACCGGCTTCAGACCGTCGCGCGCATCGGGCAGCGCCCGCGCCACGATCACGCTCATGGCGTAGTCGAGATAGGACTTCTTCATCTCCTCGAAGATGGAGACGGGGCGAATATCCGAGGGTTGCGCCGGCTGGTCGCCGGGCTTGTCGTCGTCGTCAGCCAAGGGGAAATCCGGTGAGGTTTATCTGGGAATCATATAGCGCATCGGGCCTGTGATAACCACCCTCGCGCATGTCCCTGCAAGCGATTTTTCCGCCTATTTTTCCAACAACTTAGGCCCTTACGAACCCCGCTCCCGAGAGGCCCGGAATCGCCTCCCCTGCTCAATGGCGCGACGAACCGTCAGCCTGCTTGCCGGACGCAACTCAAGCTCGCTTCAAACATGAAGCGGGCCCGGAAAACCCGAGCCCGCCGCCGATCAACACGAATTGCTGCCACGACACGCTAAGCAGCCGACCAGACGGTGCGCCTTGGCTGTGCGGTCCGCGTTCTCAGAACGGGATATCATCGTCCATGTCGCTGTTGCGACCGCCGCCGGCTGCAACCGGCCGGCGCGGCGCACTGCTGACGGGACCGGAGGAGCCGAAATCGCCGCCGGGCTCATCGCCGAAGCTGCCGCCCCCTCCTCCGCCGCGGCCGTCGAGCATTGTCAGGGTCGAGTTGAAGCCCTGGAGCACGACTTCGGTAGAATACTTCTCCACGCCACTCTGGTCGGTCCACTTGCGGGTCTGCAGCGCGCCCTCGATGTAGACCTTCGCGCCCTTCTTCAGATACTGCTCGGCGACCTTGCAAAGCCCTTCATTGAAGATCACGACGCGATGCCACTCGGTCTTCTCCTTGCGCTCGCCGGTGTTCTTGTCACGCCACGTCTCCGAGGTGGCGATGCTCAGATTTGCGATCGGCCGCCCGTCCTGGGTCCGGCGGATTTCAGGATCCTTGCCGAGATTTCCAACCAGAATGACCTTGTTGACGCTTCCCGCCATCGCCGCTCTCCACTCCGAATGCCACTGAATTTCAATAGGGCGAGTCCCGCTGCCCGCGTTCCTCTGCGCCTCGTTGAGGCGACCCTATACGCTCGCGGCCCCGGATCGGCCCGTCGCACCGCAGGTTATCCCCACATATAGCACCAATTCCTCGCCTGTTCTAGATTTGTTCCAGAAAATCGATGGAACAACCTGGAATGGAACTCTGCCGAAAAATTTGAGGCGGGCGGGGAACCCGATGGAACTTTTTGCGGTTCCCGTGACAGCACGAAACTTAATGAACATCATCTACTTAGCTGGCTCACGATCGTGAGGGACTGTTGCATTTCGGAGACGGACTCGATCACCAAATCGCGCTACGGTTGACTCGGACTTGGACGTTATGGGCATCGCGCTTAACCGCTTCGGGGATCTCGCAAGAAGCGGACAACTTTGGAGGGCTTTAGGAAATGAGAAAGACCTTAGTAATTGCATTTGGGGCCGCTGCGCTGGGCCTCTCTGCTCCGGCAAACGCGGCGGATCTCGCCGCTCGTCCGTACACGAAAGCGCCGGTGGCTGCGCCCGCGCCGATCTACACCTGGACCGGTTTCTATGCTGGTATTCAGGGCGGTGGCGGCTGGGGCGACAGCGACGAGACGTTCTTCCTCCTTCCGAACGGCCCGGGCTTCGCAGGAACTCAGAACTACGACATCAGCGGCGGTTTCGTCGGTGGCGTGTTCGGCTATAATTGGCAGTCGGGCCCGGTCGTTTTCGGCATCGAGGGCGACTATCACTGGTCTGATATCAGCGGCCGTTCGGCGGAAATCAATGCCGGCCTAGGCGACACCTACTTCACGAAGATCCGCAGCTTCGGCGATATCAAGGGCCGTCTCGGCTATTCGACCGGTCCCGCTCTGTTCTTTGTCAGTGGCGGTGCCGCCGTTGGCGACCTGCAGCATCGCTATGATGTTCCTCTCGTCGGCAGTGTCGTGCGGAATGACTGGCGTTGGGGCTGGACCGTCGGCGCCGGCGCGGAATACATGTTCGCCCCGAACTGGTCCGCCAAGGTCGAGTACAACTACATCGATTTCGGCACAAGCACGCTGCAGTACACCGCTCCGGCTGTTGCCGCGAACCGCTCCGAGTGGACCGACACCGTTCACACGGTCAAGGCTGGCGTGAACTATCACTTCAACTGGGGCGCGCCCGCTCCGAGGTACTGATAGCGCGAATCGCGCGTGACGATCGAAGGCCGGCCTCGCGCCGGCCTTTGTCGTTTGGATGCAGCTCGCTCGGGGTAATGGGTCAGTAACCATCACCTTTTGTGACGTTGTGGCTTTTCGGAGACACAACTTGCAGCTTTGATGGTGTAAATGCAGCGCCAGTTGGGCCGTTGAGTCCGCTCCCTTCCGGTCACGGAAGGCAACAACAGAAACTGGTACTGGGATTAAGTTGAAAATGAAAAAGGTTTTGTTGGCTTCGGCCTGCTTGTTCGCCCTGGCAGCTCCTGCTTCGGCTGCTGATCTCGCGGCTCGCCCCTATACCAAGGCTCCGATGGTTCCGGCCGCTGCCGTCTACAACTGGACGGGCTTCTATCTCGGTATCGTCGGCGGCGGCGCCTGGGAAGCCTCTTCGGGCGACCCGAAGATGCAGGGCGGCTTCGTCGGCGGCACCGCTGGCTACAACTGGCAGGCCGGCAACGTCGTGTTCGGCCTCGAGGCCGATGGCGCCTGGGCAGACGTCAGCGCCTCGGCGGCTGGCACCGTTTTCGTCGCCGGCGTCGGCGGCGTCCCCGCTTCGGTGTCCTCGAGGACCGACGCGATGGGCACCGTGCGCGGTCGCATCGGCTGGGCCGTCAACAACGTGCTGCTGTACGGCACCGGCGGTTACGCCTGGATCGACAACAAGGTCACCGCCACCCTGGGCGCTGCCTCGATTTCCGACAGCAAGTTTCACTCCGGCTGGACCGTTGGCGCGGGTGTCGAGGCGTTCTTTGCTCCGCAGTGGTCGGTCAAGGGCGAGTACCTCTATCGCAGCCTCGGCGGCGAGACCTACTTCTCGGGTACCGTTCCCAGCGGCACGCTCAACCTTCACACCGTGCAGGTCGGCGTGAACTATCACTTCGGCGGCCCGGTCGTCGCGAAGTACTGATCACGACCGACGTCACATCGTCACGAAAGGCCGGCCTTGCGCCGGCCTTTTTTGTTTTGCCCGTTAGAGCTCCGAAAGTCCCTGCTGCCAGATGCCGCCAGCGCGCCAACAATCCGTTGACGATTCGCAAGTCGCACTGGAAATCCTCTGTCGTTCTTCCTACGTTCGCTGACATACCCATCGGCGCCGATCCGGTTCCGGGCGAAGCGCGCCTTTCCCTTGGCGCGATTGCGCGTCTTTGGGCTTCCTTGAGGACCAGCGGGATGGACGAAGTGATCAAGGCGAAGCGCCAACAACAGAACGCGGGCTCCAGCCTGCGCGCAATTACGATCCGCGGCGCGCGCGAGCACAACCTCAAGAATATCGACGTAGAGATTCCCCGCGACAAGCTCGTGGTGTTCACGGGCCTGTCGGGCTCCGGTAAATCCTCCCTCGCCTTCGACACCATCTACGCCGAGGGCCAGCGCCGTTACGTCGAATCGCTGTCGGCCTATGCCCGCCAGTTCCTGGAGATGATGCAGAAGCCGGACGTCGACCAGATCGACGGCCTGTCGCCGGCGATCTCGATCGAACAGAAGACCACCTCGAAGAACCCACGCTCCACCGTCGGTACCGTCACCGAGATCTACGATTACATGCGCCTGCTCTGGGCGCGCGTCGGCATACCCTATTCGCCGGCCACGGGCCTGCCGATCGAGAGCCAGACTGTCTCGCAGATGGTCGACCGCGTACTGGCGCTGCCGGAAGGCACCCGCCTCTATCTGCTCGCTCCGGTCGTGCGCGGCCGCAAGGGCGAGTACCGCAAGGAACTCGCCGAATGGCTCAAGAAGGGGTTTCAGCGCGTCAAGATCGACGGCACCTTCCATGAGCTTAGCGAGGCGCCGGCGCTCGACAAGAAATTCCCGCACGACATCGACGTCGTGGTGGACCGCATCGTCGTGCGCGCAGATATCGGTCAGCGCCTCGCGGAAAGCTTTGAGACCGCGCTGAAGCTCGCCGAAGGCCTAGCCGTCATCGAGTTCGCCGATGCACCCGCGACCGCGCCCGCGGAAGAGAAAAAGAAGACGGCGAAGATCCACGACAAGAGCGGCCCCGAGCGCATCCTGTTCTCGGAGAAATTCGCTTGCCCGGTCTCGGGCTTCACCATCCCCGAGATCGAGCCGCGCCTGTTCTCGTTCAACAATCCCTATGGCGCCTGTCCGGCCTGTGGCGGCCTCGGTGTCGAGCAGCATGTCGACGAGGACCTCGTCATTCCCGAGAAGGATCTGACGCTGCGCAAGGGCGCGATCGCGCCCTGGGCCAAATCGTCATCACCCTATTACGTGCAGACGCTGACCGCGCTCGGCAAGCATTACAAGTTCACGCTCGACACCAAGTGGAAGGATCTGCCGAAGAAGACGAGAGACGCACTTCTCTACGGCTCCGGCGAGGACGAGATAAAGTTCTCCTACGAAGACGGCGTTCGCTCCTACGACACCAAGAAGCCGTTCGAGGGTGTCATCACCAACATCAACCGCCGCTATCGCGAGACCGAGAGCGAGTGGGCCCGCGAGGAGCTGGCGAAATATTTCCACGACGTACCCTGCGAAGGCTGCAAGGGCTTCCGGCTCAAGCCGGAGGCACTTTGCGTCAAGATCGGGGGCAAGCATATCGGCGAAATCTCGGAGCTGTCGGTCAAGAAGGCCGGCGAGTGGTTCGAAGGCGTGCCTGATACGCTGAACAAGCAGCAGAACGAGATCGCCGGCCGCATTCTGAAAGAGATCCGCGAGCGCCTCACCTTCCTGCTCGACGTCGGCCTCAACTATCTCACGCTGTCCCGCTCCTCCGGCACGCTGTCGGGCGGCGAGAGCCAGCGCATCCGCCTGGCCTCGCAGATCGGCTCGGGTCTGACGGGCGTGCTCTACGTCCTGGACGAGCCTTCGATCGGCCTGCATCAGCGCGACAACGCGCGCCTGCTCGATACGCTGAAGCGGCTGCGCGACCTCGGCAACACCGTGGTCGTGGTCGAGCATGACGAGGACGCCATCCGCCTCGCCGACTACGTGCTCGACATCGGCCCCGGCGCCGGCATGCATGGCGGCAACATCGTCGCCGAAGGCACGCCCGCCGAGATCATGCGCAACCCGAAATCGCTGACTGGCAAGTATCTCACCGGCGAACTCGAGGTCGAGGTGCCGGAGCGGCGCCCGCCGAACCATCGCCGCACCATCAAGGTGGTGAACGCGCGTGGCAATAACCTCAAGAACGTCACCGCCGAGATCCCGCTCGGCCTGTTCACCTGCGTCACCGGCGTCTCCGGCGGCGGCAAGTCGACGCTGCTGATCGACACGCTCTATCGCGCCATCGCCCGCAAGCTCAACAACGCCAGCGAAGGCGCCGCGCCGCACGATCGCATCGAAGGCCTCGAGCACATCGACAAGATCATCGACATCGACCAGTCGCCGATCGGCCGCACCCCGCGCTCGAATCCGGCGACCTATACCGGCGCGTTCACGCCGATCCGCGAATGGTTCGCCGGCCTGCCGGAGGCGAAAGCGCGCGGCTACGAGCCGGGTCGCTTCTCCTTCAACGTCAAGGGCGGCCGCTGCGAGGCGTGCCAGGGCGACGGCGTCATCAAGATCGAGATGCACTTCCTGCCCGACGTCTACGTCACCTGCGACGTCTGCAAGGGCAAGCGCTACAACCGCGAGACGCTGGAAGTGCTGTTCAAGGGCAAGAGCATCGCCGACGTGCTCGACATGACGGTCGAGGAAGCCGCCGAGTTCTTCAAGGCAGTGCCGCGCGTGCGCGAGACCTTCAACACGCTGCACCGCGTCGGCCTCGACTACATCCATGTCGGCCAGCAGGCGACGACGCTCTCGGGCGGCGAAGCCCAGCGCGTCAAGCTCGCCAAGGAGCTGTCCAAGCGCGCCACCGGCCGCACGCTCTACATCCTGGACGAGCCCACCACCGGCCTGCACTTCCACGACGTCAAGAAGCTCCTGGAGGTGCTGCACGAGTTGGTGGCGCAAGGCAACACCGTCGTCGTCATCGAGCACAATCTCGAAGTCATCAAGACCGCCGACTGGGTCATCGACCTCGGCCCCGAAGGCGGCGACGGCGGCGGCGAGATCGTGGCGTGGGGCCCGCCCGAGGACATCGCGAAGGCGCCGCGCAGCTATACGGGGAAGTTCCTGGCGCCGGTGCTGGAGAAAGCGCGGAAGCCGAAGCGAAGGCGTGCGGCGAGCGAGGCGGCGGAGTAGGTAGCGAAATAGGGCGAGCCATCGGCGCGCATAGGATGGAATGAACAAGGCCAACCCGCCCTACTCCCTCGCCATCTTCGACCTCGACGGCACCCTCGCCGATAGCTTCCCGTGGTTCCTGCGCACCATCAACGACGTCGCCGATCACTTCAATTTTCGCCGCGTCGCGCAAGAGGACATCGAGGAGCTGCGGCATGCCTCGAGCCGCGAAATCCTTTCCCGGCTCAAGGTGCCCTTGTGGAAGCTGCCGGCGATTGCGCGGCATGCGCGGCGGCTGAAGGCGGAGGCAGCTGGCGAGATTTCGCTGTTTGCGGGCGTCGAGGCGATGCTGCGGATGCTCGCCGACAACGGCGTGCAGATGGCGCTCGTGACCTCCGACAGCGAAGCCAACGCGCGCGAGAAGCTCGGAGACGCCGCGGCGCTGTTTTCACATTTCGACTGCGCGGCTTCGTTGTTCGGCAAGCCCGCGAAATTCCGCAGGGTCATCCGCCGCGCCGGCGTCGCGCCTGCCCGGGTGATTTCGATCGGCGACGAGGTTCGTGACATCGACGCCGCGCGGGCCGTCGGGATCGCTTGCGGTGCAGTGTGCTGGGGTTATGCGGCACCCGCGGCGCTGCAAGCGCTTCGGCCCGACCATGTGTTCGAGCAGATCAGTGACATCGCGCCGGCCCTGATCGGTGCCAGAAATCCCATGCAGGCTTAGCTGCCGCGGGGCGGATCGTGCTTCTCCATCGAGACCGCGATCCGCTCCAGCAAGCCGTTCATCCGCCGGGTCTCGGCCACCTGCTGCTCGTAAAGCTCGATCAAGGTCGCACCGGACGATCCGCGCGCCTGCATGCCGTTTCGTCGCGAGAACCAGAACCAGAACCCGATCAGAAGCACGAACGGCAGCCACGCCACCGCGAGTTCGACCCATTTATTGTCCATTGCAAATGTTTCCGCTTCCTGCCGTGCATCTCTCGATGGAGAATCAATCCTGGAGAGCATCTGTCGGCGTAAGGCGGCTTGCGGTTCGAGCACGAGGCCCCGCATGGACCAAGGTGGGATCCCGCCACCCGGCCCGGCACTAGCTCACTCGCCGGATCGACCGGCAGCCTTGCGCGACGCCCCTCCTCCGATTTCCTTGTCCAGGCACGCAAAAGCCTCCTTCACGTGGGTGGCCAGAGGTCGCTTGCCCTGGTCGCGATTCCAATTGTCGATCGCCAGGCGCAGCGCTCCAACCGACATCATAGCGACCACGCGCAGCGCAGCCTGGCGATGGGGCTGCGCCCACATCTGGCGCAGCGCCTCGAATACGGCTTCTTCCTTCTCGACGTATTTCGCCTGCTGCCGGATGCGAAGCGCCTCGTTCGCAGACATCACGCGTTCGATCACCTTGGTCTGCTTGTAGTCGACCTGAAAGCGGGCCGTCAGGTCCAGCAAGGCGCTCTTCACGGCATCGAGAGGCGACTGCCTGGTCGTTTGCTCCAGCACGGCGGCACGCAGCGTCTCGCTGAACCCGCCGTCCTGCCAGGCCAGGAGGATCTCTTCCTTGGACTTGAAGTAGTAGAAGAACGTCCGCCGCGAGATCCCCGCCGCCTCCGCGATCGCGTCCAGCGTGGTGGCGTCGTAGCCCTTGGTCAGGAACAATTTCAGGCCTTGCTCGGCGATACGATGCTGCGTTTCGCGCCGCTTCCGTTCGCGCAGGCCTTCCTCCTTTCGGGGCGAATTTTTCATCGCCCGTTTCTGCCATGAAATCGACCAGTTTGCAAAATTACACTAAGTGCAATTTAAACTTACACTCGGTGAGACTTTGAGCAAGGTGCATTCATGGTGAACCGGTCGGGCGGCGACACTCCCTCTCGGCATGTTCGATCTGCGCGCAGCGCCGGCGAAGCAATCGCTCCTGAAAATATGACGCGACGGCGCCTCGGCACCATGCTGCTCGCAGCCGCGGTTACAGCGGCGCTCACCGCACATCCAGCGCAAGCGCAGTCCGCTCCGCCCGCTTTCATCGATTTCGACTGGGCCGATCCCGCGCGTTCGCGGCCCGTTCCGGCGCGCCTGCACTGGCCGACGGATGCCGCGCCGGGATCGCGTGTGCCGCTCATCGTGTTCTCCCACGGCCTCGGTGGCTCTCGCCGCGGCTACAGCTATCTGGGGCGATATTGGTCGGCCCGCGGCATTGCCAGCTTGCATGTCCAGCATGCGGGCAGCGATTCGTCGCTCTGGGCGGGCAATCCCCTCGCCGTCGTGGACCGCTTGCAGCGAGCCGCCCATGAGAGCGAGGCGCTGGCGCGAGCCTTGGACCTGCGCTTCGCCCTGGATCGCATGCTGTCGAGTCCCTATGGCGCCCACGTCGATCGCCGGCGCGTCGTAGCGGCGGGGCATTCATATGGAGCGAACACCGCTCTTGTTGCCGTTGGCGCCCGCGTGATGCGCGAAGGGAGATGGGTGGAGGCCCGGGACCCGCGCTTTGGAGCCGCCATCGTCATCTCGGCCCCTCCATTCTATGGCGAGTCCGATCTTGCCTCGGTGCTGAGCAGGATCACCGTTCCAACCCTTCATGTGACGGCGACGAACGACGTCATTCAGATTCCCGGATACTACTCGCCCGCTGCCGACCGGTTGAAGGTCTTCAACGCCATCGCCACACCGCGAAAGCTGCTCGCCGTGTTCGAAGGTGGTTCGCACAGCGTCTTCACCGATCGCGCCTTCACGGGTGGTCCGGCTCTCAACCCCAAAGTCAAGCTCGCGACCGCCGAGCTCAGTCTGGCCTTTCTCGACCTGGTTTTCGAAGGCAACGGGGCAACGCTGGCGCGCTGGAATGTCACTTGGCAGCCGTTGCTGGCGTCGGCGCCGGGGGCCGCACCTTCTCCCCTGCCCGCCGCGCATTCCCGGCGCATGGCCCAGGGAGCGACCGATCTCGTTTCCTCGCCATGAGATGGCCCGCGGTAGCAGTCTTGAACTTGATGGCGGCCGGTTGCGCGGCCGCCCCGCTCGAACGCGCCGGGTCGCTCGCCTCATACGACAATCTTACGCCGTCCGATGGTCTGCTGACGAAGTCGCAGCTCCGGATCAGCAAGGCCGATGTTCTCGCAGCGAAGACGGCTCGCATCGAGCCGACCGCCTTCACGGCAGCCGCGGCGAGCCGGCCGTTCTCGCAGCAGCAGCGCACGCTGATCAAGAATGCGGTCAACAGATCGATGTGTCTTGCGCTGAGCGAGCGCTTCCGGATCGTGGCCACCACGGAGGCTGCGGACTTGAATGTTCGCGCGATCATCACACACATTGCGCCGACCGATGCGACGGCAGCGGGCGTCTCCAAGGTCGCGAGCGTTGTGCCGTCCATCGTTGCTCCCGGCGTGCCCATTCCGGTGCCGCGGCTTCCAATTGGACTTGGGAGCCTGTCCGTCGAGGCCGAGGCCCGCGATCGCAGCGGCAACCAACAGGCGGCCATGATCTGGGCGCGCGGGGCGAATTCCTTCACCAGCTCTCCGCGTGTATCGAGCGATGGCGACGCCTATGATCTTGCCGACGCTTTCGGAAGCGATTTCGGGAGGTTTTTGGTGACCGCGGAGAGTCCGTTCGGGAAGGTCCCAGCGCCTCCGTCCGCCGACAGATTGAGCGCCTCGCTCGGTGGCGCGCCCAAGGAAGCGATCTGCGAGACATTCGGCCGAGCGCCGGGATTGGCCGGCCTCGTCGGAGAACGGATCGGCTTGCCGCCGGACTGGACCGATCGGGGTGCGCCAGAGGACGCCGTGTCAGAGGCGCAGAACGTCAATTGAGCTTTGGCGGAATGGTTCTGGGTTGAGACCCGGCAGCCGCACCGTTCGAAAACGCCCCACGCTTGCGCGCGGCCGCTCCTTCATCGCTCCATCAACCCCAGCCCTATCCAGCTTGAGGCCCTGCATCGGCCGATTTGGGCCCCTTTGGGAAAGTCGCCGCGGGTTTTGACGAACTACTCGGTCCTGCGCAAAAACACCCCGAACGCGCGCGGGCCGTCGCCGGTCTTGATCTCACCCACGACTTTCAGTTCGGCCGCATCGATGATGCTGAGCGTGTTGCTCTCCCAGCAGGCAACGATGATGCGCTTGCCGTCCGCGGTTGCCGCGATGCCTTCGGGATAATCGCCGACACTGATGCGCTTGATCGGCTTCAAGCTCGCCAAGTCGAACACGGTGACGGTGCCGCCATATTGGTCGGTGACGAAGCCGCGGCCCTGCGTCAGCGCCACCGCATAGGGGCGCATCCCTGCCGGTACACGGCCGATTTCGCGGGCCTCCGCTATATCGATGACCGAGACATCGTCGGAGCCGACATTGGCGGTATAGGCGCGCCTGCCATCGGCGTCGATGATGATGCCGAACGGGCGCGTACCGACCTTGATTATGGCCTTGCGCTGGCGCGTCGCGGTGTCCACCACCGAGACACTGTCGTCGTCACGGTCGGCCGAGAGCAGCAGCTCGCCATCCGGCGTCACCGCGAGGCCCGATGGCGAGGCGCCGACTGCGATGCTGGCCGTGACGCTGCGCGAGGCCGTATCGATCACCCGCACCGCAGCGGCATACCAGTCGGCGACATAGGCGGTACGGCCATCGGGTGCGACGGCAATGCCGAGCGGTCCGCCGCCGACCTCGATCCGCCCCGTGACTTGCCGCGCGGCCGCGTCCACCACCGTCACCGCCTTGGCGTCGGGACTCGTCACATAGGCAAAACGCCCGTCTGTGCTGACGGCCACGCCCGCCGGCTTGCCGCCGATCGGGATCGTCGCAACGCTGCGCGACGTCGCGAGATCCACCACCATCAGATCATCGCTCAGCTGGTTGGTGACGAACGCCTCTTCGGCGACTGCAGTGCCGAGCGCAAGGCCGCCAAGGCCGGCGGCTAGCGCCGCCAGAGCCAGCGCGCGCACGATCAGCTACCGCTCTCGATCTTCTTCTTGAGGGCCTCGAGCCCGGCCTTGTACAGCCCGCTCACTGCAGCCTTGGCAGCCTCGTCGTTCAGCTCCGGCGGCGGATCGTTGTTGGGATAGCCGCGGTAGAACGCGCCGGCCCATTCCACCTTCGCCTTGCCATCGGATGCAGGCGACACCGTCAACGTCGAGGAATAATTGGTGACGGGCAACACCTTCACGTCCACCTTGGTGATCCGATACGAATAGCTCAACATGTCGGGCTCGTATTTATAGAGCTCCTCCTCGACCGTCGCGCCGCCCGCAAGGGTCAGCGTCCGTGTCGCGCCGATCTCGTTGCCCTTTTCGCCCGTGGTCTTGGTGACGGGTGGAAGCCAGCTCATGTCCTGAAAATTGCGGATCGCGGCCCAGACCTTCTCCTGCGGAGCATTGATCTCGATGGCTTCCCGTACCTTCTGCCGTGTCGGCCCGTGGGCCCGAACCGGTTCAAAGGCAGCCGTCAGAGTCATCCCCGCAACCACCAGCGCCGCCACCCCGGCGATCGCCGCTCCGCTTCTCATCCTCATGTCGTTTCCTCATCCTTCGATCTGCGCGACTTGGGGCGCGCTGAGATCATCGTAGCGCATTTTTGGACTCTGGGGAGACTTGTTCGTGGCACGGTTGTGGCGAGGCCCTAGCCGTCGTCGCCGCGGAAAGAACCCGGATTGCTTCGCTCCGCTCGCAATGACGACGGAGAGAGCGGCCGCCGACTGCGCCATCACTCGGCCAGCGTCGCTTCTACGAACCCACGGGGATCTGCGCAGAACTCCCGCATCAGGCGGTAGTGATCCGTCTCCTCCACCGTCACGGGTTCAAGTCCATGCTTTGTCAACTGCAGAAGCCGCGCGTTGGGATAGGCCATCAGCATCGGGGAATGTGTCGCCATGATGACCTGACAATTCCTGGAGGTGTCCATGCGGTGCAGCAGCTTCAAGAACTCCATCTGGCGCGCGGGCGACAGCGCCGATTCCGGCTCGTCGAAGATGAAGATGCCCTGCTTCTGACATCGCTCCTGGAAGAAGCGCAGAAAGCCTTCGCCGTGGGAGTAGGACAGAAAATCGGGCGGCATGTCGGAGACTTCGTCGAGATATCGCGCAACGGAGAAGAAAGTCTCGGCGCGGAAGAACCAGCCGTTGGTGATCTTCGGCACCCACCCGGCGCGAAGCGCGGCCGACAACTCCCCGCCCATGATCTCGCGCGCACTGGAATGATCGACCGCGCGATAGCCTTTGCCCCCGCCGGCGTCGTCATAACCGGCGAGCGCTGCAATGCCCTCCAGGATGGTCGATTTGCCGGTGCCGTTCTCGCCGACGATGATGGTGATCGCGGTGTCGAAGCTCAGATCGAATTCTTGGCGGAAGATCGGAAGGCAGTACGGATACGTTTCCCAGTCGGGGACCAGCGTGCGGTCGAGCCAGACGCGCCGAAGATAGGGAGCCGGCAGCCTGATGTCCCGCTGTCGCCCTCGCATCTCCAGCCCTCCCTTTGCCTCGTCCGGTCACAGGAACATATCAGGAACAACGATCCTGAGGAAGTGGTTTCCGCGGAGAACGGCAAGCCCAGGCTGTGACCTAATCCACCACCTCCAAGACCAGTTCCATCGTCATCAGCACCGGATTGTCCCCGCGGATCAGGCAGCCCTCGGCGATGCCGCCGGTATAGTCGATCAGGGCGGCATCGAGGATGGCCTCAAGCGCGCCGGCGCTGCCCGGCGCTATCGTGCCGGCCTTGACCGCAAGCTCGGTCGCAAACGGCTCAATTACTCCACCATGAGTGAAGCGAGCGCCGATGGTCGAGCCGACACCGCCGCGGATCCTGGCGCGTGCAATTCCGCGCGCCCGGCAAAAATCTTCCAAGCAGCCGGCAAAGTCCTGGTTCGGACGCAGCCGCATGGCAAACGCACGGCTCGTCGTCGGAGCGCCGGTGCTCTCGGCCGACACCGGCCCGAACAGCTTGAAATTGGTTTCGGGATCGGGTTCGGCCGTGAACATCGCGCCATCGATGCCGAAAGCCTCGACCTCGAACGGTTCGGCGACGACGGTCTCATCCGGCATCATGTGACCGCCGCTTGTCTTACCGTCCGCCTCCGTCCACAGCGCATGGCAATGAAAGAACGGCGCGCCGTCGCGCATGCCGAGCGTCATGCTGCCGAGCCGCACGCGCGTCACGCCCTTTGGCCGGAACGTGTCGCTGTAGAATGCCGCGTTTTCGCCGGTCTTCGACAGCGCCGGCATGACATAGGCGAACGGTCCGAGCGCGCCGCGGCGAAAGTTCAGCACGCCGCCCGCAAAACCCTCGGCGGCGAAGCCGCGCAGCGCAGCCTCGAGCAGCGGCAGGCCGGCTTGAAGCGTGAACGTGAACGCGCGTCCCCTCGCCTCCACCCATTGAACGCGTTCGGGGGACGGCAAGCCGGGCTGCTTGATGCTCCGCATTCCCTTCGCTCAGCCCGCCTGCTTTTCATTGAGATCGAGCAGCCCGCGCGCTTCGAGTTCATCACGCACCATGCGCTTGGGTACTTTGCCGTAACCGGATTTCGGCAGCGCCTCCCAGAAGAAAAACCGCTTCGGCATCTTGTAGCGCGGCACCTTCGGCGACAGGAACGCCGCCATCTCCGCTTCGCTCACTGGCTTCGCGCCTTCGCGCGCAACGCAAACGGCGACTCCGACCTCGCCCCAGGTCGCATCGGGCACGCCGAGTACGGCGACCTCGCCGACCGCGGGATGCGTCAGGATCTTCTCCTCGATCTCGCGCGGATAGATGTTAGAGCCGCCCGAGATATACATGTCGGAAGCGCGCCCGGTAATGTAGACGAAGCCCTCCTCGTCCATGTGGCCGAGATCGCCGGTACGGAACCAGCCGTTGCGAAACGCCTTCGCATTGGCCTCGGGGTTGTCGTAGTAGCCCGCGAAGACCGCTGGCCCGATGACGCAGATCTCGCCGCTCTGGTTTGCTTGGAGCTCCCGGCCCTCGTCGTCCTGGATGGAGACCTGCATGCCGGTGCGCTCGAAGCCGCAGGTTCCGATCTTGGCGTGCGGGCCGTCCTCGGGATCGTGCAGCGCCGCCGGCAGCACGGTGATGTTGCCGGTGACCTCGCCCAGCCCAAAATACTGCACGATCACGTTGCCAAGCTTCTTCAGCGCCACCTTCTGGTCCTCGCGATACATCGGAGCGCCCGCATAGATGACGTGACGCAGCGAGGAATGGTCGTGTTTGTCGGCGGCGGGATGCTCGACCATCATCTTCAGGATGGTCGGCACGGTGAAGAGATTGCTGACGCGATGCTCCTCGATGAGGCGGAACGCCTCGTTGATGTCGAACTTCTCGGTCGGCAGCAGCACGGTGCGTGCGCCACGCGCGGTCTGCATCAGCTGATGGACGCCGGCGCCGTGCGACAATGGCGCCACCACCAGGGAGGCATCCTGCTCCGTCACCCCCGGCGTGAGATCGGCGAGATGATTGGTGACGACGAATCCCATCTGGCCGTGGGTCAGCACCGCCGCCTTTGAGCGGCCGGTGGTGCCCGAGGTGAAGAAGAACCAGCAGGGATCGTCGTGCTCGACGGCGACGTTCTCCACGGCAGCATCCTGCTGCGAGGCGATCGCGTCAGCCACCGATCGCTCGCCGAACGCGGCCTTGCCGTCGATGCTCCAGGTGAACTCCAATGCGCCGCCCTTCACGACCGCAGCGTGCTCGGGAAAATCGACATGGCACAGGAACGCTTTGGCGCCGGAGGCCTGCGCGAGATAACTGACCTCGTCGGGCATCAGGCGGAAATTGGTGGGCACCCAGACTGCGCCGAGCCGGAACGCGGCGAACATCGAAACGAACATCTCTTCGCCGTTCTTGGAATGAACGAGAATGCGATCGCCTTTGGCGATGCCGCGCGCCGCAAGCGCGGCTGCCAGTGCCGAGACCTGTGCATCGATCTCGCGCCAGGTCCAGGACTTGTCGCCCCAGACGAAGCCGGGGCGCGATGCGTGCCGCCGCGCGTTCTGCGTCAGCATGTAGGCGAGATTCATGACGCGTCGGGACATACGCAAGGGCTGCATCGGGCTTCCTCTTCGACGATGGGGCGACACGCGAGCCACCCGCTCATTGCAGCCCATTTATCGCCAACGCCGGCGTCCCTGCAAGGCCGGCTCCCTCCGGCTTCCTACGGCTGCTCGAAGGCAAACGGCGTCGCCGTGATGGCCTTCGTCTTCTGGCAGGCCTGCGCGCCGTAGCCCCCGCAAAAGCTCCCGTGCAGATCGAACCGGACGATGCGCCCAGCGCCGCGCTTCATCGGCGGGCCCATGATCTTGTAGCGGAGCACATGGCCTTCGAACACCTCGCGTACGCCGCCGTCGGGCAGTGTCACCAGGATCTTCACGACACAGCCGCCAGTTCCGCAATAGGTCGTCTCGCGATCGCCGCACTTGGTGTCCTGGAAATCGACGATGTAGTCCACGCGGCCGTCGCCGGTCAGATCGATCTTGCGCACGGTGTTCGCTGCGAAAGTCACTTCGCCGCCCTCCTGGCTGTCGCATTCCTCGTTGGCGTAGCGGACCGCCTTCTGCACGCCAGGCGGATAGTCGGCCGGATTGAACGGCGTTGCGTCGTCCGCGCGCGCAAGTCACGACCAAGGTGAGCAAGAGGATCAGATATCGCATTGGCGTTGGTCGCAACTACGACCGCAATCGTTCAGGAAATCTTAAGCATGATCGACGCACCCTTCATCGGTCCCCCGCGTACAGAGTGCATCTCATGATCAAAGCGCCCGTCATTCTCCTGTTCACGCTGGCGCTCGCCGGATGTGCCGCGACTCCGCAGGCGCCTCTGGTCAAGAACCCCGCTTTCAAGCCTGCGCGCTATGCTTGGGATGGCGCCGGGCAAGATCCCAATCGGCCGCGCCCTGCCGCGCAAGCGACGCGGACCGCTGCGCGCTCCGCGCACAACAGGATGCAAGCCGGCGTTCAGCCCTATTCGAAGGAATGGTGGCAGGCGCAGGACGGCATCGAGGCCGAGCAGGACGCCAGGGTCAACCGCTCCTTGGTCATCTGCCAGGGCTGCCTCCGCCCGCAGCCACGGCCCGAGGATTCCAGGCTCGCCAAAGCGGCCGATTAAACGCGAGCGAGCGGGCCTGCCGCCCGTGGGCGGCGAGCCTGCGAGAGCGCCGGCCTATTGTCCATGCTTGAGCATGTCCTGGTCAGTCAGGTCCCAGTCCTGCCACAGCTGGAGCAATCCGAGCAGCACCACCACCGCACCGAGGCCCGTGTGATAGACGCGGAGAAAGCCGTCACCGGAATAGCCGATCACGTAGGGCGAGGCGATGAGCCAAAGTCCGACGAGAATTGTCGCCACCTCTTGCCATCGCTGCAAGGCGACGTACTCGAGCTGGCTGACGCCAAACACGACCAGACCGACCGCGATCGTATTCAGAACCGCCGTCTGATTTCCGGCGATCGCCGCCTGATCCTGCACGGGAAACCACGGCGAAACCACGATCAGCGCGCCGACCAGCATCCCGCACCAGTCTTCCCATGTCCGATGAGTCTTCAGGAAACCAAAGTCCGACATCGTACCCTCCTGCAAAAGAAGCATACGTCTGCGGCCGGCGATCACTCCGAATGTGTAACGACCCTGCCAGCCGTATTCGGGCGTATGTCTAATCCACGACGTGGGAACCGTAGTTCGCCTTGCAAGAGCGACATGGAGGAATATTTACGGTCAATTCATCGGGCCGCGGAGCGAGAAGTGCATATTGCGCTGCGTTGCAACGGCGCGCACTTGCGGATGTCTCGTCAGCGCCAATCTCCTTGGTCTCACCTTGGCAAGAGCGGAATTTGCCCCCTAGATCAGGTGTCAATCTGGATTTCGGAAGGATCTTGCATGACCGCATCGGTACGGGACAACAAGGACAGAAGCCGCTTCGAGCTGGATGTCGGGGGTGACGTGGCCTTCGCCAATTATCGTCTGACGCCCTCGGCCGTGATCATCACCCACACCGAAACGCCGCGCGCGCTGCGCGGCCGCGGTATCGGGTCCGAATTGGTCAAGGGGGCGCTGGACCTGATCCGGTGCGACGGCAGGAAAGTGATCGCCGGCTGCAGCTTCGTCGTCGACTATATCGATCGGCATCCGGAGGATGCGGATCTGGTCGCCTGAAAGCAAAAGGGCCCGCGAGATCGCGGGCCCTTCCGGCGACGATGGGTCAGTGCTTGATCTCGGGCGGCAGCTTGCCGCCGTTGGCGGCGAGCTTGGACATCACCTGCTTGTGCAGCCAGACGTTCATGCTGGCCGAGTCGTTCATGTCGCCGCTGTAGCCCAGCTCTTTGGCAAGATCCTTGCGCGCAGCGAGGCTGGAATCAATGTCGAGTGCCTTCATGAGGTCGACAATCGAGGTGCGCCATTCCAGCTTCTCGCCCTTGTGTGCAGCTGCCGCCTTGTCGACGATTGCAGCCACGTCGACCGCGGGCATGGGCGCGGCGGCGGGCGCCGAAGCGCCCGGCGTCCCTGCGGGCGCGCTGGGCGAAGCGGCGCCACCGGCGGGCGCGGCGGAGGCCGATGGGCCGCCGAAGATCGCGCCCATGATTTTCCCGAAAATGCTCATGTCTGCTCCCCGAAAAGGATCCGTTGGAAGGGCCTTGAGTGGCACTCATACACGAAGTGACTGCGTTGCGCCCGCGAAGTTCGGCGAACATCAGCAGCATCAGCTTATCTGCGGCGAAATGACGACAGAATGACGCCGTCGTAGTTGCGCCGCGGCATCGAATTCACCCAAGCGTGAGGGACAGGACTCGGAGTTAGGAGTATGCTTGCGGTTCAGCTCGCGATGCCATCCGGAATTCGCGCCTGGTCGGGATCGCGATCATTCAAGAGAGCGGTCGCTTGCGTTGTTTACCGGCGCAGGACCGGGCCGCGAAGGGAGCTAGCGACCATGGCCACACTCTATCAGGGCAATGTCCCCACGATGGCCCAGCCCTCCGATGCGGCTGGACCGGTGATCCGAACCATCCAGCTGTCCGATCTCCACGACGCGCTCAGGCGAGGCTGGGAAGACTTCAAGGCTGTTCCGAGCCACGCCATCATCCTCTGCGTGATCTATCCAGTGCTCGGCCTCGTGCTTGCCCGCGTTGTGATGGGCTATTCGGTGCTGCCGCTGTTGTTTCCTCTGGCGGCCGGATTCGCGCTGATTGGGCCGTTCGCTGCGCTCGGACTCTACGAGCTATCCAGCCGGCGCGAGCGCTACGAATCTGCCAGCGCCTGGGATGCCATGGATGTGCTGCGCTCGCCTTCATTCGGTGCGATGCTCGGCGTCGGCACGTTGCTGCTCGCTCTGTTCGTGACCTGGGTCGCGACCGCGCAGGCGATCTACATCGCGGCGTTCGGCTACGAGGGCGCGGCCGGGATCTCGGATTTCCTGACGCGCGTCCTGACAACCGAGCAGGGCTGGTGGCTGATCGTGGTCGGCTGCGGCACCGGCTTCCTGTTCGCGCTCGCTGCGCTGTGCGTAAGCGTCGTATCGTTCCCCTTGATGCTCGATCGTCATGCCGGCGCGTTCGAGGCGATAAGCACGTCGCTGCGCGTCGTTGCAAGAAACCCGGTGCCGATGGCGGCGTGGGGCTTGATCGTGGCGGTGCTGCTCGCGCTCGGCACCATTCCGGCATTTCTGGGACTCGCCGTCGTGGTCCCTCTGCTCGGGCATGCCACTTGGCATCTCTACCGCAAGGTGATCGTCTCAGAGCCGGGCGCAAATCCGGTGCCGCCCCCGCCGCATCGTCCGCGCAAACCGGCCGCCGACTTCCCGGCCAACCTCTTCCCTTGGCGCAACCGGATCGACGTCTGACGATATCGTGACATGCGACCCTGCCCTGGCCCCGGCCTGGGCAGGATCTTCCCCTGTCGCGCGCCTTGCTTTGGCCGCGGTTCCGACCGAGATTGCGTCCGCCGGTCAGATCGCTTCACGGAATCCATTTGCTCGAATGACCTCGACGATTTCTCGTCTCGCTCTTGCTGCCCTCGCCCTCTCCGCCTCAATCCTGTCCGCCCAGCCAGCTCTGGCCGCCGTCGCCTGCGGTTCGGGCAATTTCGACGCTTGGCTTGCGGATTTCAGAACCGACGCCGCGGCGAAAGGCATTTCGCAACAGGCGATCAACGCCGGGCTGGCCGGCGTGACGCTCGATGAGAGCGTGCTTAACCGTGACCGATCACAAAAGGTCTTCGCCCAGAGCTTCGACGAGTTTTCAGGCCGCATGGTGCCGCCACGCCTGCAGCGCGGCTCGAACAGGATGAAGCAGTACGGCTCCGTTTTGTCGCGCATTGAGCAGACCTATGGTGTACCCGGCGAGATCCTCGTTGCGATCTGGGGTCTCGAGACCGATTTCGGCGTCAACACCGGCAAGTTCGCAACGATCCGCTCGCTGGCAACACTTGCCTATGACTGCCGGCGCTCCGAGATGTTTCGCGCCGAGTTGATGGATGCGCTGCGCATCGTCCAGCGCGGCGATCTTGCGCCTGCCGACATGAAGGGCGCCTGGGCCGGCGAACTCGGCCAGACCCAGTTCATGCCGTCATCCTGGATGAAATACGCCGTCGATTTCGACGGCAACGGCAAGCGCGACCTCTTGCACAACGCGCCCGACGTGCTCGCCTCCACCGCCAATTATCTCGCCGGCTATGGTTGGCAGCGAGGAAAGGATTGGCAGCCGGGCAGTCCGAACTTTGCTGTCCTGCAGCAGTGGAACAAGAGCGAGGTCTACTCCAGGACCATCGCCTATTTCGCAGCCCAGCTTGCACGCGCCCCCTAACTCCACAAGGGCGAGACGCACCGTATTACCTCCAAGCGTCCCGCCGCAAACCATTCGCTCGGCAGCGCCCGCGCCATGGGTGTGAATCGGAGCTTCAATACTGGCCGCCCTCAATTAATGAATTTAAATTCATTTTTCTCATGCGAATCACGCAGGTAAGAATTGAGTCTAGGAGCTGATCAGCCGCCCCGACAGGCCGTCTACAAGCAGATCATTTCTGCGATGATCAAGATCAATTGTCCGACGTAAATCCGTGATGTTACGGATATTTATCACTAAGCTGACGCTCTTTGAGGCAAGCTTTGGGTGGGAGTGCCCTCCGGTTAATCGTCGGTTACTCGCGCTATGCGTTCTTCGCCTAGCTGCATCGCAACATCGGAACTTTCGCAGTGCACCACTCCCATCTATATTCACTTCAACGATGAGGCTCCGGCAAGAGCTGAATCGAACTACAGGAGACTACCAATGCTGCTCTCGCTCATCCGCATGATCCAGGCTTTCCGGGACTATCAGCGCAATGTTGCCGAGCTGTCACAGCTCAGCGATCGCGAGCTGGCCGATATCGGCCTTGATCGCTCGGACATCCCGCGCGTTGCCGCCGGTCAGTATCAGGGCTGATGCCGTTCAGCCCCCTTCACTGGACGAACCGATAGCGCCCGCCTCGTGCGGGCGTTGTCGCATCTGGTGGCAGAAAACTCGATCTCGGCGATTCCACTCCCCGTCGAAAAGCGCTACCTGTCCGCCCCATGACAGGACCCCAATCCAACATCGTACACGTCATCGGTGCCGGCCTCGCCGGTTCCGAAGCTGCTTGGCAGGTGGCCAAATCTGGCGTGCCCGTCGTGCTGCACGAGATGCGGCCGACTCGCATGACCGAGGCGCACCGCACCGATGGGCTTGCCGAGCTCGTCTGCTCCAATTCATTCCGTTCGGACGACGCTGCCAACAACGCCGTCGGCCTCCTGCACGCGGAGATGCGCCGGCTCGATTCGCTGATCATGCGAGCGGCCGACGCGAACCAGGTGCCTGCTGGCGGCGCGTTGGCCGTTGACCGCGACGGCTTCTCGGCGGCCGTGACCAAGGCTCTGAACGATCATCCCCTGATCGAGATTGCCCGGGGCGAGATCGCCGGCCTGCCGCCGGCAGACTGGAGCAACGTCATCGTGGCGACCGGGCCCCTCACCTCTGCACCGCTTGCCGACGCGATCCGTGAACTGACGGACGAGAGCGCGCTCGCCTTCTTCGACGCGATTGCACCGATCGTTTACCGCGAGTCGATTGATATGTCGGTGGCATGGTTCCAGTCGCGCTACGACAAGGTCGGCCCCGGCGGCACCGGCGCCGACTACATCAACTGCCCCATGACCAAGGAGCAGTATGACGGCTTCATTGCGGCGCTGATCGCGGGTGAGAAGACCGAGTTCAAAGAATGGGAGACCAACACGCCTTATTTCGACGGCTGCCTGCCGATCGAAGTGATGGCGGAGCGCGGCCCCGAGACGCTGCGCCACGGTCCGATGAAGCCCGTCGGCCTGACCAATCCCAATGATCCGACCACTAAGCCTTACGCGGTCGTTCAGCTACGCCAGGACAACAAGCTCGGCACGCTCTACAACATCGTCGGCTTTCAGACGAAATTGAAGTACGGCGAGCAGCAGCGCATCTTCCGCACCATTCCCGGGCTGGAGAAGGCCGAGTTCGCCCGCCTCGGCGGCCTGCATCGGAACACCTTCCTCAACTCGCCAAAACTGCTCGATGGCGAACTGCGTCTGCGCGCACAGCAACGGCTGCGCTTCGCCGGTCAGATGACGGGCTGCGAGGGCTACGTGGAATCCGCCAGCGTCGGCTTGATCGCAGGCCTCTACGCCGCCGCCGACGCACGGGGCGAGACGCTCGTCGGCCCGCCGGGCACGACGGCGCTGGGATCGCTGCTCGGCCACATCACAGGCGGTCATATCGAGACGATCGAGCCGGGCGCGCGCTCGTTCCAGCCGATGAACATCAATTTCGGGCTGTTTCCGCCGCTTGCGACTGCGCCGACGAAGAAGCCGGACGGCACGCGGTTGCGCGGCAACGAGAAGACGGTGGCCAAGAAGCAGGCGCTGAGCGCACGGGCGCTTGCCGATCTCGATCGCTGGATCGCCGATCACCTGCGCTTTGCCGCCGCCGCATGAGTTCTCGATGAGCCTCCCTGAAGACGACGCCGCGGCACTCTCGGCGCGATGGACCGAGGGCGTGCTGCTCAAGCGCGACGTGTTCTCGACAGTCGAGCGCGGCCGCTTCCGCACCGAGACCGGCGAGGTCGATGCGGTGCTGCGCCGGCTCGACGAGGTGCCATGGTGGTCGTTCCTGCTGGCACGCCATCTGTTCGCCCGCGAGAAGCGCGCGCTGGTTCGTGCCAAGGGCCTTGATGCCGGTCCCGAGCTGCTATGGACCGGACGCCGCGCGCTCGTGCGGGGCTTCGTCGACGGCGTTGCGCTGCATCTGGCAAAGCCGCATGGCGATCTCGCCTATTTCCGCTCCGCCAAGGCCGTGCTGCGCCGGCTGCGACGCGCCGGCATTTGCCACAACGATCTGGCCAAGGAGCAGAACTGGCTGGTCGGGCGCGACGGCCGAGCCTATGTCACCGACTTCCAGCTCGCCGCGTGCTTTGATCGCCGCGGTCGACTCTATCGAATCCTGGCCTACGAAGATCTCCGCCATCTCCTCAAGCACAAGCGCTCCTACGCGCCGGAGGCGCTGACTCCGCGGGAGCGGAAGATCCTGGCGAAGAAATCGTTCGCCGCGAGCCTGTGGCTCGCCACCGGCAAGAAGGTCTATCGCGCAATCACCCGCGGCCTGTTCAACTTCACCGATCGCGAGGGCGGCGGCCGCCGGCTGGTCAACGACGCGCCCGTGCTGGCAGAGCTGATCCGCAGGAACCCCGCGGTGCGCGATACCGCCATCGTCGCCTTCGCCGACCGCCGTTCCGGTGTCGGGCTCTATGCCTTCGTCGAAGCCGATCAAGCCGCGCTCGAAGGCGAGCTCCGCAGCGAGCTCGTAGCCGCAAAGGGCCCGAAACCGCCGGAACACATCCAGGTCGTCCACGCCCTGCCGCGCGATACCAGCGGCAAGCCGCGCACCGAGGTTCTTCAGCTGGTCGCCATGAACCAGCTCGATCTGATCGAGCCAATGATGAAGAACGACCAGGACCGTGCCTTCCTCAAGGACATCCTCGAGCAGCGCAAGAACCTGCGCGACCGCTTCAATTTCGAAGCGAACCTGCCAACCAGCTAGTACGGCCCGTGCCTTGAAGCGTCCACATTGGCGATCGAGAAGCGTTCAGACAACGCAGGGCCGGCAAAGAACATGGGCGTTCGGGGGATCGTAATGCATCGTGTGCTTGGGGGAATGATCGCTGGCCTTCTGCTGCTGACAGGCGCGCCCGCGCTGGCGGACTCCCCGGCCGAGCTGATCTCGAACTTCCGCCTCACGCATGGTGAGGTTCGCGTCGTCCGCGATGCCACGCTCGATCGCATCGCCATGGACCAGGCCCGCGCGATGGCGGCCAAGGACGAACTTAGCCATGACGCGCTCGGCCCGTTCAACCGCCGTGTCGCACCGGCTGGCGCGGGCCGCGCCGCCGAGAACATCGCCTACGGCTACGATAGTTTCGAGAAGACGCTGAGACAGTGGATCGACTCGTCGGGGCACCGCAAGAACCTGTTGCTGCACAAGGCTTCCCGCGTCGGCATTGCCAGCGCTAAGAATGCCAGCGGCAAACGAACCTATTGGGCCATGGTGATTGCCGGCGATTACGAGCCGAAGGGCAAGGGCAAGGGTAAGGGCAAGAAGGACAAGGAGCCGCTGGTCGCGGTGAAACGCGAGGCTGCTCCGGCAAGCAAGCCCAAATCCAGCAGCTGCCACATCAAGCTGCTCAGCCTCTGCATTTGAGGCCAAACCTGGCCCCGTCTTGCTCCCATACCTGGACGCGCATAATTCAGGACGAGGATCGTCAGAAGCGGAGGCGCCAATGATCGACATCGGCCGGGTACGCGATGACACGCCTGCCACAGCGCGGCTTGCGTATCTGCATAACGCCGGCGCGGCTCTGATGCCGGCGCCCGTTGTCGCGGCGCTGAAGGGGCACATCGATCTCGAAAGCGAAATCGGCGGTTATGCCGCAGCCGACCAGGAGTCCGAACGGCTCGACGCTGTGTATGGCTCGGTGGCGCGCCTGCTCAATGCCGCCCCCGACGAGATCGCGCTGATGGAGAATGCAACGGTTGCCTGGCAGATGGCGTTCTACGCGCTGCCGTTTTGCGAGGGCGACCGCATCCTGACAGCCGAGGCGGAATACGCCGCCAACTATGTCGCGTTTCTACAGGTCGCGAAACGAACCGGCGCGACGATCGACGTCGTGCCCAGCGATGCCAGCGGCGAGCTCGACGCCCACGCGCTCGAACGGATGATCGATGAGCGCGTGAAGCTGATCGCCGTCACCTGGGTTCCGACCAATGGCGGGCTGGTCAACCCCGCAGCCGCGATCGGCAAGATCGCGAGAGCGCACGGCATTCCCTATCTGCTCGACGCCTGCCAAGCCGTTGGGCAAATGGAGGTCGACGTCGATGCGATCGGTTGTGACATGCTGTCGGCCACCGGGCGTAAATTCCTGCGTGGCCCGCGCGGGACTGGCTTCCTCTACGTCCGCCGGGCGCTCCTGCAGCAGCTTGAACCACCAATGATCGACCACTTTGCGGCGCCCTGGGTCGCACGGGACGCCTATCGGCTGCGGGACGATGCCCGTCGATTCGAGACCTGGGAGAACAATTACGCGGCCCGGCTTGGCCTCGGTGCTGCCGTCGATTATGCACTCGACATCGGCATGGGTCCCGTCGAGCAGCGCTGTCGCCTGCTGGCGGGCCGCCTTCGTGATGGCCTCGCCTCCATCCGCGGCATCACCATTCGCGACCTCGGACGCGCGCCGGGTGCCATCGTCAGCTTCACGATGGAGGGGTACGAGGCCGACACCATTGTTCGTAGCGCCGCGGCGTCGGGCATCACGATCGGCGCGTCAGACCCGTCAAGCACCCGCATCGATGCCGAGCACCGGGCTCTGCCGCCGCTCGTGCGCGCTTCCCCGCATTACTACAATACGGAAGCCGAGATCGATCGGCTGATCGGTCATCTCGCGGCTCTGGCGTCGCGATAGTGAATGGCCGGCGAGCGGTTCAGGTGCAGCGCGCGCTCAATCCGGACGCGCTGAGTCTGGCCATGACGTCATCGAGATGAGCGCCATCGCGGGTCTCGATGACGAGTTGAAGCAGCGTCGCCTTTGCCGGAAGGTCGGAGAAGGTCCGCTGGTGCGAGACCTCGATGATGTTGGCGCCGGCTTCGGCCAGCAGCGCGGCAACGGCTGCCAGCTGCCCTGGGCGATCAGGAATATCGAGGGACAGTTGCGTCAGCCGCCCTTCGCGCGCCAGTTCGCGGGTGAGGACGGAGGCGATCAGCCGCGTGTCGATATTGCCGCCGCTGAGCACGAGGCCGACCTTCTGACCGGCAAAGCGGGACGGATCGGACATCAGCGCGGCGAGGCCGGCGGCTCCGGCGCCTTCGACCACTGTCTTCTCGATTGAGATCAGTGTCGCGACCGCGCGCTCGAGCTCGGCTTCGTTGACGAGCGCAATGTCGTCGACGAGGCGGCGGACCACTTCCGTAGTGATCTTACCCGGCGATTTCACCGCGATGCCTTCGGCGAGCGTGTCGCCGCGCACCGGCAAATTGCCGCCATGGATGGCGTTGTACATCGAGGGATAGAGCCAGGCCTCGACGCCCAAGATCCGCAGCGACGGCTTGATCGCCTTCGCGGCGATCGCAATGCCGCTGATCAGCCCGCCGCCGCCGATCGGGACGACCAGCGTGTCGAGCTCCGGCACCGCCTTGAGCATTTCCAGCCCGACCGTGCCCTGCCCGGCAATGACGAGTGGATCGTCGTAAGGATGGACGAAGATCATGCTGCGCGCTTCACCGTGGCTTCGCGCAAAGGCGGCCGCCTCTTCCAGCGTCGCGCCGGTGACCACCACTTCGGCGCCGTGATGCCGGGTGTTCTCGATCTTCACCATGGGCGTGCCGACCGGCATGACGATGGTGGCGGGAATGCCGAGCCGCCTGGCGTGATAGGCGACGCCCTGCGCATGGTTGCCCGCGGACATCGCGATGACGCCCCGCGCACGCTCTTCCGGCGCCAGCGCGGTGAGTCGATTCAGCGCGCCGCGCTCCTTGAACGAAGATGTGAACTGGAGGTTCTCGAATTTCAGCCAGATGTCGCAGCCGCAGATGCTGCTCAGCGTGCGGCTATGGCTACAGGCCGTCTCGACGACGGCGCCGCGGATCGTCTCGGCGGCGGCATGAATGTCGCCGGGTGCGACCGGAAAGCCGCTGAGACCGGATGACGTGCTTTGGGACAACTCAGCCATGGGACAGCATAGAGCATTTGGCAGGCTGAGGCGATAAGCCAGCCGCTATTTGGTAAACTCACGTGATCGCGAGGCGCGCCACAAGGTCCAGAGGGTGCGCAACCGGGACGGCGGCTGCAGCGTAAACGGATTGCGCCCAGGATGCGACAGGCGCTTTAGATCGGCCCGCACCTGGCTCAGCGGCAGGAACGCCGGCCGCACGGACGGCGCCACCTGCGTCAGCAGCGAGGAAGCCGTGGTCACGTGCTGCCGGGCTTCTCCCGAGAGCTGCGTGAGCACCGCATGGAGTTGAGGCGTATCCTTGCCGGCGAACACATCCTCCATGCTGCAATTGTGCTTCTCCAAGAGCTGCTGCGGCAGGAACAATTGCCGGTGCGCGGCATCGCGCGGCAAATTGGCGATGACCTGCACGATGCCCTGCGCCAGTCCGGCATGACGGGCGAGATGCTCGACCACTTCCGACGGCGGTGCCAAAACCCGCGCCGCCAGACCGAACAGCGCCGACGAGGTCGCGGCCAGATAGCCCTCCAGCGCAGCCATGGTCGGCATCGGATCGTTGTAGAGATCGAACTGATGCTCGTCGGCAAGCAGCGACAGCGGCTCGACGGGCAGGTCGAAATCGTGGATTGCGTGGAGCAGCTCGGCTGCGACGGGATTGCCCTCGGCGCTGCCATGGACATGGCCCGACAGCATGTCGGTCCACCATTGGAGGCGGATCTCGCCGGGCAGGGGTTGGCTCACCTGGTCGCGAACGCGGACGATCTCGACGTTGAAGGCGTACAGCGCCAGCAGCGCGCGACGCTCGGCGGCCGGCGCGAACAAGGTCGCGGCATAGTGCGGAAAGTCATGGCTGCGCACGAGATCGGCGCAGAAGGCGGCGGAGTCGGCTGGCGGTGCCGGGCGGCTCATGGCACGGCGATCAGCGCGGCGGCCACCCGCCGCCGTTCGCCGATCATGATGTTGTAGGTTCGCACGGCAGGCCCGGTTTGCATCGTGTCCAGCACCACCCTCGCCGCCTTGAGCGCGTGACGCAGTTCCGGCGGCGGCAGCCACAGCCCGGTTCCGGTGCCGACCAGGAGCGTGTCAATGCTGTTGGCGGCCGCGAAGACCCGATCCAGCGAGTAGCGGTCGATCTTTTCGGGGTCCGTCACATCCCAGGCCCAGATCGCGTCGGGCAGGCAGAGCAGCGAGCCCCGATGCGACATGCCGGCGAAAGCGAAACCGCCCTTGCCGTAGGCCTCGATGGGCGCCGAGCGCGGGAAATGCGGAGCGTTTGGATCGCCGGCCATGAGCTTCGTCCGAATGGGCTTACTGCCCTCGCAAACTCCTGCGAGGGCGCGAGGTTCGGATCATGCCTTGCTTTTCTTAGCCGGCGCAGCCGTGTCGGGAGCATCCTCGCGGTGCTCGCCGACGCCGAGATAGATCAGGATCGGGGCCGCGATGAAGATCGAGGTGTAGGTACCGACCAGCACCACGCCGAACATCATGACCGCAGTGAAGCTGTGGATGGCGTGACCGCCGAACAACAGCAATGCGAGCAGCGCCAGCGTCACCGTGACGTGAGTGATGATCGAGCGCGATAGCGTCGAGTTGATGGACTCGTTGAGCAGCTGCGGCATCGGCATCTTCTTGTAGCGCCGCAGCATCTCACGGATGCGGTCGTAGATGACGACCGTGTCGTTGAGCGAATAGCCCAGGATGGTCAGCAGCGCGGCGATGCTGGTCAGGTCGAAATCGACCTGGCTGATCGACATGAAGCCGATCGTCAGCACGATGTCGTGCACGTTGGCGATCATGGCGCCCAGCGCGAACTGCCATTCGAAGCGGAACCAGAGATAGATCAGGATCCCGAGGATCGCGAGCATCAGGCCGAGCATGCCGAAGGCCAGCAATTCGCCGGAGACACGCGGGCCGACCACCTCGACGCGGCGATATTCGACGGAATCGCCGAGCGCGGTGCGCACCTTCTGCACGGCCTCCTGCTGGGCGGCGTCGCCGCCCGGCTGCTCCGCGACGCGGATCAAGACGTTCTCGGGTCCGCCGAACTGCTGCAACTGCACCTCGCCGAGACGCAAGGAATCCAGTGTCGTGCGCATCGCCGCGATGTCGGCGGCGCCCGACTTGGCCTTGACCTCCAGCAGCGTTCCTCCGCGGAAGTCGATGCCGAAATTCAGCCCGTGGGTGAAGAACAACACGATCGCGAGGATCGACAGCGCCGCCGAGATCGGAAAGCTGATGCGACGGAATCGCGTGAAGTCGAAATGCGTATCGTCCGGGACGATGCGCAGGGACGGCAGCAGGCCGAGCGCCGAGACCACGGTGAGAATGGCAATGAGGACGCCGAGCCCGATGAGAACGGTGTGAGTCACGATCAGGCTCCTAGATCGGCACGCTCTGCGGCCGCTTCCACCGCACCCACCAGGCCACGATCAGCCGGGTCAGGGTGAAGGCGGTGAACACCGTGGTGATGATGCCGATGCCGAGCGTCACGGCAAAGCCGCGGACCGGTCCGGTGCCGATGTAGAACAGCACCGCGGCAGCGATGAAGGTGGTGATGTTGGAATCGAGGATGGTCGCGAGCGCCCGCTTGAAGCCGGCATCGATCGCCGAGATCGCGTTGCGGCCACCGCGCAACTCCTCGCGGATACGCTCGTAGATCAGCACGTTCGAGTCGACCGCAATGCCGACGGTGAGCACGATGCCGGCGATGCCGGGCAGCGTCAGCGTGGCATTGAGCAACGACAGCAGGCCGAAGATCATGGCGACGTTGATGGCCACCGCGATGTTGGCGAACACGCCGAAGAGCCGATAGGTCAGGAGCATGAAAATGATGACGAGGATCGAGCCGACGTAAGCCGCAAGCTCGCCCTTCTCGATGGAGTCCTGGCCCAGGCCCGGACCGACCGTGCGCTCCTCCACCACCGTCAGCGGTGCCGGCAGCGCGCCGGCGCGCAAGAGGATCGCGAGATCGTTGGCCGATTGCACGGTGAAATTGCCGGATATCTGGCCCTGGCCGCCGGTGATCGGTTCGCGGATCACGGGCGCCGAGATCACCTTGTTGTCAAGTACGATCGCGAAAGGCAGTCCGACATTCTCGGTCGTAGCCTGCGAGAACTTGCGGGCGCCCGACGTGTTGAATTTGAAGCTGACGACCGGCTCACCCGTACGCTGATCGAAGCTCGCTTGAGCATCGGTCAGATCGCCGCCGGCGACCAATACCTGCTTCTTGACCACGTACGGTGTCGGTGGTGGCGAGGCGCTCATCAAGAGCTCGGATTCCGGTGGCACCCTGCCCTGCTGCGCCTGATCCGGCGGCACGGAGGTGTCGACCATCCGGAATTCCATCTTCGCGGTCCTGCCCAGCAGCTCCTTTAGGCGCGTCGGGTCCTGAAGACCGGGCACCTGCACCAGGATGCGATCGTTGCCCTGGCGTTGGATCACCGGCTCGACGGTGCCGAGTTCGTTGACGCGGCGCTCGACGATCTGGATCGACTGCTCGATGGTCCTGCGCAGGCGATCAAGTGTCGCCGGCTGCGGAACGGTCAGGCGGATCACACCGCCGCCCGCATCGGTCACCTCGAGGTCGCGCTGACCGCTCGAGCCCATCAGTCCGCCGAGTGGCTGGGACAGCTCGCGCAGCTTGGCGAGCGCCGGCTGCACGTCGGTTTCCTTGGTGATGCGAACTTCGACAGCGTCGTTGCGCACAGTGACGCCGCCGGTGAAGCCGATCTTGGCATCGCGCAGCGTCCGGCGAACCTCGTCGCGGACCTGATCGAGCCGCTCCTTTTTCACATAGGCCGAGTCGACCTCAAGCAGCAGATAGGAGCCGCCCTGGAGGTCGAGGCCAAGCACGAGCCTGCGCTGCGCCCAGGCGGGCCAGGTCTTGACCTGCTCCTCGGGGAAGAAGTTGGGGACCGCGCAGAGGCACACGATCAGCGCCGTCAGGATAACCCCCAGCGCCCTCCACCGCGTGAAATACAACATCGACTGGACCTGTCAGATCGGGAGACTTGAGATGCTCGCGGAAGCGCTCACTTCGACGCGGCGTCGTCCTTGGCGGTTTCCTTCGCGCTGTCCTTCGACTCCTTGGCCGGCTCGCCCTTGGCGCGCACACCCGAGATCATCTGGCGCATCTGACGCACGCGCACGCCGTCGGAAATCTCGAACTCGATCTGGTCGTCATCGACGACCTTGGTGACCTTGCCGACGAGGCCGCCCGAAGTCACGACGGTGTCGCCGCGGCGGATGTTCTTCACGAGTTCGGCATGATCGCGGACCTTCTTCTGCTGCGGGCGCAGAATCAGGAAATACATGATCACGAAGATCAGGGCGAACGGCAGCAGCGACATCAACATGCTGTTGGTGTCGCCGGCGGCCGCAGCCTGGGCATACGCAGGAGTAATCAGCATTCGGACGATCCTCGTGAGAACGGGGGAAAGCCGGTCAGGCCCTCAACGGCGACCGGTTCGGTCAAATTCGCGCGGACTATAGCGGCCATTGCCCCAATTGCAACGCTGCCAGGCTGCCCTTTTGGGCCACCTTGCGGCGGACCGTCAGGCCCGATAAGGCTGCGTTCTCAGGAACTTCGGACATGCCCAAAAACCTTAGCAAAAGCCCGGCCGGCAAAGGCCCCCGCACCCCTGCCAGAAAGGCCGCCCGCGTCGCGGCAAAACGCCCCACGGCAGCCTCCAAAGCGATCAAGGCAGCCCCAGAGCTTGCGCAGGAACGCATCGTCCGCGCGCTGGAGACCATCGCGGCGCACCTCTCCGCCCAGGGCAAACCAGCCGTCGAGCGCGAGTCGTTCGAACGGACGGATGCTTATGTCTGGCATCCCAACGGGCGGCTTGCTGCCGTGCCGCGGGTCAGCCGCGTCGAGCTGTTCCTGCTGAAGGGCGTCGACCGGATGCGCGACATCCTGATGGAGAACACCGAGCGCTTTGCCAACGGCCTGCCGGCCAACAATGCGCTGCTCTGGGGCGCTCGCGGCATGGGCAAGTCGTCGCTGGTGAAGGCGGCGCACGCCAGCATCAACGCGCAGCGCAAACAGGCCGACAGGCTGAAGCTGATCGAGATCCACCGCGAGGACATCGAGAGCCTGCCCGCGCTGATGGACCAATTGCGCGCTTCGCCGTTCCGCTTCATCGTGTTCTGCGACGACCTCTCCTTCGACGGCAACGATGCCTCCTACAAGTCCCTCAAGGCTGTGCTCGAAGGCGGCATCGAAGGCCGGCCCGAGAACGTCATCCTCTATGCCACTTCGAACCGCCGCCATCTGCTGGCGCGCGAGATGATCGAGAACGAGCGGTCGACCGCGATCAATCCCGGTGAAGCGGTCGAGGAGAAGGTCTCACTGTCGGATCGCTTCGGCCTGTGGCTCGGCTTTCATCGCTGCAGCCAGGACGAATATCTCGCCATGGTGCGCGGCTATTGCAGCCATTTCGGCATCAAGATTGACGATGAAGCGCTGGAGCGCGAGGCGCTGGAATGGTCCACCACGCGCGGCTCGCGCTCGGGCCGCGTCGCCTGGCAGTTCGTGCAGGAGCTGGCGGGCCGGCTTGGCGTGAAGCTGACGGCGACTTAGCAGCAGCGATCGACAACCTGCAACTGTCATTCCCCGCGAAAGCGGGAATCCAGTACGCTGCGGCCTCGCGGCTCCACAATGACTGTCTCTGGAGCACTGGATCGTCCGCTCCACAGACTGCGGCGCCTCACGCCCCGTTCAGGAATTGAAGCGGGTCAACCGGGCTCGATCCCTTGCGGATCTCGAAGTGGAGCTGCGGCGACGCCACTTCACCGGATTGACCCGACTTGGCAATGACCTGACCGCGCTTGATGGTATCGCCGCGCTTCACCAACAGCTCACTCGCATGGGCATATGCGGTGACGTAGCCGTTGGAGTGCCGAACCAGGACCAGATTGCCGTAACCTTTCAGCTCGTTGCCGGAATAGGCGACGACGCCGTCTTCAGCCGCCTTGACCGGCGTCCCCTCGGGCACCGCGAGATTGATGCCGTCGTTGGATTTGCCATTGGTCTTGGCGCCGTAGCTCGTGACCACCTTGCCGCGGACCGGCCAGCGGAAGGTCGGCAGCGCGCCGGTAGCTTCCGCCGCCTTCGCAGGCGTCTCGGCGGGCTTCTCTTCGACATTGGACGTCGCCTGAGCCAAACGCGCGCTCTGCACCGGCGCGACGGCGGCCATCTTGGTGGCAGGTGCGGGAGCGGCGGCGACGGGCTGAAGCGTTCCCGCAACAGGCGCAGCTGCGACCGGAGCCGCAGGCGCAGCGACGGCCGCGGTCTTGGCACCGGGCACGGTCAGCCTGGTGCCAAGCTTGAGTTTTGCCGATGGATCGATGCCGTTGACGCGGGCGAGCTCAGCTGTCGAGATACGGTTCTTGCGGGCAATGCTGGCGAGTGTGTCGCCCTGATTGACGAAATGGGTGCTCGACGGCGCAGCCACGGCCGCAACGGGCTTGGTAGCGGCTGCGGCGGTGACGGGAGCCGCGGCAGGCGCCGTCGCCGGATGCGGGATGATCAGCTGCTGGCCCGGCGACAGCGCGCGCGGCCCCTTGTAGCCATTGGCGGCAAGGATCGCCTGCGGGGTGACGCGGTAGCGCTTGGCGAGCACATCGAGCGTATCGCTGGTGCCGACGATGATCTTGGTTCCGCCGGCTGGCTGGGCCGCCGCAACCGAGCGCGGCGGCACGGTGGCCGTGGTTTCCAGATGCGGCTGCGCCGGAGGCGCATAGGAGCTGACCCCGCGCCCACCGCCAGAGACTCCCCCGCCCGACGAGACCGGATAGGATTGCGGCGCAGCTACGGCCGGCGCTGGCAAAGGCTGCGATTGATGATAGCCAGGCTGCGTCTGCGGCCGCGCATATTGCGGCAACTCACGCTGCGGCGGCGGGGCCTGCTGCACCGAGCCCGTGGATTCCGAGGCGAAGGGATTGGAGAAGTTCGACTGGGACAGCCGCGACGACATGTCGGCGCTGCATCCTGCAAAGCTGAAGGAGATCAGCGCCAGCACCGCGACCTGCGGCACGCGGCGCGAGTAAAGCAACTCGGCGACAGCGGACATGGTTACTCACTCGTACGCAACAGAACTGGTGTTTTAAGTAAACACCCGCCGAGTAAATAACGGCTTAACCCTCCCAATAAGACGTTGGCAGCGCAGCCGATCCCGGATTCTACAGCTCACGCGCGACGCCAGGCAGCGCCGGCACGAAGCGGACCTCGACGAGTTCCTTGCGCTCGATCCCGGTGTCGGTGCGGGTCAGGCGGGTCAGCGTCTGTACGCCCTGATGCGGGCCGACGGGAGCAATCAGGATACCCCCGACCTCCAGCCGCTCGACCAGGTTCTCCGGGATCTGATCCATCGCGGCGGTGACGATGATGCGATCGAATGGACCAATGTTGGGAGGCAGATTGAGACCGTCGCCGAGCATCACCTCGACATTGTGACAATCGAGCTTTTCAAGCCGGGCGCGTGCCGTATCGGCGAGCTTGCGATAGCGCTCGACCGTCAGCACCTGGCCGGCGAGCCGCGACAGCACCGCAGCCTGGTAGCCGGAGCCGGTGCCGATCTCGAGCACCCGGTGCTGCTTCTGGAGCTGGAGCTGCTCGGTCATATAGGCGACGACGAAAGGCTGGCTGATGGTTTGCCCGCAGGCGATCGGCAACGCGCTATCGCGATAGGCGCCGTCACGATCGGCTTCGTCGACGAAAAGCTCGCGGGGCACCTCCTCCATCGTCCGCAGCACGGCCTGATCGCTGATGCCGCGACGCCTCAGCGTCAGCTGAAACATCATCTTTTCCGGCGGGTGGTGCTGGGACGTCATTGCTGCTGCTCATCTCGTCTGGCGGAACGCCGCACTGCGCCGCAAGACCCCGAGGCGAGAATCTTGTTCCGGCTCAGGAACTCATGCTAGCCTTTCGGCCCGGCATTTGACCACAATCGGGCCTTCAAGGCGCTAAGCCATTTGCGGGTTTGCCTTCGCCGAAACGCGCATTGCGTCACTTATCGTTATCTGCGAACGTTCGCGAGAATGGGCAAGGACTCACCTATGACTGCGACAGGGCTTTCGGGCCGCTCTGTTTTCCTCGTCGAGGACGAGGTCATGATCAGAATGATGGTCGCGGATATGCTGGAGGAGCTCGGCTACAAGGTTGCCGCTGAAGCGGGCGACATCGCCGAGGCCATGCGGCTGGCGCAGACCACTGATTTCGACCTGGCAATTCTGGACGTCAACGTCAACGGCAAGGTCATCTCGCCGGTGGCCGATGTCATCATGGCGAAGGGCTGCCCGTTCATCTTCGCCACCGGTTACGGCTCCTCCGGCCTGCCCGAACAGTACCGCGACCGGCCGGCGCTTCAGAAGCCGTTCCAGCTCGACGCGCTCGGCAAGACCATCGAAGCCGCGCTTCGCGGCGGCTAGGCCTATTTCAGCGTCGCGCTGAGCTGCTCCGAAAACGCCTCATTGGTGCGGTCGAGCCTGAGCGGGGTGACCGAGACGTAGCGCTCCCGCAGCGCCGCCAGATCGGTGCCGGCGTCGGGCGTGTCGAGCATTGCTGTCCGCTCGAAGCCGATCCAAAAATACGGATTGCCGCGGCCGTCCCTGCGCTCGTCGATCCTGAGGAAGCCGAGGTTGCGCTTGCCCTGCCGCGTGACGCGGACGCCCAGCACATCCTCCGGCGCGCATGACGGGAAGTTGACGTTGATCACCGTGTCCTTTGGAACACCGGCGGCGATCACCTTGCGCACGATGTCGGGTCCGAACTTGCGCGCGGTGTCCCACGGCGGCCGGTCGCGGGTCTCAACGCTGAACTCTTGCGACAACGCAAACGACGGCAGCCCCAGGATGGTGCCCTCCAGCGCGCCAGCAATGGTGCCGGAATAGACCACGTCCTCGGCCACGTTGCGACCCTTGTTGACCCCGGACAGCACGACATCGGGCAGCTTGGCCCCCAGGATATGGCGGGCTCCCATGATGACGCAGTCCGTCGGCGTGCCGCGCACAGCAAAGTGGCGCGGGCCGACTTCGCGCAGGCGCAAGGGATCGTTTAGCGACAGCGAGTGCGACACGCCGGACTGGTCGAGCTCGGGCGCCACCACCCAGACATCGTCGGACAAGGCACGCGCGATCTCCTCCACGACCTTGAGCCCTGGGGCGTGAATGCCGTCGTCATTGGTGCAGAGAATGCGCATGCGCCAGATCGCTTCCACAAAAGCCGTTTGATCTGTCATATCCGGCCGTGGCCCATCAGGCAAACCGGCCTGATCGGAGCCCGGGCGGCAGGTTCCCCCCGATCCCCGCTAGCGACGAATCCGCCATTGCGGCAGGAAGCGCGCGAGCCGGCCTTCCGCGCGCAGGCTCATCGCCGGCACGACAGGACTTACGACGGGAGTCTCGATCGCGCCGAGCGTCCCCCGCTGGGCGACGACCGGACCAGACACCGGCGCCTTCGGAAAGCGTTCGCGTGCCACCGTCAGCGCCTTGTCGAAGTCGGCAGCATTGACACCAGGCTTGGCCCGTCGGCTCTGCACGAGATCATCGTCCCAGAGCCGCGCGATCGCGATGTCGAGCACACCGCGAAGGCGCTGATCGATGGCCTGGATTCCGGCACCAGTCACCGCCCATTGTCGGCCGACCCAGAAGATGTCGCGGTGCAAGGGCATGAACGGTGGGTTCGCGTTGAGGCGCCAGCAGGATAGCCGGCCGGCCAATCTTCGCAACCCTACTCGCGCGCGACCACCTTTAGGCCGCCCATATAGGGTTGGAGCACGTCCGGCACAGCGATCGAGCCGTCCTCCTGCTGATATGTCTCCATCACAGCGATCAGTGCCCGACCGACGGCGGTGCCGGAGCCGTTCAGCGTGTGCACGAAGCGCGGCTTGCCGTCCGGCCCGCGCGAGCGGGCATCCATGCGCCGGGCCTGGAAGTCGCCGCAGACCGAGCAGCTCGAGATCTCGCGGAACATACCGCCATCGCCCTGCCCGGGCATCCAGACCTCGATGTCATAGGTTTTCTGCGACGAGAAGCCCATGTCCCCTGCGCACAGCGTCATCACGCGATAATGCAGGCCGAGCCGTTGCAGCACCTGCTCGGCGCAGGACAGCATCCGCTCCAGCTCGTCCTTGCTGGTCTCGGGCGTCGTGATCGAGACCAGCTCGACCTTGGTGAACTGATGCTGGCGGATCATGCCACGAGTGTCCCGTCCCGCAGCGCCCGCCTCGGCGCGGAAGCACGGCGTCAGCGCCGTGAGGCGCATCGGCAGCTGCTTCTCGTCGAGGATGGATTCGCGCGCAAGATTGGTCAGCGAGACTTCAGCGGTGGGGATCAGGCCGAGGCGCTCCGTCTTCAGCCGCTCATGGTCCGGCGATGCGAGCAGTTCGCCCTTGATCGCCCAGAACTGATCGTCCTCGAATTTCGGCAGCTGCCCGGTGCCGAACATCACCTCATTGCGGACCAGCAGCGGCGGATTGATCTCGGTGTAGCCGTGCTCTGTCGTGTGCAGGTCGAGCATGAACTGGCCGATGGCGCGTTCGAGCCGCGCCAGCGCCTTCTTGAGCACGACGAAACGCGCACCAGAGAGCTTTGCGGCCGCCTCGAAGTCCATGTAGCCGAGCGCGGCGCCGAGATCGTCATGGAGCTTCGGTGCGAAGCTGTAGTTCCGCTTTTTACCGAACACATGGTGCTGGACGTTGCCGTGCTCGTCGACCCCATCAGGCACGTCATCGAAAGGAATGTTCGGGATTGCCGACAGCTCTTTCGCCAGTTCCTCGTCGGCTGCCTTCGCAGCGGCTTCGAGCTGCGGCATCGTGGTTTTGAGCTCGGCCACTTCGGCCATCAGCTTCGCTGCGCGCGCCTCGTCCTTGGCCTTCTTGGCGTCGCCGATCTCCTTGGAGGCCGCATTGCGCCGCGCCTGCGCCTGCTCGGAGGCGAGGATGGCCGCGCGCCGCTTCTCGTCGATCGCCAGCAGCGAGGCCGACATCGGCTTCAAACCGCGCCGTGCGAGGCCGGCGTCGAAGGCTTGCGGATTGTCGCGGATCGATTTGATGTCGTGCATGGCTGCTTTCCCGTCGTGGCCGGGTCTATCCCGGCCATCCACGTGTCTGCCGCCTTAGATCAAGTCGTGGATGCCCGGGTCAAGCCCGGGTATGACGAATCATGGCGGAGCAGCGCGATGATCGGACGAAAGCGCCCTACTCCGCCGGATTGGCCGGCGTCGAGACGTCGGTACCGGTCGCAGCCTGTGCGGCGGCCGCCTTCCTCTCCACCATCGCCACCGCGAGGATCGAGCCCTCGTACAGCGCCATTAGCGGAAACGCGAGGGAGCACTGGCTGAGCACGTCGGGCGGCGTCAGCACGGCTGCGATCACGAAGGCCAAGACGATGAAGTAGCGGCGCTTCTCGCGCAGCATCGTCGAGCTGACGATGCCGATCCGCCCGAGCAGCGTCAGAATCACCGGAAGCTGGAAAGCGATGCCGAAGGCGAAGATCAGCGACATCATCAGCGACAGGTATTCGCCGACCTTGGGCAGCAACTGGATCTGTGCTGTCTCGTCGCTGCCGGTCTGCTGCATGCCGAGCGAGAAGCGGACCAGCATCGGCAACACGACGAAGTAGACCAGCGCCGCGCCCAGCACGAAGAAGAAGGGGGTGGCGACCAGATATGGCAGGAAAGCCTGCTTCTCGTGCTTGTAGAGTCCGGGCGCGACGAACTTGTAGATCTGCGTCGCCACGATTGGAAACGAGATGAAGCCTGCCCCAAACAGCGCGAGCTTCAGCTGCGTGATGAAATATTCCAGCAGCGCCGTGTAGATGAACTTCGAATTCTCGGGCCCCGCCACCCACACGAACGGCCAGACCAGCACGTTGTAGATCTGCTTGGCGAAGAAGAAACAGAAGATGAAGGCAATGCCGAAGCCAAGCAGCGCCTTGATGAGCCGCGAACGCAGCTCGATCAAATGGTCCATCAGCGGGGCTTTGCTGGCCTCGATATCGGCGTCGGTCATGACGCTTTGGCGTCCTTGATTGCCTCGGATGGTGCGGTGTCCTGCGCAACCGCCGCCTGTTCGACCTCACGAGTGATCGCGAGCGGCTCGTTCGCAGCTGCATGGGCCTCGGCTTCCATGAAGGTCGCGGGTGTCGGCGCTTCCGGGGTCGTGGGCGTCGAAGGCGGATCGACGGCTGTCGTCGTCGACGTCTCCGCCGGCTTGTCCAGCGCATCAACACGAAGCGCGTCGCTGACGTCCTTCTGGAGCGAGGTGAGCGGATTGTTGCTGGTGAAGCCGGTCGCGGCTTCCTTGACCTCGTCGAAGCTCTTCTTGAGGTCGGCCATCTCCGCCTCGCGCATAGCTTCCTGGAACTGGCCCTGGAATTCGGCGGCCATCTTGCGGGCCTTGCCCATCCACTGTCCGACCATACGCAGCACGCCCGGCAGCTCTTTCGGGCCGATGGCGATCAGGGCCACGACCCCGACCAGGACCAGTTCACTCCACCCGATGTCGAACATGAGGTCTTCCGTTCACGCCAGCCGAAGCCGGCCCAATCCCTCGCGCGCAGGATCGGGGCCGCTACCCACGTCTCGCGTGCTCTTTCGGCTCAGACGGCCTTGCTGCCGACGTCGGACCGGGACGCGGTCGGCGCGCCATTGTGCTCGATGGACTTCGCCGGCTCGGGCTTGTCTGCGGGCTTGTCGTCGTCCTGCATGCCCTTCTTGAACGCCTTGATGCCCTGCGCCACGTCGCCCATCAGATCCGAAATCTTGCCGCGGCCGAACAGCAGCAGGACCACTGCGATCACCAAGATCCAGTGCCAAATGCTGAGTGAACCCATCCTGCAACCCTCCAAACGCGCATGGCCGGGGACCCGGCCGATCTTCACCGAAACCTAGGCTTGGCAGGTCTCAAAAACAAGGACCAAGGCGGCGCCAATTCGCTGTCGGCACTACGCAATCTTGCTAGTGTTAACCGGTCGCAGGGGCCGTAAAGCACCGGGACTCACTCGTTGGTGCCACCTTCGCTGCTACCCTCGCCGGCTCCCTCATCGCCACTTGCCGGCGGCTCCTGCGAGGTCTCGGGCTCGACCGCTGGCGCCAGCGCAAGATCGAGGTCGCCTGGTTCCAGCGGATCCTCGTCCTCGCGCAGCGCCGGATCATCGGACGGCGTCGGTACGCTAAATCCGGTCGGCAGGCGCGAATCCAACAGACCCGTGCCCTTCAGCTCTTCCAGGCCCGGCAGATCGCCGAGCTGTTCAAGGGTGAACTGCGACAGGAATTCCTCAGTGGTTCCGAAGGTCAAGGGACGGCCCGGCGTCTTGCGGCGGCCACGCGGCTTGATCCAGCCGGTCTCCAGCAGCACGTCGAGCGTGCCCTTTGAGGTGACGACGCCACGGATCTCCTCGATCTCGGCACGCGTCACGGGCTGGTGGTAGGCGATGATCGCCAGCACCTCGATCGCGGCACGCGACAGGCGGCGCGTCTCGGTACTCTCCCGGGTCATCAGCCAAGCGAGATCGCCGGCAGTGCGGAAGGTCCATTTGTTGGCGACGCGAACGAGGTTTACCCCGCGCAGGGCATAGTCGGCCTGCAGCTGCTCGAGCGCGGCCTTGACATCGACGCCCTCCGGCATCCGCTTGGCCAGCGTGGCGGTATCCAGCGGCTCACTCGACGCAAACAGCAGCGCTTCCAGCAGCCGCAATTCCTCCGGACGCGCCTGGGATTCGTTCTCCATCGGCTCGGCCTCTTCTACGCGCACTTCAGCCAGGCTTGCCATGGCAGATTCTCCTTCTTGCACTTAGGCGACCGGCGCATCAGGCGCAGGAGCTGCGTCCAGGACCGGTTTTTGGCGCCCTTTCCGGAAATAGATCGGCGCAAACGCCTCTTTCTGGTTCAGCTCGAGCTGGCCTTCGCGCACCAGCTCAAGCGCGGCGGCGAAGCTCGAGGCGAACACTGTTGCCCGCTGCGTCGGATCGGCGACGTGTCGGATCAGGAAATCGTCCAGCACGCCCCAGTCATCCTGTTCGTTGAGGCTGCCAACCAATCGCTCCAGCGTGGCGCGCGCTTCGGCAAGTGACCACACCGTGCGCTTGGCCAGATGCACGCTCGCCAGCACGCGCGACTGGCGCTGCGCGGCATAGGCGGTCAGCAGATCGTAGAGCGTTGCCGTGTATTTCGGATGCTTGATCTCGGCGATCTGCTCGGGCTCGCCCCGCGGGAAGATGTCGCGCTGCAATTGCGGCCGGTTCATCAGCCGGTTGGCGGCTTCGCGGATGGCTTCGAGGCGGCGCAGGCGGTTGGCCAGCGCCGTCGCCATCTGCTCCGCGCTCGGCCCCTCCGCGCTCGGCGGCTCCGGCAGCAATAGCCGCGATTTCAGGAAGGCGAGCCAGGCCGCCATGACGAGGTAGTCAGCCGCCAGCTCCAGCCGAATCTTCCGCGCGGCCTCGATGAAGTGAAGGTACTGGTCGGCGAGCGCCAGGATCGAAATCTTGGCGAGGTCGACCTTCTGTTGACGCGCCAGCGCGAGCAGCAGGTCGAGAGGCCCTTCATAGCCCTCGACATCCACCACCAACGCCGGCTCACCCTCGGCGAGCTCTGCTGGCCGCCCGGTTTCGAACGATAGGATTTCTGCGGTCATGCGGATGCCGTGTTTGCCCGTGCGATCAATGCGTCCAGTTCCGCGCGTGCGGCCGCCCGATCGAACGGCTGCGGCGGCTTGCGGGCCGCAAGCGCGGCGTTCGCGCGCTCCAGCGCCCTGCCGGACAGTTCGGGTGCCTGGCCGGCGACGTCGCGCATCTCCTCGATGTTGCCGTTGCAATGCAGGGCCACGTCGCAGCCGGCCGCGAAGATGGCGCGGGTCCGCTCGGCGATATTCCCCGACAGCGCGTTCATCGACACGTCATCACTCATTAACAAACCCTGGAACCCGATTGCGCCGCGAATCACGTCAGCAATCATTGTCGCAGATGTCGTCGCCGGATGGGCGGGGTCCACGGCGCTAAACACAACATGTGCAGTCATGGCCATCGGCAGGTCCGCGAGCGGCTTGAACGCGGCGAAATCGGTCCGTTCCAGTTCGGCCCGAGGCGTGTCGACCGTCGGCAGCTTGAAATGAGTGTCGGCGGTGGCCCGGCCGTGCCCAGGAATGTGCTTGAGCACCGGCAGCACGCCGCCCTGCTCCAGCCCCTCGGTGACCGCCCGGGCAATAGCCGCGACCTTGCCCGGCTCAGTGCCGTAGGCCCGGTTGCCAATGACCGCATCGGCGCCCGGCACCGGCACGTCGGCCAGCGGCAGGCAGTCCACAGTGATGCCGAGATCGGCGAGATCGGCCGCGATAAGCCGTGCGCTGAGACGCGCCGCGGTAAGCCCGAGGGCCGAATCAGTGTCGTACAAGGCCGCGAACGTGGCGCCCGCCGGGTAGACCGGCCAGTGCGGCGGGCCCAGCCGTTGCACCCGTCCCCCCTCTTGATCGATCAGGACAGGCGCGTCGGGAGCATTCGCGACAAAGCGCAATTCCGCAACCAACGCAGCGACTTGCGTCGGCGTCGCGACATTGCGCTTGAACAGGATGAAGCCCCACGGGCGCTGGTCACGGATAAACTCCCGCTCGGCGGCGGTGAGTTCCGTTCCGGATACGCCGGTAATGAAGGCCCGCGTGCTCATGACGGCCGATTAACCCTGACCCGCGAGGGGGTCAAGGAAACGGCCTTTAATTCCTCTGGACGAAGCAGGCGGACAAGCCGGCGGCCCTCAGGCTGTTGCAAGCCTGCGTCGCCTCCTCGGCCGAAGCGTACGGGCCAGCGAAGGCGCGGTAGACGATCCCCTTGCCCTTGTCGGTGAGGTCGACCCGCTTGATCACCGGCGAGCGGGAGCCGAGTACGTTGCCGTACTTGCTCTGAAGCACGCGGTAGGACGCGGCGGCACTGTCCTCGCTCTGCTGCGAGGAGACCTGTACGATGTAGCCGCCGCCGCTGCTGGCGGGCGCGAGCGGAGTCGGACTAGTCGCAGCCATCCTCTGCGAAGGCTCGGCCGCCGGTTGCGGGGCCAGCGACATCGGCTGATGGACGCTGGCATTGGCCGAGGTCGGCGGATTGCGCGGCGTGGCCGGCACAGCGGGTGCAGCAACAGGCTTCGGCGCCGCTGGCGTCGGCTTGACTGCAGCCGATTGCGGTGGCGCGCTGTCGGTCTGGTCTCCCTTCACGGCCACGGTCCGGATCGGGCGCGGCGAATTGCTTGGCAACGTTCCATTGCTCGGGACGGCTCCCGAGCTCGGCGCGGGAATTGCAGACGGCGAGACGCTCGCCACAGACGGTGGGTTCGCATTCTGGTTCAGTGGCGGGAACACCACTCGGGGACCGCCCGCCTTTGCGTTGACGTCGACCGGGGCTTCCTCGCGCGGCACGATCTTCTCAGTGCCGTCACCGCTGACCATCCGGTCCGGCACCTTGGCCGAGGAATCGCTCGGCGCGGGCACGATCTTGGTCGGCGCATTGTCGGCCCTGATGATCGGCGGCTCGCCGCTGCGGGGCGAGCCGATATAGGTCTTGTACGCGAAGGCCGCACCAGTGCCCACCACGGCAAGCGCCAGGATCGCCGCGACTGTCATCATGCCGCCGCGCTGCTTCTTCGGCTCGTCGAGTTCGGCTTCGGGATAGTCGCTCTGGAACGCATAAGGATCGTCCGGATAGGACGGATCGCGCTGATAGTCCTGCTCACCTGTCTCGAGGCGGCCGTAGAGCGCATCATCGTAGCGCGAAGGATCCGGCGCGTACGGCTCCTGATAGGACTGCTCTTGGTAAGACGGACGGTGCTGCTGGTAGGCCTGATCCTGGTAGGACTGATCCTGGTAAGACTGATTCTCCTGGCCGTGATCCTGATAGGCCTGCGGCTGATGAACAGGTTCGGGCGCGGCGGACCTGGCCGAATAGCGATGTAGCGGATGAACCGGGCTTACCGAGACGGGATAGTCAGGCTCCGGCGCGGGTGCCGGCTGCGGCTGCACATTGGCGCGCCGCATCCATGAGGGTGGCCCAGGCGGCGAGGCCTGCTCGGCGTAGTCCTGCCGGTCGTCGTGCTGGCGGTACCCGTCTTCCCCATAGCTTTGCGTGGGCGCGGCCGGGGAGCGCGCAGCCGGCCGTCCCTGCGCCGCAAACGGATCGGTCTGCCCGATCAGACGGGCGAGCTCGGCCAAGGGATCGCTCTCCGCCTTCCCATACTGATCGCCACCGCGACCATAGTCATCGGAAGGAAACGGTCTGTCCTGATATCGTTCGGCCATCGTGATGATGCGTCCCTTCGGGAAAGCCGCGCGCCCCTCGACCAAGGCACGGCTTTCGACCCACAAGGCTTTCAACCAAGTCTAAGCGATCCGGCTTCTGCCGGTTACCCCCGAATCCCCTTAAGTAGTTCGCCCCAAACTACCGCATCTCGTCCGGGGCATGGACGCCGAGGATGGCGAGGCCCGATGCCAGGACCGAGACGACGCCCTGGACCATGGCCAGCCGCGCCTTCGTTAGATCTGCATCATTATTGATAATGAAGCGTAAATAGGGCAAATCGCGCCCCTTCGTCCAAAGTGCATGAAATTCGCTGGCTAAATCATAGAGATAAAAGGCGATTCGGTGCGGCTCGTGGGCCGCGGCGGCGGCTTCGAGCACACGTGGATATATTGCGAGGCGCTTGAGAAGTTCAAGCTCGACCGGGTCCGACAGCCGCTCGACCGCCGACTCACCGAGCCAGGCGATCCGAGTACCGGTATCCTCAGGCAGCTCCGGGAACACCTCGGCGCGCGCGTTGCGGAAGATCGAATGGCCGCGGGCGTGGCCGTACTGGACATAGAAAACCGGGTTGTCGCGCGACTGTTCCATGACCTTGGCAAGGTCGAAATCGAGCACCGCATCGTTCTTGCGGTAGAGCATCATGAAGCGGACGGCGTCCTGGCCGACCTCATCCACCACCTCACGCAAGGTGACGAAGTCCCCGCTTCGCTTGGACATTTTCACCGGTTCGCCATTGCGCAGCAGCTTCACCAACTGCACGATCTTGACGTCGAGCGCCCCCCTGCCTGACGTCGTCGCCTTCACCGCCGCCTGCATGCGCTTGATGTAGCCGCCATGGTCGGCGCCCCAGACGTCGATCATCTCGGCAAAGCCGCGGTCGAACTTGTTCTTGTGATAGGCAATGTCGGAAGCGAAGTAGGTGTAGGAATTGTCCGACTTGATCAGCGGACGATCGACGTCGTCGCCGTAGGCCGTCGCCTTGAACAACAGCTGCTCACGGTCTTCCCAATCCTCGACCGGCGCGCCCTTCGGCGGCGGCAGTCGGCCTTCATAGATGTCGCCCTTGGCCTTCAGGAAATCGATGGTCTCGGCAACCTTGTTGTTTCCGGTCTCGATCAGGGAGCGCTCGGAGAAGAATACGTCATGGCGGATGTTGAGGGCGGCGAGATCGTCCTTGATCTCGTCCATCATCATCCCGATCGCCTTGGCGCGCACTGTCGGCAACCATTCGGCCTCGCTCTTCGCCAGGAGCTTGTCGCCATGCTCCTTGGCCAGCGCCGCTCCGACCGGCTTGAGGTAGTCGCCGGGATAGAGCCCTTCCGGAATGGCGCCGATGTTCTCGCCGAGCGCCTCGCGATACCTCAGGAACGCTGAGCGCGCGAGCACGTCGACCTGGGCGCCGGCGTCGTTGATATAATATTCGCGCGTGACGTCGTGACCTGCGAACTGAAGCAGGCTCGCCAGCGCGTCGCCGAACACCGCGCCGCGGCAATGGCCGACATGCATCGGCCCAGTCGGATTGGCAGAGACGTACTCGACATTGACTCTGGCGCCGCCGCGGACACGGCCATAATCGGCCCCTTCGCGCAGCACCGTCCGCAGCGCCTCGGCCCAGGCTGCTGGCTTCAGCGTCAAGTTGATGAAGCCGGGTCCGGCGACGTCGACCTTGGCGATCAGCGTGTCGGCACGAAGCCGCTCGGCGATATTCTCGGCAAGATCGCGCGGCTTGGCCTTCGCCTCCTTCGCCAGCACCATGGCTGCGTTGGTCGCCATGTCGCCATGTGAGGCATCGCGCGGCGGCTCGACAACGACGCGCGAGAAATCGATGCCCTCGGGCCAATTGGCTTCCGCGGCGAGCGCGCGGCAGGCGGCGTGCACGCGCGCCAGCACGTCGGCGAACAGATGTAGGGATGAGGAGGTCTGGGGCATGGGCGCCGCCTAACGCAAATCCGGGGTCGAGTCAAAAAGCCGCTGGTGCTCGGTCAGAGCGAAACGGTCGGTCATTCCGGCGATGAAATTGCCGATCCGGCGCGCCCGGTCGCCCTCATTGTCCGCCTCCGCGCCCAGCAGCCATTCAGGCGGCAGTTCGGACGGCTCCTTCAAATACCTTGCGAACAGGTCGAACAGGATCTGCTCCGCTTGCCCCATCACCCGCATCACGCGCTCGTGGCGATACATGTGCTGATACAGGAAGCCCTTGATGGCGGCTTCCTCCTCGGCGACCTCGGCGGGAAACGCGATCAGCGCCCTGCTCTGCTGCCGGACATCCTGGGCCGATTGCGGCTTGAGCGCCGCAAGGTTCCTCTGGGCCTCGGTGAACACCGCACCGATCAGATGCGAGATCAGCTCGCGCACCAGTTCGGCACCGCGCCTGACGTCTTCGAGATCGGGATAGTGCGCCGAAGTCTCGGCAATGATCTCCGCGGTGAGCGGCATCACCTTCAGATCGTCGAGATTGAAGAGGCCGGCCCGCAGGCCGTCATCGATGTCGTGGGCATCGTAAGCGATATCGTCCGCGATTGCGGCGACTTGCGCTTCCAGCGAGGCGAAGCTCCACAATTCAAGGTCATAGGTCTTGATGTAGTCGGCTATCCCGACGGGAATGCCGTGCTCACGATAGCGTCCGGCCGGGGCGCCGCTGCGATCGGTGAGCGGACCGTTGTGCTTGACGATTCCTTCCAGCGCCTCCCAGGTCAGGTTCAGCCCATCGAACTCGGGATAGCGGTGCTCGAGCGAAGCGACGACGCGGAGCGTCTGGGCGTTGTGATCGAAGCCGCCAAACTCCCTCAGGCAGGCATCCAGCGCCCGCTCGCCGGCATGGCCAAAGGGCGGATGGCCGAGATCGTGGGCGAGCGCCAGGGTTTCCGTAAGGTCCTCATCCAGCCCGAGCTGTCGGGCCAGCGCTCGGGCGATCTGTGCCACCTCCAGCGAGTGGGTCAGCCTGGTGCGATAATGGTCGCCTTCATGGAACACGAACACCTGGGTCTTGTACTTCAGGCGGCGGAACGCGGTGGAATGGATGACCCGGTCGCAATCCCGCCGGAACGGGCTGCGGGTCCGGCTCGGGGGCTCGGTGACCAGCCGGCCTCGGCTGCGATCGGGGTCGCAGGCATAGGGCGCGCGGGGGGCTGCCATTCCGACGGACACGACGAATTTAGTCCCTATCCATTTGATTCTGCGTATCCTTGCACTTAACTATGCCGGACGCGGGACACCAAATGAAATGGGCAAGACCTTTCTGTGACTGCGGGACGATCGGAGACCGACCATGACGACTGCCGTGACCATCAGTGACCGCGCCGCACGCCGGATTGGGGAGATCCTCAAGGGCGAAGGCTCCGGCGCGATGCTGCGCATCTCCGTCGAGGGCGGCGGCTGCTCCGGCTTCCAGTACAAGTTCGACATCGACCGGGCCCGTACCGACGACGATCTCGTGATCGAGCAGGACAGTGCGGTGGTGCTGGTCGATTCCGCCTCCCAGCCGTTCCTGGCGGGGTCGCAGGTCGATTTCGTCGATGACCTGATCGGCGCCTCGTTCCGCGTCAACAATCCGAACGCCACTGCGTCCTGCGGCTGCGGCACCAGCTTCTCGGTCTGAGGCGGTTACGCTCCGGTTATCTGCCTTTCCTCCTCCGTCCACTCCACCTCGATCGGCGCCAGCTCCGGCTGGAGCGGCGCGTCCTCCGACATGGTGTAGCCGTCGAGCGCACGCAGCAACGCCGCGACCAGCGCCGGCTTGCGCAGCGGCTTGGCAAGGAAGTCCGACATGCCCGCCTCGCGGCAGATCTTGACATCCTCCGAGAAGGCATTGGCCGTGAGTGCTATGATGGGTAAGGCTTTGCAGCTCCCGCCTTGCGCCCGGATCGCCCGCGTCGCGGCGAGCCCATCCATATCGGGCATGCGCACGTCCATCAGCACGACATCGTAATCGCTCTCGGATGCCGCCGCGACGGCCTCGACACCATCGGTGACGACACGCAATTCGACCTCGAACGCGCCCAGCATCTTGCTTACGACCATCCGATTGACTGCATCGTCCTCCGCGACCAGCACCTTCAGCGGCCGGTCGAGAGTGGCGATACGGGCCTTGAGCTCCTCGGCCTCATCGCGGCCTGTGGCCTGGTCCGATACCGGCACCTGACTCCAAGGCAACACCAGCGTGAAGCGGAAACTCGAGCCCTCGCCCGGCGTCGAGGTGACTCCGATGGTGCCGCCCATCTGCTCGATGATCCGCCGTGAGATGGCAAGCCCGAGGCCGGTGCCGCCAAAGCGGCGGCTGATCGAAGCGTCAGCCTGGGCGAAGTCGCTGAAGAGCTGGCCCAGCTTTTCCGGGGCGATGCCGATGCCGCTGTCGGTGACCGTCCATTCGACGGTCGCCAGCAAGTCGCGCCGCGCCTGGCAGGTGACCGAAATCGTCACCTCGCCTTCATCGGTGAACTTCACCGCATTGGATGCGAGATTGAGCAGCACCTGGCGGATGCGCGCGACGTCGCCGCGCAGCGTCGGCGGCAGGTTTGGATCGAGCTCGACGTTGACGGTCAGTCCCCTGCTCTTGGCGCCTGCGCGAACAACGGTTGCGACAGCTTCGACCAGCGCCTGCGGGGCGAAATCGATCGCCTCGAAGGTGAAGCGCCCGGCCTCAAGCTTGGACAAGTCGAGAATGTCATTGAGGATACGCTGGAGATTATCGCCGGAGTCGCGGATCGTGGCGACGGCTTCGCGTTGCTCGGGGTCGAGCGTGGTTTCAAGCAACATGCTGGCGAGCCCGAGGACACCATTCATCGGCGTGCGGATCTCGTGGCTCATCACCGCAAGGAAGTCGGACTTGGCGCGGCTTTCGGCCTCGGCCTTTTCAGCGCGCCAGCGTTCGGTGACGTCGCGGCCGAAGCCGCGATAACCGAGGAACTGGCCGTCGCGGTCATAGGCCGGCTTGGCCGTCAGCGACCACAGCCGCGCCTCGCCGCCGGCGACGACCGTGAGGTTCATCTCGTGCAGCGGTTCATTCTGCTCCATCAGGCCGACGACGTTGTAGGCTGCGCGCTTGTCCTCTGGGCAAAGCATGTCGAGCACATCGGCGAAATGTGATCCCTTCAGCAGTGGAAGCGGCAGCTGCGCGACGTCCGCGAAGCGTTGGGGTACGTCGACCAGATGCCCGTCGGCATCGGTCTGCCACAGCCAGTCGCTGGCGTTCTCCTGGAAGTCTTTCAGCAGCAGCGAGATGATCTCGGTCTGGCGCTCGAGCTCGAGCTGGGCCTTGAGATTGCCAAGGAACAGGTTGCCCTGCGAGACGATGTTGCGCGCCATGAAGAATGCGAACAATAGCAGGAACACCGAGGTCACCAGATAGGGCCCGGTGCCGCACAGGAGCAGCGCACCGGCGCAGGCGACGGTCATGGTGGCGAGATAGACGAGACCCGCACGAGGGAATGTCGAGAGCGTGAAGGCGCCGCCCGACATCATGCCGACCATCAGGCAGGCCAGGATCAGCTGGCCGGTCGGCTCGATGCGGCTGAACAGGGCGAGCGGCAGCGCGCCCCAGATTGCGGCGAGGAAGAAGGCCTGCCGCAGCATCTGTCGGCCAGCGCGGGTGGAGGCTTCCTGCGGCGGATTTTGATGCGACCGACGCCATGAGCGCACCGCAAGCGAAGCGGTGGCGGCGAGCGTCAGGCCCCAGATCGCGAGGAAGTCGTTCCAGCCCCTGCCCCAGAACATGATCAGGACGATGGCGACGTTGAGCATCGTCACCGCCATGGTGACCGGGATCAACCGCGTCACGGCGTCGATCTGCTTGGCGCGGATGCGGCGGACCTGCCGCTCGCTGAGATCGGCGATCAGGCCGTCCTCGATCTCGAAGCCGCCGAGCCAATACAGGAATGCGCCGATCAGGCCGTCACGCGGCTCAATTCGCTTCATTGACTGTCCGGCCATCCCATCAGCAACCTTTTGACGATCAATGACCTGCCGCCTGCTTAAGCCGGGTTAATTTTGTGGGTGATTTTGCGGCGTCCTTGACGGGCGCGTTTGCAGTTTGTTCTAACCATGCCTCCTGCCCGGAGCCGTCGATATGTCCATCAGAGTAGCCACCTGGAACGTGAACTCGGTCCGGCAGCGGATTGATCTCCTCCTGACCTGGTTGAAGGAGTGCCAGCCCGACATCGTCTGCCTCCAGGAGATCAAATGCGTCGACGAGGCCTTCCCGCGGCTGGAGATCGAGGCGCTCGGCTACAACGTGGTCACGCACGGGCAGAAGACGTTCAACGGCGTCGCCCTGCTCTCCAAGCTCCGGTTCGACGAGACCAAGTCGGGGCTCGCCGGCGACGAGGAGGATACGCATGCCCGCTTCCTCGAAGGCGTGGTGACCCTCAAGCGCGGGGTACTGCGTATCGCCTGTCTCTATCTACCCAACGGCAATCCGGTCGGGACGGAGAAATACCCTTACAAGCTCAAATGGATGTCGCGGCTTCTTGAATATTCGAAGGAGCGTCTCAAGGCGGAGGAGCCACTGATCCTCGCAGGCGACTTCAACGTCATCCCGCATGCCCGCGACGTGCACAATCCGGCCGCCTGGACCGAGGACGCCCTGTTCAAGACGGAGACGCGGGAGAGCTTTCAGTCCCTGCTCGGCCTCGGCCTGACCGATGCCTTGCGGGCCGTCACCGACGAGCCGGGGCTGTACACCTTCTGGGACTACCAGGCCGGAGCCTGGCAGAAGAACCAGGGCCTGCGCATCGACCATCTGCTGCTGTCGCCACAAGCCAGCGACCGGCTCGCCAATGTCGGAATCGACAGCTATGTCCGCGGCTGGGAGAAGCCGTCGGACCACGTGCCGGTATGGGCGGATCTGGATCTGGAGGCGGCCTGAAGCCGCCTCGGCCGCTTACTCCCGGCGGCCCTGCACCCACTGCTCCAGCATCTGCAGGCACATGGCGCGGTCGTCGTCCGAGGCCTTGGCGAAGGCGCGGTTGTAGCTTTCCTTGATCCAGACCTCGTCGGGACCTGCGCTGTCGCGCGCCAGGGTCAGCCACATCAGGCCGCGTGCGGCCTGCCGCGGCAGGCGGTCGCCGTTGAACAGCATCTGGCCGAGCAGCGCCTGCGCCTGGTGCTGTCCCTTCTGCGCGGCGAGACCAAGCCAGCGCGCACCGTAGCGGAAGTCCTCACGCGAGGCGTCGGGGGTCTTCAGGTACAGACGGGCGAGATCGTACTGCGCGTCCGCGTTGCCGAAATAGGAGGCGGCATAGGAGAACATCTCCCGCGCCCGGTCCGGATCGGCCTTGACCTTCGAATTCGGAATGCCGGCCAGATAGTAGCGGCCGAGCGCGACGAAGGCGTTGGCCACGATCTGCGCCTGCGGGGCCGACGGGCTGTCCTCGGCATGCGCGTTGGCGATCCGGCTGAAATATTCGAAGGCGCGCAGATCGTCCTGAGCGACACCGTCGCCATTGGCGTACATGCGGCCGAGCTTCCACTGCGCGATCGGGTGACCGCCCTCGGCAGCATATTGCAGGGCGCTGAGCGAGGTTTCCTGCGTCACCGGCGCGACCTTGCCGCGCAAGGTCGTCGCGGTTCCCGGCAAGTTGGTCACGACCGGGATGGCCGCATCCTTGGGGTTGACCGGCGCACCGTCAAAGGCGAGCGCCGGCGCGGCCAGCGCGGCCGCCCCCAACACAAACGCAACTGTGGCACGCCTAAATGTCCGCATAGCACTGTTTCTCGTGCGCGCCGCCCGGATGGGTCACTGCCCCTCCGACCGCTGGTCCAACCTGCTGAGCATACTTCCAGAGCGCACCCGACGTATGATTAGTCGCGCGAGCGCTCCATTTGGTCTTGCGCTGGGCGAGCTCGGCGTCGCTCAATTTTACGTTAAGCGTACCGGCGACCGCGTCGATTTCGATGATATCGCCGTCCTCAAGCAGCCCGATTGGTCCGCCGACCGCCGCCTCCGGCCCGACATGGCCGATGCAGAAGCCGCGGGTCGCGCCGGAGAAGCGGCCGTCGGTGATGAGCGCGATCTTGCCGCCCATGCCCTGGCCGGTCAGCGCTGCTGTGGTCTGGAGCATTTCCCGCATGCCGGGGCCGCCCTTTGGCCCCTCGTAGCGGATCACGATCACTTCGCCTTCGCGGTAAGTGCGCTTCTGAACCGCCTCGAAAGCATCCTCCTCACGGTCGAAGCACCTGGCCGGACCGGTGAACCTGAGGTTGGACATTCCCGCGACTTTCACGATCGCACCTTCTGGCGCCAAATTTCCCTTCAGACCGACCACACCGCCCGTGACGGTGATGGGTTTGTCTGCCGGGTGCACCACGTCCTGGTGCGGATTCCACTTCACGCTCTTGAGGTTTTCGGCGATCGTGCGGCCCGTGACGGTAAGGCAATCACCGTGCAGGAAGCCGTTGTCGAGCAGCGTCTTCATCAGAAGCGGTATGCCACCTACTTCAAACATGTCTTTGGCGACATAACGGCCGCCCGGCTTCAAATCCGCGACATATGGTGTCTTTTTGAAGATTTCGGCGACGTCGAATAAGTCGAACTTGATGCCGGCCTCATGTGCGATCGCCGGCAGGTGCAGCGCAGCATTGGTCGAGCCGCCTGACGCGGCGACCACGGCAGCCGCATTCTCCAGCGCCTTGAGGGTGACGATGTCGCGCGGCCGGATGTTGGACGCGATCAGGTCCATCACCTTCTCGCCCGCGGTCATGCAGAACGCATCGCGGATCTCATAGGGTGCCGGGGCACCGGCCGAGTATGGCAGCGCAAGGCCGATCGCCTCGGACACCGTGGCCATCGTATTGGCCGTGAACTGCGCGCCGCAGGCGCCCGCCGAAGGGCAGGCCACGCGCTCGATCTCGTCGAGATCCTCGTCCGACATCGCGCCGACCGAATGCTTGCCGACGGCCTCGAACATGTCCTGCACGGTGACCTGCTGCCCGCGGAAATTGCCGGGCAAGATCGAGCCGCCGTAAATGAAGATCGAGGGCACGTTGAGACGGACCATCGCCATCATCATGCCCGGCAGCGATTTGTCGCAGCCGGCAAGCCCGACCAGCGCATCATAGGCATGGCCACGCACGGTCAGTTCGACGGAATCAGCGATGCATTCGCGTGACGGCAGCGAGGAGCGCATGCCGTCATGGCCCATGGCGATGCCGTCTGTCACGGTGATGGTGCAGAATTCGCGCGGCGTCCCACCGGCCGATGCCACGCCCTTCTTCACCGCCTGCGCCTGGCGCATCAGGGCGATGTTGCAGGGAGCCGCTTCATTCCAGCACGAGGCGACGCCGACGAAAGGCTGGTGGATCTGCTCGGTGGTCAGACCCATCGCATAGAAGTAGGACCGATGCGGCGCGCGCGCAGGGCCTTCCGTCACGTGACGGCTCGGCAGCCTCTGCTTGTCGATCTTCGCGCCCATGCAACCAGTTTCCCCAGCCAACCCTTTCAGACCCGAAAAATCAGAGCCAAGATTTGAATCGACCTTGGGATTTTCTCGTTGCCTTCGAAGACCGCCGCTGCTCTCTAAAACATTAGAGCGATTTTATTCATGTTCGGGTGTGGCCAAAAAGCGGCGGCGATGCGAACCACCCGCGACGAGGGTTAAATCGAAGAGGAGTGTTGCGCGGGCGGCACAATCGTAACCAGGAAGACACGGATTAGCCTACCGCGATACCTCGCAGGGACGATGTTATACAACCTTTGATTTTTTAGCTGGAGAACTGCACCTCGTTCCGACGGCGACGCCGGCATCCGTGAGTGAGTCGGGCCTACCCCCTCTCGGTTGCGGCAGGCACAGGCATCTCAATTCTCAGACACGCCTGCCCGATCTCGCGGCGTGTTTCGCCCGAGCTTTGCTTGATCTCTCCGCCCTCTCGTCCAAGAGGGCGCAGGGAAGGCCGGGTGCCGGC
>NZ_LMQJ01000028.1:0-55720 GCF_001424605.1 Bradyrhizobium sp. Leaf396
GAGGATGGCAAGACCCCGATGGCCGTCGGCGTCGACCTGCGCGGCGAATCCTATGGCCTCTTGATCGACCAGATCGGCGAGGTGCTGCGCCTGCCCGAAGCCGGCATGGAGGAGAACCCCGTCAACCTCGACCCGCGCATGGCCAAGCTCGCCGGCGGCGTCCACCGCCTCGACGGCCAGCTCATGGTCGTCCTCGACGTCGATCGCGTCCTCGATCTCGAAACCAAAGTGCAGATGGCCGCGTGAACTCACACCGGAAATATTAGAGTCGGAGAACAAGAATGAAGACTTGTTTGGTTGTTGACGATTCCAGCATCGTCCGAAAGGTTGCCCGCCGGATCGTCGAAGCGCTGGGTTTTCAGGTGATCGAAGCGGAAGACGGCGTCGAGGCGCTGGTCCACTGCAAGAAGGCGATGCCGGAAGCCATCCTGCTCGACTGGAACATGCCCGTGATGGACGGCTTCCAGTTCCTCAGCACGTTGCGCCGCATGCCCGGGGGCGAAGAACCCATGGTCGTGTTCTGCACCACCGAGACCGGCATCGACCACATCACGAAGGCGATGGGCGGCGGTGCCAACGAGTACATCATGAAGCCGTTCGACAAGGACATCGTGATGGCGAAATTCCAGGAAGTCGGGCTGATCCCGCTGGGCGAAGAGACGGCGGCCTGAAACGCGCTCGACAACTGCAAGAGGTCTTCCGTGAATCCGACCGAGTATGAGTATCTGCGCAAGTTCTTGAAGGACAATTCCGGTCTCGACCTTTCCGCGGACAAGCAATATCTGATCGAAAGCCGCCTGCTGCCGCTCGCCCGCAAGGCCGGACTCTCCAGCATCGGCGAACTGGTGCAGAAGCTGCAAGGCGGCTCCGGCGCGATGGTCACCAGCGTGGTCGAGGCGATGACCACCAACGAGACCTTCTTCTTTCGCGACAAGGTCCCGTTCGATCATTTCCGTGACCACATCATGCCGGAAATCATCAAGGCGCGTGCGAGCAAGCGCAGCGTGCGCATCTGGTGCGCAGCCGGCTCGACCGGGCAGGAGCCTTACTCGCTGGCAATGTGCCTGAAGGACATGAGCTCGGCCCTCACCGGCTGGCGCATCGAAATCATCGCGACCGACCTCTCGCAGGAAGTGCTGGAGAAGGCCAAGGCCGGCGTCTACAGCCAGTTCGAGGTGCAGCGCGGCCTGCCGATCCAGATGCTGGTCAAATATTTCAAGCAGACCGGCGAGACCTGGCAGGTCAATCCGGAATTGCGAGCGATGATCCAGCATCGGCAGCTCAACCTGCTGCACGATTTTTCGCAGCTCGGCACCTTCGACGTCATCTTCTGCCGCAACGTGCTGATCTATTTCGACCAGGAGACCAAGGTCAACATCTTCAACCGGCTGGCGCGCCAGGTCGAGCCCGACGGCTTTCTGGTGCTGGGCGCCGCCGAAACCGTGGTCGGCCTGACCGATGTGTTCAGGCCGATTCCGGAGCGGCGCGGCCTCTACAAGCCGAACGACCTGCGTGCGGCGTCGGCCAAGCCGGCTCTCGCCGGTGCGCCGCCGCGCATGGCGGCGATGGCGGGACGATAGGCATGGCCGAGGATGGCAAGGGCGCGGAGCGCGTCACGTTCAGCCGCGGCTATGATGTCTGCATCATGGCCATCGACGGCACCTGGCGGCGGGATTGCAAGCTCAACGCGATCTCCGACACCGACGCCATCCTCACGGTCGAGGGGTCGATCCAGGGTCTGAACCTGAAAGAGTTCTTCCTGCTGTTGTCGTCAACGGGTCTGGCGTACCGGCGCTGCGAACTGGTCCGCGTCAATGGTGCCGAGATGGACATCCAGTTCCTGCGCGGCAAGAACAGGAAGAAGCGCGGTGCAGCCGGCGGTCACGACGCCGCGGCGTGATCTGGCCGCCCTGTCGCCGGTCCTTGGGCGTTGCTTCACATCTGCTGAATACATCCGAGTCAATTGACCGCAACAGCTTTACGTCGCCTAAGCGCGAGCTGTGTATCCATTGCTGGTCTCAATCTCAGGAATACGGCATGCCCAGAAGCTCTCTTTCCCCCATCTCGTCAAACCTGCCCGACGCCGCCGAGCGGAGAGCGCTTCAGCTCCTGGTGGTCGACGACGATGCCACGCAACGCCACCTGATCACGGTCGCCGCCAGGCAGGCCGGCCACGAAGTCACCGTGGCGCCGTCCGTGGCGGATGCGATCGAGAAGCTCCGCGCGGCCCGCTTCGATTGCGTGACGCTCGATCTCGTGTTGGAGGATGGCGACGGCATCGACGTGCTGCGCGAGATGGCGAGCGCGAAATTCGCGGGTTCCGTGATCGTCATCAGCGGCATGGACGGCAAGCGCCGCAGTGGCGCCCGCAGCTTTGCCCGTTCGGTGGGGATCGAGCTCCAGAGCCTGCCGAAGCCGCTGGATCTTGCGGCTCTGCGCATCTGCCTCGCCAATCTCGGCAAAGCCGCGATGGGACTGCCGGCGATTCACACTTGGGGTGGTGTTGCCACCGATGCCATCGTGGAACGGCACCGCGCCTAGGCGCGGTGCTGACGTGCGACCGGGCGTGGGCCGCAGTGCTGCTCGCAACGGCCGGGCTGCCGAATTCCGATAATCATTGCACGAGCGAGACCGACGGCAGCCCGCCAAGCGTCGAGAGCGGCGTTGGCTGTGGCATCACGACGCGTGACGTCGTGGAACAAGACGACGACTGCGGAACCTTCTTTATCGCTGCCGTGTTCTCTGGGCTGCGGCGATCCGGCGCATGCTGGTCTCGATCCGTGCGATCAGCAAGGGAAGGTGCGCCGCAATTACCTCGCGGCTCTCGATGTCTACGACAAGAAGCGACGTGTAGGCCAAATTGGCATGGATATTCTCCGTCCGCTGCGATTAGGCGCCATGCCGCTACTTGTGCGTTAAGTCCATGTCCCGTACAAATGCGGGTGGGCCGAATCCGCGCCAAGCGCCATGATGATTGGTGCGGACGCGAGTCCCTCATGCCAACTGGATGTGGCACATGGCCGAACAAAGCTCTCCTGGTGAAATCTTCGTGGTCGACGACGACCCTGCCGTTCGCGACACCTTGTCGATGGTGTTGAAGGCGGCGGGCTATGAGGTGATTTGCTTTGCGGACGGTGCGGCGCTGCTCTCTGTTGCGCGGAGCCGAACACCAGCTGCGATCCTGCTCGATGTGCACATTCCCGGGAAGTCCGGTCTCGACATTCTGAAGGAACTTCACGGCGAGGATTATCCGGCGCCGATCTTCATGATCTCCGGGCAGGGCGACATTGCGATGGCAGTGGGCGCGATCAAGAGCGGCGCGCTCGACTTCATCGAGAAGCCGTTCCGCGGCAGCGAGATCGTCGCCCGGCTCGATGAGGCGATCGGTGCCTATGCCCGCAGGCAGGCGGAGAACGCATCACCGAAGTTCGGCTCGCTGCATTTCCCCGGACGCGAGCCGTTGACGCGCAGAGAGCGCGAAGTGCTCGAGCAGTTCGCCTCGGGTGCGTCCAACAAGGAAGCCGGCCGCACGCTCGGCATCAGCCCGCGCACGATCGAGGACCACCGCGCCAACATTATGAAGAAGCTCGGCGCGCGCAACGCCGCCGACCTGATCCGCATCGTGATGACCGCGGCGCAACGCGCGTCGTAAGGCCGATTGGCCATCCTCTCTCGTGCCCCGGACGCAGCGCATCGTGCAATGATGCGCCGCTGAGCCGGGGCCGATCTCTCCAAGTCCGCCCTGAGAGTCTCTGGGTTCCGGCTCTGCGTCGCAGCGCTCATGGCGCTGCGCCTTGTCCGGGACACGAGAGGTCCGCTACGATTGCAGCGCCTTGCGGATGATCCGCGCCAGATCCGACTTGCGATAGGGCTTGGCCAGCAAGAGAACGCCCGTATCCAGCCGGCCGTGATGGATGATCGCGTTCTCGGTATAGCCCGACGTATAAACCACCTTGAGATCGGGGCGTGTCTTCATCACCTCGTCGGCGAGCTGCCGCCCGTTCATCTTGCCGGGCATGATGACGTCGGTGAACAGAAGGTCGAAGGGCTTTCCGGCTGCGACGATCGCGAGCGCCTCGGCGGCGTTTGCGGCCTGCAAGGTGACGTAACCCAGCGAGTGCAGTTGCGCCAGCACGTAATCCCGCACCAGCTGGTCGTCCTCGACCACGAGGATCGTTTCGTGCCCACCCTCGATCGTTGCCGGCGCCACGCCTTCGCCCGCAGCGGTCGGCGTTTTGCCGGGCGGCAGATACATCTTGATCGTGGTGCCGTGGCCTTCCTCGCTGTAGATCTTGATGTGACCTGCGGACTGTTTGATGAAGCCGTAGACCATCGAAAGTCCGAGGCCGGTGCCCTTGCCCGGTCCCTTCGAGGTGAAGAACGGGTCGAACACCCTGGTCAACATGTTCGCAGGGATTCCGGTTCCGGTGTCGCTCACGGCGATCAGCACGTAATGCCCCGGCGGCATATCGTTCGCGCTGGCATAGACCTCGTCGAGGTAGGCAACGCCCGTCTCCAGGATGAGCTTGCCGCCGCCCGGCATGGCGTCGCGGGCATTCAGCGCGAGGTTGAGGATCGCGGTGGTGAGCTGGTTGGGATCGACGATGGCAACGCAATTCTCGTCCTCGAACACCGATTCGATCTGGACCTGCTCGCCAAGCGTCGGCCGCAAGAGTTTCGCGGTGTCGACGATGAGCGAATTGATGTCGATCTCGCGCGGCTGGAGCGGCTGCTTGCGTGCGAAGGCGAGCAGGTGCTGGGTCAGATCGGCGCCGCGCGCGGCGGCCTCGTCGATCATCTTCGTGATGGCTGCGAGCTGCGGCTCCTTCTCGACGGCCTCCGCCAGAATTTCGATGGTTCCCGTGATGACGGTGAGAATGTTGTTGAAGTCGTGCGCCACGCCGCCGGTCAGCTGACCGATGGCCTCCATTTTCTCGACATGGCGGATGCGCTCCTCGGCGGCGATCTTGTCGGTGAGATCTCGGTAGAAGACGTTGAACAGCAGGCCCTCGCGGCGCTTCAGGGCAGTAACGCTGAGTTCGGCCTTGAATTCCTTGCCGTCCCGGCGGCGGCACATGAGCTCGTGGCGACGGTTCAGCGTCCCGCCGTCCGCGTTCTCAAGGAAGCGCTTCAGTCCCGACCTGACCCTCTCGCGTTCGCTCTCGGCGACGATGAGATCAATCGTGCGCTTGCCGAGCACCTCGTCGCGGTGCCAGCCGAACAGCTGCTCGGCCCGCGAGTTCCAGTTCAGGATGCTGCTGGTTTCGTCGGTCTGGACGAAGGCGTCGAGCGAGGTCTCGACGATGTTGCGGGCAAGCCGCTCGCTCTCGCGGAGAGATTCCTGCGCGAGCCGCGCTTCGGTCATGTCGCGTCCGACAAAGAAGAAGCGATGCGCCGGCTCGGACCAGCTGCCGAGCCATGACAGCCAGACCTCATGTCCGTTCTTGTGGAAACAGCGGGTGTCCGCGAGCTTCGGACGCTCGCCGCGCCGGAGGGCGCGCATCTCATCGCGCGACGTCTCCAGATGATCGGGATGAATGAAATCGGCGCCGCTGCGGCCCGTCATCTCCTCGGGCCGGTAGCCCAGAATGGCCTCGCTGCTCGGGCTGATCTGCGCGATGTGGCCCCGCGCATCCATGATCATGATCAGGTCCTGCGACGTCTCGAAGATCTGCCGCCGCTCCTCGAGCTGGTGCTGCAGCGCCCGCTCGGCGCGCCGCGCCTCGGTCAGGCTGCGCGCGCTGCCGGAGGCGCCGATGATCTCGCCCGACGGTCCTTTGATCGGCGACAGGCCAAGCGAGATCTCGACCGGCGTTCCGTCCTTGCGCAGGCGCACCGTCTCGAACCGTTCGATCGGCTCGCCCCGCGCGATTCGCCGCAAGTAATCCTTGCCCTGCTCGCGGCGGTCGGGCGGAACGATGATCGACGTCGGCTTCCCGATCGCCTCCTCCGCCGTATAGCCATAAAGACGCTCGGCGGCTGGATTCCAGCCGGTGATGACGGCCTCTAACGTCTGCATCACGATCGCGTCGTCGGACGACTCCACCGCGGCGCTGAACAAGCTCTCGCGCGCCGCGTGATGGCTCCGCGCCGCCTCGGTGCGGCGATGCTCTTCGATCTCGCGTTCGAGAGCGGCTGCTTTCGCGCGCGTCTCTTCGACCATTTGGGCAAAAGCCCGCGCCAGCACGCCGGTCTCGCCGCCGGCATCGACGGGAATGTCCGCCGGGCGCCCGCTGCCGATGGCTTGTACCGCGGCGGTCAGGCGCCCGATCGGGCGCGTCAGCGACCGGGCCAGCAGCACGGCGAGTGCCGCCGCCGCGAGCACGGCCAGTACGCCGACGAGCAAGGAGGTTCTTTGGATGGCCGCGGGCACGAGGCCGAACACAGGCGCCGGAATCGTCTCGATGATTGCGACCCATTCCTTGCCCGCGAGCAGTGCCGGGGCGATCGCCGCGCCGCTCGGCCGGCCCGATTCATCGGTCAGGAGCCGCGTCGACACGTCCAGCGTTCCGGCCAACGCGGCGAAATAGGGGAAGTCCTTGCGCCAGTCAGTGGGACGGTCATGCGAGGCGCCGAGTTCGCGCGTGCGATCGGGATGGAGGAGATAGCCGCCGCGCGAGTTCACGACGTAAATCTCTCCTCCCGAGCGCACGGTCGAGCGGACATGGTCGAGTGCCGGGCGCATGTCGATATTGGCCACGATGATGCCGAACGGCCTGTCGTCGTCGGTGAACAGCGGCATCGCGACGCGCAGAGTTGGAACGTGAGGAGTCGTCGTTCCTCCCCTGCGGGTCGCGAGATCGACTGACGACACATAAATCTCGCCGGGCCTGAGCCGTATCGTTTCCTGGAAGTAGGCTCGGTCGCCCTTGCGCTCCAGTTCGTCGTCCGGGGCGATCCGGGCCGCGCCATTCGGTCCGGAGCGATCGACACGGACCAGCTCGCGCTGGCCGTTATCGATACCGATGATCCGAAATTGCCCATAGATGGGCTTGGCCTCGATCTCGGCCACGAGCCGTGTCGCGATACGCTCGCGCCAGGTTTGCTCCGAGACGCCGTCTGAAGGGTCGATTCCTCCAGCGGCGTGAGCGCGGATGAGGCCCTTGATGGCCGCCGCGGCGCGATAGCCGATCAGATCGCCGCGCACTCCGTCGGCATAGGATTGAAGATTGCTCGCGAGCAGGCGTGCCTGGGCTTCGACCCGCTCCAGGACTCGCGGAATGACCGCCTGTGTCGTGTTGCGATAGCCCAGCCATCCAACGGCCGCCACGGTGATCGCCACCAGCAGGATCATCGCGACGGCCAGCCGCGTTGCCAGCGTGGTTGCGAGCCTCATGGGGACATTCGCAGCAATTGCCGTCCCGCCGCGCCATGTCTGGCCTGGAGCAGAGGGAGCGTTCTTGTCATCGGCAGCCGGTGCGGACATGGGCGTCCTCCGGCTCTTCCGCCTCCAGGCAGCCATCGATCGCGGCAAGAGGCTCGCCTGCGACCGTCAGGTGATGGCCTGCCCGTTCCAGCCGCCGCCGGATGGTGATCTCTACGGCCGGATCGTCATCCACGATCAGGATGTTGGCCACGTCCAAATGTCCTCCTGGTCAGGCGGAAGTCCCCGGACCAAAATCAAAGCCATCAAATATGAAATTGATGCGCGGATTCTGCTCTGCCCGCAAGCACTTCGGAGCCTCTCCGGCCCGAGGCGTGGATTTATTGCGCTGCACGGACCGGTACGCAGGCCTGAGTGCATAGCTGAAGTCCGCCTCCGGCCCGTCCGGCGTCTTGCCGGGGATGGACAGCGTGTGAGAAGAGCAAGGCGAATTCTTCGGACGGACAAGGAACAGCATGACCGGCAAGAAAAAGACGCCCGACCAGCTCCGCAGCGCGCGCTGGTTCGCGCCCGATGACCTGCGCTCGTTCGGCCACCGCTCCCGCGCCATGCAGATGGGCTACGCCCCCGAGGAGTGGAAGGATCGGCCGATCATCGCGATCCTCAACACATGGTCGGACGCTCAGCCCTGCCACATGCATTTCAAGTCGCGCGTCGATGACGTCAAGCGCGGCATCCTGATGGCAGGCGGCCTGCCGCTGGAACTGCCGGCGCTGTCGCTGTCGGAATCGCTGCTCAAGCCCACCACGATGCTCTACCGCAATCTGCTGGCGATGGATGCCGAGGAACTCTTGCGCGGCCATCCCGTCGACGGCGTCGTGCTGATGGGCGGTTGCGATAAGACCACGCCGGCGCTGCTGCTCGGCGCGACCTCGATGAACATCCCTGCGATCTATCTGCCGGCAGGTCCGATGCTGCGCGGCAACTGGAAGGGCAAGACGCTCGGCTCCGGCTCGGACGGCTGGAAATACTGGGACGAGCGCCGCGCCGGGAAGATCTCGGACAAGGACTGGCTCGATATCGAGGCCGGCATCGCGCGCAGCTACGGCACCTGCATGACGATGGGCACGGCCTCGACCATGACCGCGATCGCCGAGGCGATCGGCATGACCTTGCCGGGCGCCTCCTCGATTCCCGCTGCGGACGCCAACCATATCCGCATGGCCAGCGAATGCGGCCGCCGCATCGTCGAGATGGTCTGGGAGGATCTGACGCCGAAGACGATCCAGACCCGCAAAGCGTTCGAGAACGCCATCGCGGTCGCGATGGCGATGGGTTGCTCGACCAACGCGATCATCCATCTGATCGCGCAGGCCCGCCGTGCCGGCCAGGATATTGGGCTGGACGACTTCGAGATCGCCAGCCGCAAGGTGCCCGTGATCGCCAATGTCCGGCCGAGCGGCGACACGTATTTGATGGAGGACTTCTTCTATGCCGGCGGCCTGCCGGCGCTGATGAACCAGATCAAGCCACACCTGCATCTCGACTGCATCACCGTCACCGGCAGGACTATTGGCGAGAACATCGAGGGGGCCGAAGTCCACAATGCCGACGTGATCCGCGGGATCGACAATCCCATCTACAAGGAAGGCGCGCTCGCGGTGCTGAAGGGCAATCTCGCGCCCGACGGCTGCGTCATCAAGCCCTCTGCCTGCGCACCGCGCTTCCTCAAGCACACGGGACCTGCGCTGGTGTTCGACGACTATCCATCGATGAAGAAGGCGGTCGACGATCCCGATCTCGACGTCACCGAGGATCACATCCTCATCCTGCGCAATGCCGGGCCGCAGGGCGGTCCTGGCATGCCGGAATGGGGCATGCTGCCGATCCCGACCAAGCTGGTGAAGCAGGGCGTCCGCGACATGGTGCGGATCTCCGATGCGCGCATGAGCGGCACCAGCTACGGCGCGTGCATCCTGCATGTTTCCCCGGAGTCCTATATCGGCGGCCCGCTGGCGCTGGTGCAGAACGGCGACTTCATCACGCTCGACGTCGCCGCCCGCACCATCAACCTCGATGTATCGGAGGACGAACTCGCCAAGCGCCGCGCCGCCTGGAAGCAGCCCGAGCGCCGCTTCGAGCGCGGCTATGGCTGGATGTTCACCAGGCACATCAAGCAGGCCAATGACGGCTGCGACTTCGACTTTCTCGAGACGGATTTCGGCGCGCCGATCGGCGAGCCGTCGATCTACTAGGTTCTGTCGTTCCGGAGCGCGACGCGAATCCGGAACCTCGAGATTCCGGTTTCGATGCTGACGCATCGCCCCGGAACGACGACCAGAGAGAGTACACCCATGACCAAACTATCCGAAGCCACGCGCAACAAGCTGAAATCCGTCTCCACCGCCACCGTCGCCACCGCGCTGTTCAAGCGCGGTCTCCGCATCCAGATGATCCAGGATGTTCGCCCATTGAGCCCCGACCAGCCGACCATGGTCGGTGAGGCTTTCACCCTGCGCTACATGCCGGCGCGCGAGGATCTCAACACCATCGATGTGTTCAAGGACCGCTCCCATCCGCAGCGCAAGGCAGTTGAGGATTGTCCGCCGGGCGCGGTGCTGGTGATGGATAGCCGCAAGGATGCGCGGGCCGCCTCGGCGGGCGCGATCCTGGTCACGCGCCTGATGAAGCGCGGCGTCGCCGGCGTCGTCACCGACGGCGGCTTTCGCGATTCTGCCGAGATCGCCAGGCTCGGCTTTCCCGCTTTCCACCATCGCCCGAGCGCGCCGACCAACCTCACGCTGCACCAGGCGATCGAGATCAACGTGCCGATCGGCTGCGGCGACGCTCCGGTATTTCCCGGCGACGTCATCCTCGGCGATGCCGACGGCGTCATCGTCATCCCCGCACACTTGGCCGAGGAGATCGCCGACGAAACCTTCGAGATGACCGCGTTCGAGGATTTCGTCACCGAGGAAGTCGGCAAGGGCCGTGGCATCTTCGGTCTCTATCCCGCCACCGATCCGAAGACGCTGACCGATTTCGCGGAATGGCGGAAGAAGAACGGGAGGTAGTCGCCTCTCACCGCTCGCGGGAACAGGTCATGCCGCCGCCATCCCCACCGCCCACAGCGCGAACGCGTACACGATCGCGACTTCGTCCAGCCGGTCGAATCGTCCTGAGGCGCCGCCGTGACCGGCGCCCATGTTGGTGCGAAGCAGGACCGGGCCGCCGCCGGTCATGGTGGCGCGCAGGCGCGCGATCCACTTTGCGGGCTCCCAATAGGTGACGCGCGGATCGGTCAAGCCACCCATCGCCAGGATCGCCGGATATTCTTTTGCAGCAACGTTGTCGTAAGGCGAATACGACAAAATGGTGCGAAAATCCTTCTCGCTCTCGATCGGGTTGCCCCATTCGGGCCATTCCGGCGGCGTCAGCGGCAGCGTGTCGTCGAGCATGGTGTTGAGCACGTCGACGAACGGCACTTCGGCGACGATGCCGGCGAACAGCTCGCCGGCGCGGTTGGCCACGGCGCCCATCAGCATGCCCCCGGCCGAGCCGCCATGGCCGATGATCCGCTTGGCGCTGGTGTATTTGGCATCGATCAGCGCGCGCGCGCTGGCGGCGAAATCGTCGAACGAATTTGTCTTCTTCTCGCGCTTGCCGTCGAGATACCAGCCCCAGCCCTTGTCCGCGCCGCCGCGGATATGGGCGATGGCGTAAACGAAACCGCGATCGACCAGCGACAGGCGATTGGCATTGAACGAGGCCGGCATCGCCATGCCGTAGGACCCGTAGCCGTAGAGCAGCAGCGGTGCCGAGCCCTCGAGCGGGAGCCCGCGGCGATAGAGGATCGAGACCGGCACCTCGGCACCGTCATGCGATTTCGCCATGATGCGGGTGGTGACGTAGTCGGCGGCATCGTGGCCGGACGGAATCTCCTGGCGCTTGCGCAGGACGCGCGTGCGCTTGACCATGTCGTAGTCATAGACTTCCGAGGGCGTCGTCATTGACGAATAGGCAAAGCGCAAATTCGTCGTCTCGAATTCGTAGGAGCCCATCGTGTCCAGCGAATAAGCGGCTTCTTCGAACGAAATCTCGTGCTCCTCGTTCGTTGCGAGGTCGCGGATCACGATCGCCGGCAGCGCATGGGAGCGCTCGAGCCTCACGAGATGGCCGGCATAGAGGTCGATGTCGATGATGTACAGCCCGGTGCGGTGCGGGATCAGATCGCGCCAGTTCTTGCGCTCGGGCGAAGCGAGCGGCGCGGTGACGATCTTGAAGTCGATGGCGTCATCCGCATTGGTGAGAATGAAGAGCTCGTCGCCGCGATCGGCGAGTGAATATTGCACGCCCTCCTGGCGCGCCGCGACCAGGCGCGGCGGCGCCTCGGGATTGGCGAGATCGATCAGCCGCTGTTCCGAGGTCTCGTGGTCGCCGCCTGCGATCACGCAGAAGCGGCCGCTGGTGCTCTCATGCAGATGGGTGAACCAGCCGGCATCCTGCTCCTCATAGACCAGCGCGTCGTCGGCCTGCTTGGTGCCGAGCCTGTGCCGCCACACCTGCATCGGACGGTGGTTGTCGTCCAGCTTCACGTAGAAGAAGCTCCTGCAGTCCGCGGTCCAGACCACACCGCCGTCGGTCTCCTCGACGAGGTCGTCGAGATCCGTCCCGGTCGCCCAGTCCCTGACGCGGATGGAAAAATACTCGGAGCCCTTGGTGTCCGCGCTCCAGGCCTGCAGCTTGTGATCATATGAGTGCCGGCTTCCGCCAAATTTGAAATATTTGTGGCCCTTGGCGAGGGCGTCGCCGTCGAGCACGATCTGGCCCTCGCCGCCGTCGCGCGGCATGCGGCCGAACAGCTCGTGCTGCCCGCCTTCGCGGAATCTGCGGAAATAGGCAAAGGGCCCATCGGGCGACGGCACGCTGGAATCGTCCTCCTTGATCCGCCCTCGCATCTCGCGCACCAGCGTCTTTTGCAAAGCCGCGGTATGGCCGAGCAGGCTCTCGGTGTAGACGTTCTCCTCATCCAGATATTTGCGGATATCAGGGTCGAGCACGGCGGGATTGCGCAGCACCTCCTGCCAATTCGCGTCCTTCAACCAGGCATAGTCGTCGGTCACGGCGATCCCATGCCGCGTGAAGGAATACGGCCGGCGCGGGGCGACGGGGGGCTGGGAAGGCGTCTTGGCTTGTGTCACTCAATCCTCGTTCGTGTCTCGCCGGCTCGGATCGTCATGCGCGGGCTTGACCCGCGCATCCACCAACGAAGATTCGTGAGCGATGGATTGCCGGGTCAATCCGGCAATGACGGCGACAGGAGCGGCAGTTCGCGCATAATATGGCGACGAGAGCACGAATTGCCAGCCGCGCAGCGCCGAACCAGACGGGTTGTTGACCGGCCGCTCGTATGCTTTAGGGACGAGATTCCCGCCGCCGGTCCAGCCTGATGCTGTTCAATTCCTATCCGTTCATCCTGCTTTTTCTGCCGATCGTGCTGGCCGGCTATTTCTGGCTCGGCCGGCGCGGCAATCTGGCGCCGGTGATCTGGCTCGCGCTGGCCTCGCTCGCCTTCTACGCCATCGGCAGCTGGCAATTCCTGGCCCTGCTGCTGATCTCGATCGCCTTCAACTACGGCGTCGGCCATCTGCTGATCGTGGCGAAGCTCACTCCCGTCCAACGAAAGGCCGCGCTCATTCTCGGTGTCGCCGGCGATCTCCTCGTGCTCGGCATCTTCAAGTATGCCGGCTTTGCGGCTGAGAACATCAACGCGCTGCTCGGCACGCATCTAGTCGTCCACATCCTGCTACCGGTCGGCATTTCCTTCTATACCTTCACGCAGATTGCGTTCCTGGTCGACGCCTATCGCGGGCGGGTCGCAGCCTATGCGCTGCCGCATTATGCGCTGTTCGTGACCTATTTCCCGCATCTGATTGCCGGGCCGATCCTCCATCACAAGGACATGATTCCGCAGTTCGAGCGCCAGGAATCGAAGCATCCGGACGCGCACCTGATCCTGTGCGGAATCATCATCTTCGCAATCGGCCTGTTCAAGAAGACTTGCCTCGCCGATGGCATCCAGCCGCTGGTCGCGCTCGCCTTCGAGGCGCGCTCGCCGAGCTTCGACCAAGCCTGGCTTGGCGCGCTCGCCTACACATTCCAGCTCTATTTCGACTTTTCCGGCTATTCCGACATGGCGATCGGAATCTCGCTGATGTTCGGCATCTTCCTGCCGGTCAATTTCAACTCGCCCTACAAGGCGACCAGCATCGTCGAGTTCTGGCGCCGCTGGCACATGACGCTGTCGCAGTTCCTGCGCGACTATCTCTACATCCCGCTCGGCGGCAACCGCCGCGGCCGCGTGCTGCGCTACGTCAATCTGATGATGACGATGCTGCTCGGCGGCCTCTGGCACGGCGCGGCCTGGACGTTCGTTGCGTGGGGCGCGCTGCATGGGGCTTATCTCTGCATCAACCATGCCTTCAACGCGGTGGTGCCGAGCATTCCGTCACCCCTTGCGAGGCCGGCTCGAATCGCTGGCGCCGCGCTCACCTTCCTGGCCGTGGTCGTCGCCTGGGTGTTCTTCCGGGCCGAGAGCGTCGCCGGGGCGCTACGGATCCTCCGCGCCATGGTCGATCCCTCGGAGGTCGTCTTCGGTCGCCAGGAGATCGCGGCGCTGGTGCTGATCTCCATCTACGCCCCGCTGGTATGGCTGGCGCCGAACACGCAAGCGGTCATGGGTTACGATCACGGCAGCCGCAAGGTCGGCGAGGCCTTGCGGGCAGGGCGCATGCGGCCGCTGTTTCTCTATGGCGCCTCGCTGGTGCTCGCCTTCGGCATTCTGGGTATCCAGAGCCACAGCGAATTCATCTATTTCCGGTTCTGATGGGCGCCCCATTCACCAATGTGAGACGTCTGCTCCTCGCGAGCATCGTTTGCGTCCTAGGCGCGGCCGCGCTCACCTATGTCGTCGATCCCCTGCAATTGCTCCGTCCCTCGCGCCTCACCGCGTTCTATTCCGAAGACACTCGCGTGCAGAATGCCGGGCTGATCCGCAGCCAGTCGTTCGACACTGCCTTCATGGGCACCTCGCTCGCGATCCATTTTCGCCAGAGCGAGATCGACCGCGCGCTCGGTACCCGTTCGCTCAAGCTGGCGATGACCGGCTCCAATTCACGCCAGCAGAGCTTCGTGCTGGAGCAGGCAATCGATCGCGGCGCAAGGCGCGTGGTCTGGGAGATGGACGACTTCATCTTCGTCGATGCCGCCGACATCGAGGCGGATCCTTATCTGTCCGTCGATCTTTACCGCGCAACGGTCACGGGCATCGCGTCCTATCTGTTCAGCGCGGCGATGGCGAAGGAGTCGCTGTTCGCATTGCTGAGGTCGGTTCCGCCGCTGCGCGACCCGCTGACCCGGGCAGCGCCGTCTCTTCCCGTCAAGTTCGCGCTGGCGGACGTCGACGACATCTATGCGCTGCCGCGGGATTTCGACGTCGCGCGCGACTACAATGCGAAGAAGACGCTTGCCGCCTTCACCTACATCACAGATCCTGCGCGCAGCCGCTTCCTCGGCGAAGGCTACGGCTACGACGCCATGGTCGGACATTTCGAGCGCGATGCTCTCGGCCTGATCTCACGCCATCCCGACGTGACCTTCGACGTCTATTTCCCGCCCTATTCGATCCTGCAATTCGTCGCCATGCGCGACGCCTCGCCCGAGACGCTGAAGATCGTCACCGATCTGACGGCCGTCATTGCGCAGCGACTGACGCGGCTTCCCAATGTCCGCCTCCATGACTTCCGCGCGATCAGCCAGGTGACGCACGATCTCGACAACTACAGCGACGTCATTCACCACTCGCCGGTAGTCGATGCGAAGGTGCTGAAGTGGCTGAGAAGCGGGGAGTATCGGGTCGACCCGAAAGCGCCGCTCAAATCGCTGAATGAGTTGAAGACCCAGATCGAAGTATATCGCCTCGAGCACTGATCTTACCCTCTCCCGCAAGGGGAGAAGGAAGAAAGGGGCGCGGCGTCGGCAGGGACAGCGTTACGTTACGCCGCCACTTCCTCACCCAGATACGCCACCGCCGCTTCCAGCCCGCCCTTGCCGTGCGGGATCTTCAGCGCATTGAGCCCGATCTCGATCACGCCGAGCGTGCCGAGCAGCATCGGCGCGTTGACATGGCCCATATGGGCGATGCGGAAGGCCTGTCCCGAGAGATCGCCGATGCCGGTGCCGAGCACGACGCCGCACTTGTCCTTGCAATAGCGCTGCAGCACTGCGGGGTCATGGCCGTTGCTCATGGTCACGGTGGTCACGGTGTTGGAGCGCTCGCTGGCTTCGGCGACGTTGAAGCCGAGCACCTGGCCTTCCGACCACACCGCGACTGCGCGGCGCGCGGCTTCGCCGAGCAGGCTGTGACGACGGAAGGCGTTCTCCAATCCTTCCTCGTGCAGGAGATCGATCGCCCGGCGCAGCGCGAACAACAGATGCACCGGCGCAGTGCCGGCATATTTGCGATAATTCTCGGTACCCTCGCGCTCGCTCCAGCTCCAATAGGGCGTCGCCATGTTGGCTTTCTTGTGCACCTCGAGCGCGCGCGCATTGGCGGCGACGAAGCCGAGGCCGGGCGGCGTCATCAGGCCCTTCTGCGAGCCGGACATGGCGACATCAATGCCCCATTCGTCCATCTTGAAGGGCATGCAGCCGAGCGAAGCGACGGTGTCGACCATGTACAGCGCGGGATGGCCGCTCGCCTTGATCGCCTTGCCGATTGCCTCGATGTCGTTCTGCACGCCCGAGGCGGTGTCGACCTGGACCACGACGACGGCCTTGATGGCGTGCTCCTTGTCGCGGCGCAGACGGTCCTCGACCTCGTGCGGCCGCACCGCGCGACGCCAGTCGCCCTTGAGCACCTCGACCTCGGCGCCCATCAGCGCGGCCGCATTGCCCCAGCCGATCGCAAAGCGCCCGCTCTCCAGCACCAGCACCTTGTCGCCGCGCGACAGCACGTTGCTGAGTGCCGCTTCCCAGGCGCCGTGACCGTTGGCGATGTAGATGTAGGACTTGCCCTTGGTCGCAAACAGTTTCGAGATGTCGCCGAGCAGGCTCTCGGTGAGGTCGAGCATCTCCTTGGAGTAGATGTCGATCGCCGGGCGATGCATCGCCCGCAGCACCTCGTCGGGCATCGTGGTGGGCCCGGGGATGGCCAGAAATTCCCGGCCCGCGCGAACGGTCATTGCTGTTGGTCCTTGTTGCTTGAGGACGGACTGATGGGTTGCTGGGTCATACCTTTACGCGGCGCTGAAGCCTTGGAAAAGCGCGCAAAACGCGGGTCTGGGTTATCGTTTGGTCTCGCGGCAGCCGGCGGCTTCGGCCTCCTCGACCGAGCAGAACCAGCGGGTGCCCTTGCTGACCTTCATCCTGATCTGGGTGTACCAGCGGCTGGTCGGCCGGTGATAGATGCACTCGCCGGCGCTGTTCACATTGCCCTTGATGGTGCAGTCCGGCGAGGGGGCGACCGGCCCCGAGGCCGAGGCAAGCAGCACGGCATGCGCTCCGTCGGGCGGCTTGGTCGCGCCCAGAATAGTGGTCTTCTTGTTTCGGACGCGCCAGTCCCAGGGCGCGATGAAGGCGCCCTGCCACATCCCGACCTTGGCCTCGCGCGCGGCCTTTTCATCCGCCTCGTAGTCGCGCGACATGCGGGTATAGGCCAGCGCCCAGCCGCTGCGCACCAGCCATTTCTGGATGTCCTCGCCGCCGACCTCGCAGCGCGCCACGGTGCGGCCGCGCCGGTCGATAGAGCGGGTGTGGCAGACCCAGTTCTTGCCGTCGGCGTGTTTGGCAAGCTCGTCGCGGGCCGCGACGCCGCAGGTCCACCGCTCGGCCTTGGTGTTGAGGCAGAGCTGGTCGATTGCGGGCGCGTCGATGCCGCCGAGCCGAATGCGCGTGTTGCCGATCACGACCGCATCGCCGGCACGGACCTTTGCGGTCCCGGCGATCTCGGCGGCGTACGCCAGCGACGGGAGGGCCAGCAAAGACAGCGCAAGGAGGAATTTTCGCAACATGCCGGTCCGCGTGTGATGAACGTCTTTGCTAGACGGCGCAATTGTGGTCGGCTTTTGGCTCGTCGGCCAGCTTATGCCTCACGATTGAGCTTTCAACTTCCCGTCATTGTGGAAGGGCGTTCTCCCCCTCCAGGGCAGGGTAACAGAGTTCGTCACCCCCGCGCCATCGCGCGCTTCGCCACTGCCAGTCCCATCAGCACGAAGGCCGACGTCACCTCCGGGCCGCCGACAAGAATCCGCGTCGGCGTCTTCATCTTGTTCCACTCGTAGGCGCGGAACGGGCCGCGGCGGCCGCCTTCGCCAAGGCTCGAGATGATGACGTTCAAGGCCGGCGCGAAGGCGCGCGGGTCTGCCCCGAGATGGCCGAGCGCGATCAGCGCCAACGCGGCGTCGAACACGTTCATCTCCGCAGCCATCAGCTCGCCTTTGACGTAGGCCAGCACGCGGTGGCGGATGAAATCGAAATCGCCGGCTGGGTCGATCGCCGCTTGCGCCGCCAGCGGCAGCGACAGGAACGCGGCATAGCAGCGGCCGAAATAGGCGCTGTAGAGCTCCGGCAGATAGTAGATGTGCGAGCGCGGATTGGCGAAGGCACCGCTCGCCGCCAGGCGCTTCTGAAAGCCGATGATGCGATGGACGGTGGCGAGCCGCGCCGGAGTCTCCAAGACCTTCCAGCGCCCCAGGTTGCGAAAGCTCACCTCGAGGATGTCGAGATTGAGCGTCGGGTCGAGATCGTTGCCGTAAGGGCGCTCGCCGGCGAGGTTGTCGATCCAGGTCGCAACCCCGCCCTCGTAGTCGATGTTGTCGTTGAGCGGCACGGTCACGCGGGGGGCGTTGACGCCGGCGCGCACCTGATAGCCGGCGTAGAAGTCCAATAGCGGCTGTTCGATGATGGGATCGGTGCAGCCGGCCTGCGTCGCTGCGGAGATCGAGCACGCCGTGGTGTCGCAATCCGGCACGTAGATTCCGAAGCCGAGATCCTGCTTGATCTGTGCGAAGTAGCGGGAGAAGCGTGGATGCGGCGCCGGCGCCAGTGCGGTGACCACGTTGAAGCGTGCGCCACCCAGGCCCTCGACCTCCTCGCGGCTGATGTTGACGCAGAAATCCACCATGTCGGCGATGGCGCGCTCCGCTGCCGTCTTGTCAGCCGGCGAGGCGAGTCCGGTTTCGACATAGCTCAGCAGCGCCTCGATGAAGAACGCGTCGTAATAGGCCGAGCGATGGCGGATCTGCACCGGCTCCCACATCGGCTCGGCAATGCCTTTCCAGGGCGGATTGACCACGGCGCGCGCCGGCGAGCGCGCGATGAAGACGCGGGCGAGATTGAACAGCAGCGAGGAGTTCTTGTAGCCGCGGGCGTTCAGCCCCGTCAGTGCCATGATCAGCTCACGCCCGCGGAAATCGGGATCGCCGATCAGGTTGAAGGCGGCATAGGTCGGCAGGAAACCGTTTCGGCGGTGCGAGCCGAGCAGATGCTGTGCGCAGTCGCGGATCGCGCCGTCGATCTGCGCGCTCTGCGGCATGTCCGCAGCGAACGGCGCCGGTGGCGGCATGGGATGGTCGAGCGCGATGCTGTCGACGAGATCGGCGATCGGCTGGCCGATCGCGGCCCAGTCGGGCTCGGCCTCGTCGCGGGCGCGGGCGAGCGCCTCGCGCAACCGGGCCAGCTTCGTCTCGTCGCGCAGCTCGGGCAGGCCGGCGCGACGGAGCAATATCCGTAGTGCGGGATTGCCGAGTGCAGTCTTGTAGAATTGGGCCAGATGTGGATCGCCGCCGGCCGTCACGGACAATACCGGGTCGCAGACGTCGTAAAGCGAGGGGCCGTCCTTCCGCGCCGTGAGCGCCCGGCAGGCGGCGCCGGCAAAATAATGAAAGCTCATGAAATACCTGGTTGCGGGGGCTTGGCCGGGGCCGGCGAGCGCGCAGCTGTCCGCACGCCACCCCCTGCAAGTCTTTGAAAAGGCTATCCGGATTCGCAGGAAATACAAACGTGAAGGAGGTCACGGAAAATGCCGGCATGAGGGCTGCATGGTCGGCCCCCGGAAGGCTACGGGGAAGCCCAGAATCGAGAAGTTTGGCGGGGTGAATTAATCAACATATTCAGGATCTTATCTCAAATTTTTGGCAATCTATTGCTCCAGGTCCTATATGCGGTTAAGGGTTTGTTTGGTGCGGCGCCGCAAATTGCGCGCAATTCGGGGGCACACCCCCGGCCAATCCTTCAAACCTAAAGACGCTAGCTCGCTACTCAAGCAGTGTGCGCGCGCTTGGCTGGTCTTTGGCACAGGAAACGAACCGAGATGAATGTAAAGCAGCTCGACCTTTCCAGACGGACGATCGCGGTCGCCGCAGCCCTCATCGGCACGGTATCGCTCGCGATCGGCGCCCATGCTGCTCTGAACATGCGTGCGATCGATGCCGCCAAGGCCGTCACGACCGACCAGATCACCGGTTCGATCGGTCAGAGCGCGCGCCTCGCGCTGGTCATCGGCAATGGACATTATCCCGACGCCAGCGCGCCGCTGACGCAGTCGATCAACGACGCCCGCGCGCTGTCCTCGTCCCTGCGCAAGAACGGCTTTGACGTCGACATGGTGGAAGACGCAACCAAGGACGACATGGTCCGCGCCGTCAACCGCCTGAAGTCCCGGATCAAGCGCGACAGCGTCGTCATGCTGTTCTTCGGCGGCTACGGCGTGCAGGCTGGTCGTGAGAGCTACATGCTGCCGGTCGATGCCGTGATCTGGAAGGAACGCGACGTGCGCCGGCATGGCGTCTCCATCGACGGCGTGCTCGACATGATGAAGGAGCAGGGCGCCAAGGCCAAGCTCGTCGTGGTCGATGCCTCCCGCCGTAACCCTTACGAGCGGCGCTTCCGCTCCTATAGTCACGGCCTCGCGCCGATCAGCGCGTCCGACAACGCGCTGATCCTCACCTCCGCGTCGCCCGGCAAGGTCGTCGACGACGGCAGGGGTGAGCACAGCGTGCTGGTCAGCGAATTCCTCAACAACCTCGGTCAGCCCGGCAGCGCCGAAAGCGTCTTCAACAAGACGCGCCTCGCCATCTCGCGCGCCAGCGAAGGCGAGCAGGTCCCGACCGTTTCCTCCTCGTTGCTCGAAGACGTCCGGTTGAGCGAAGCCGGCGGCTAGCTTTTCTACCCTCCCCTGCAGGGGAAGGGTCGATCATGCGCAAGCGCGAGCGGGGCGGGGTGATCTCTCCTCTCGGGGAGTGCCCGCACGGGTGAGGTGTCCTGTTTCTCCGCGACTACTTCGCGGCTTCCGCACTCGCCATCACCGGGCGCACCGGGTCGCCTTCGCGGAGCAGCGCGCCGGCGCGCGCGACGACGACATCGCCTTCGTTGAGCCCGTCGCGGACCTCGATATTGCCGCCCGACATCAAGCCGACCTCGATACGCTTGGTCTCGACGCGGTTGCGGCGGATCACCTGCACCACGGTCCCGGCGGAGGAATACTGCACGGCGGTCAGCGGCACCGCGACGTTGCAGCTCTGCCCGGTCTTGATCAGGGCGCGCCCGCTCCCGTTCAGGAGCAGCCGCTTCTGCGAGGAAATGCCGATATAGACCATGCCCTGCTGGATATTCGGCTCGACGGTCGCCCCGATGCGGCGCACCTTGCCGCTGATGTCGCCGGCACCTGCGATCCGCACGGTGGCCTGCTGATTGACTGCGAGCTTGCGCACGTCCGCGGTGGCGACGAGGCCGACCAGATCATATTCGCTGCGCGCCACGATCGTGAACAGCGCCTCGCCCTTGGCCGAGGCGAAGTTGCCGATCTGCGCAGTCGAATTTGCGATCACGCCGGCGACGGGTGCGGTGACCTGAAGCGTGCCGCCTTCGGGCAGCGCGAGCCGCGCCAGCACCTGTCCGGCGGTGGTGGTGTCGCCCGCTTCCGCCAGCACGTCCGTGACCTTCAGGCCGGGACGCTCGGGCCGCACCGAGGTTTCCTCGCGCGCGATGATCGTGCCGGTCGCCTCGACGATGTCGGAGAAGCAAGATTTTGCGACTTTCAACACCGTGACCGCCGGCCCCTTCGGCGCATCGTCATCGGCGGCAGCCGGGTAGGGGCTGACGACGAGCAGGCCGGCGAGGGCTGCGGGACACAAGTTGCGAACGACGGCACGGGACAAATGACGCATTGGAAATTCCACGGGGGCTATGCCTCCAACCGATAGCAGATGGCCGCCGCGCGCACTACGGCCGCGTCGTCCCAAGACGGGATGCCGCGCCGCCGCAGGCGTCGCGGCAAGTCTTTGATTAGTCGCGGGATTGGAGAACAGGTTCGCGCCTGTTGACCTTGGTCGCCATCGCGGCCCGAACGCGGGTGAGGGCGCCGCGGCGCTAGGACATCCACGATTCTGGGGGCATGTTCGTCCAGCGTCATTGGCAGCCGGTCAATCGCCGATCCGGGATGCTGCCGGCCAACCTGTCGTCCTGCTGCACCACGTCGAAGACGTCACAGGGCAGGTCGCGGCACCGCGCTGACCGTCAGCTGCGGCGCTCCCCGAGCAGCTTGCCGGACGAGCGCTCGATCAAATGCAGCCGCGTGCAGGCCGGGCAGGACACGGACACATGCGTACGATCGGCCGGCTCATCGGTCAGCCGATGCTGCACGTTCAGGCCCGTCTGGGGGCATTTGAAGACAATTTGTCGGTCCATGCGCAAGATATGACGCCAAGGCGGGCCTCGTGGAATTACGGATGTTTACGTAGGTCGGTGGCCGCGGCTCCCCCGGCGGGATCAAGAACTCCGCCCCGTTCGGCTCCTGCCGGCAGGGTAGCTTCGGGTTGGCCGGCGCGCCGCTGTGGCCCGCAGGGGATCGGAAGGGATCTTGCGATGCCGATGCGAACCAACGCCGCGCGAACGCATTGAACCGGCATGCCGCGTGAGAACGATCTCGAAGGTAAGCCCGACATGGGTGGCAAGCATGGCGGTCAGGCCGGCCAGCCCAAGCTTCCGCCGCGTCCGCAGGAGGGCGAGCGCGATGGTGACGTCGTGGCAAAGCGCCACACCGGCCAAACCGATCGCGCGCCGTCTCCGACCAGACCAAAATAGCGCCTCGCGCGCCGCCGGCGTGAGTATCGCGCCGGAACGGCGGGCCTGGCGATGCCGTTGGCCCGGCGTGCAGCAAAACTTGGAAACGGAGGCTGGCTCGTGTTTTGGATCTGTTGGAACACCGCCTGGTCGTTGATCATCAGCGGCATCATGGTCGCCACCATCGTCAGCCACCCCGACGCCGAATTCGCCGAAGTGCGAGCAGCCCGACGGTTGATGTGAGCCTCCCGACCTCGCGCAGGCCGATGCCGATACACGTCAGCTCGGCGGACCTGGTCCGCTCCCGAACCCTCGGCTCGACCCGCCTTTTGTCGGGAGCATGATCTTGCGGATGACTGGCTCTCGCGGCAGTTGCTGGATAATGGGTTTGCGTATGGCTAAGCTTTGGTCCGTTCAGGACACAGAACGAGATGGATCGACGCGCATTTCTGTCTTCGAGCATTTTTCTTGCATTGGCGTCGCGTAACGTCGCACGCGCAGCGGGCAAGGTTTTCCGTATCGGCTGGCTCACGGCGCAACGAGAGGCGAGCCTTGCTCCTTTTCTCGAAGTGTTTCGCACCGGTCTTCGCGAACTCGGATATCGTGAGAACGAGAACCTCGAGGTCACCTATTGCTATGGCGACGATGATCTAGCCCGCGTTGCGCCGCTGGCGGCAAGCTTGGTTCGCAAACCCGTCGACCTGATGGTCGTGCAGGGCGCTGCCGTCGCGGTCGTGTCCGAACTGAAGCTATCTACCCCCACCGTGTATGTCTTCAGCGGCGACCCCGTCGTCGCCGGCTTCGCCAGCAGCCTTGCGCGGCCGCGTGCCAACATGACCGGCTTGACGTTCATGGCCGCCGAATTGAACGCCAAGCGTTTGGAAATCTTGCGAGATACCGTTCCAGGCTTGCAACGCGTCGCCATCGTCGGCAATCCAGAACATCCCGGCTCGCAGATCGAACGCGCTTACGCGGAGGACACGGCCAAGAAACTCCGACTGGCAACCGACTTCTTCGCCACCGCAAACCAAGACCAGCTTGCCGCTGCATTCGCAGCGATGGACTCGAAGCCCCCGCAAGCGATTTCGCTCTTTGCGGATGGTTTTGCCATCCAATATCGGAGCCGGATCATCGAGCATGCGATGAAACATCGGGCGCCCGTCATTTCGGGGTGGCCCGTATTCGCCAGGAGCGGCGCCCTCTGCACCTATGGACCCAAGCTCTCCGACTCTTATCTCCGCCTGGCGTCGTATGTGGATCGCGTTCTCAGAGGAACGGCCCCCTCGGAATTGCCGATCGAACGGCCGACGAAGTTCGAAACCGTCGTCAATCTCAAGACCGCCAAGATGCTCGGCCTGAGCTTGCCCGACTCCATCATCGCCTCCGCCGATGAAGTGATCGAATGACCGGCGCGGGCCGAGCGTTAAGCTGCTAACCTGTCGCCGGACCCTGGAAAATTGAGTGCGTCGTCGGGACCGCTGCTTCCTGCTGCCGCTATCCGGCAGCACGCCGCGCCCTGACCGGTTTGCCGGAGGCCGGGGGCCGGGCTTCCGCCACGTAGTCGGGAAGTTGAAACTTGCGCCGGTAATCCTTCGGCGACACGCCGGCCTGCTTTCGAAACAGGCGGCGGAAGGAGGCCACGTCCTCGTAGCCGACCTCGCGACAGATGTCCTCGATACCCGCTTCGGTCGTCTCGAGCAGTTGCTTGGCCTCCTCGATGCGCAGCGTCTGCACATAGGCGAGCGGCGAATAGCCGGTCGCTGCGCGGAAGCGGCGATCGAATGAGCGCTTCGGTAGCCCGGAGTGATGCGCCAGCGCCGCAATGAGATCCTGCCGCTGATAGTTCTGCGCGATGTAATCCTGGCATCGCGTGATCACGCCATCCCCGTGATCCACGTTCTGCACCATGGAGGCGAACGGCAATTGTCCTTCGCGATGCCACTGGTAGAGAAACAGCTTCGAGATACGGATCGCCTCTTCCGTGCCGCCGTATTTCGCGACGATCAGCAGCGCGAGATCCTGCCAGGACGATGCGCCGCCCCCGCAGACGAGATTGTGTCCGGGCCCGTTCTGCACCAGGACGCGGTCCATGCGGAGCTTGACCTCCGGGAAATGCTTTCGGAACACCGGCTCGTAAACCCAGTGTGTCGTCGCCTCGCACCCGTCGAGCAGGCCGGCTTCGGCGAGCACGAGCGATCCGCCGCATGAACCGTACATCTGTGCGCCTGCCTCGTGCATCTTCCTGATCCATGCGATGAGCCGGCGATCAAGCCCGGCGGTGCCGGTCTTTGCAGTGACGATCACATTCGGCACGAACACGATATCGGTCGATGCGACGTGATCGGCGATGTCCTGCGGCATGATGCTGACGCCGGTGACCAGCGTGATCGGGCCGGGCTCGGCGCCGACCAGCCGCGGCTCGAACAAGCCGTCCGGCGTGCCGCCTTTGACGCCGTCCCATATGCGCCCTGCGCCCCACAATGTGTCGAATACGCCGTAGATGATCGACGGATCGCATTCGGCAAACACCGGAATACTCACGCGTACACGTCCACGTGACATTCTGCAGCCTCTGGCTCGATTGGCTCGAAACTGACTATTCTGCCTCTGCATCCGCAAGTCCAGACACCGTATGTCGCACCTCAACGGCGCACGTCCGCGCCTTCGAAGGAGCAGGTCATGAACTTGGATGAGACAAAGCTCGAGCAGTTGCTCGGACTCGTGGTCAACGAACTCGGCGCGGCCTCCAATGCGGCGCTCGTCGTCCTCGGCGACCGGCTGGGTCTATTCCGCGCGCTGGCCGAACGCCCGATGACGTCAGGCGAGCTCGCCGATCGGACAGGGACCCACGAGCGCTACGTCCGCGAATGGCTGTCCGCACAGGCGGCCTCGGGCTTCGTGAGCTACGATGCGACGAACGATACGTTCAGCATGACACCGGAGCAGAAGGCGGTCTTCGCGGATGAAAACAGTCCGGTCGCGATGGTCGGCGGCTTCAGCCTGCTGCCGGCGGTCTATCACGACGAGCCGCGATTGGCCGAAGCGTTCAGAACCGGCAAGGGCCTGCGCTGGAGCGATCACTGCAATTGCATGTCCTGCGGTGTCGATCGTTTCTTCCGGCCCGGCTATCGCGCGCATCTGATCGCAGAATGGCTGCCTGCGTTGGGCGGCGTTGTCGAGAAGCTGGAGCGAGGTGCGAAGGTCGCGGACGTCGGCTGCGGTCACGGCTATTCGACAAGGCTGATGGCCGAGGCTTTCCCGAACTCGGACTTCATCGGCATCGATTACGATGAGGCCTCGATCGGCTGCGCAAGGTCCGAGACGTCCGGCGTGCGCAATCTCCGCTACGAGGTCGCCAAGGCGCAGGATTTCGCCGGATCGGGTTTCGATCTCGTGACGATGTTCGACGCCCTGCACGACATGGGCGACCCCGTTGGCGCGGCACGTCATATTCGTTCTGCACTGAAGGACGACGGCACGCTGATGCTGGTGGAGCCGGCGGCGGGCGACAGCCTTGCCGACAATCTCAATCCGGTCGGGCGCGTCTACTACGCGGGCTCCACCCACATCTGTCTGCCGACGTCGCTGAGCCAGGATGTCGGTCTGGGACTGGGGGCGCAGGCCGGCGAGAAGCGGATTGCGCAGGTGTTGCGGCAGGGCGGCTTCTCGCAGATCGCCAAGGCTGCCGGTTCGCCCTTCAACATGATCCTGGAAGCGCGGCCATGAGGGCCGCGCTCATTCTCCAGAGGCGGATCAGCGCGGGCGCAGTCCGGCCGTACGCTGCGGACGCAAGCCGAGAATTGCCGTGATCGACATCATCTTCCACCTCCTTCTCGCCCGCGCCTCGCTGGTCGCCGGCCTGTCCCGCTGGTCCTGGAGGCGGCTGGCTGCGCTCGGCCGCCGCAGATGGCGCGAATTCTGGACCGTCACGGCGGGGGCGTGACCGACGCCGGCCTGCGCCGAGCTTTGGGTGCCGCGGGGTAGCACCGGTTCATCCCGGGGATGGCACGAATCATCACATCGACCGTCTTGCTGCCGCAGCCAAATCGGCGCACTTTGCCGCCGTCGGCTGATTTGCCACCCAAGGTCCCTTTCAGATGATTACCGCATCCAAGGCCTTCATTGCCTTTTGCCTGCTCGCCCTTGTGGGCACTGCGCTCGTCGTCGGCCCGACCGAGCTGCGCCGCCTGCTGCCGGGCGGGACGAAGACTGTCGTCGCCGTCGCGCCGGAGGCAAAGATCGAGCCCAGTGTCGAGGCCAAGATCGAGCCCAAGATCGAGCCCAAGACCGAACTCAAGGCTGAGGCCAAACCGGAGCCGAGACCGGATCCCAAGCCGGAGCTTGCCGCCGCTGCGCCGCCTGCACCGGCCGCGGCGCCGCCGCCGGCCGCCGAGCCGAAGGCGGGCGTGCTGGCCGAGACGCAGAAGCAGGTGGCCGCGCTCGGCGATCTCGCGCCTCGCAAGCCACCGGCGGCTGCGGATGCCGGCCCGCGTTTCGACGTCGCCCGAATCGACGATCGCGGCGAGGCGGCGGTGATTGCCGGCCGCGCCGCGCCGGGCGCAAGGGTCGAACTGCTGCGGGACGGCAAGCCGCTCGATACGGTGGTCGCGGACGCCTCGGGCCAATTCGTGATGACCCCGCCGCAGCTGCCTGCCGGGTCGTATGAGCTGACGCTCCGGGCCAAGGCGCCGGACGGCACGGTCACGGAGTCCGGCCGGACCATGCCGGTGACCGTCGCCGAGGCGCCGCCGCCGCCCGCGCGGCCCGCAATGGTGGCGAAGCAGGACACCAGGCAAGCTGAGAAGCCGGACGACAAGTCGGATATCGTGGCCGCGCTGCCGTCGGCTTCACCGCGCCTGGCCTCGGTCCCCGACGGTCAGGCGGCCCGGCCGAAGCCGATTGGCGCGCCGAAGCCCAAGGTCCTGGCGCGGGCGCCGGCAGCCACGACGGTTGCTTCGGCCTCGTCGGCAGACGTGCTCACCGCCGCGTCGGCGGAAGCGGGCGGCAACCGGGTCATTGCCAAGGGCGACAGCCTGTGGGCGCTCAGCCGGCTCGCCTACGGCGATGGTTCCCGCTATGCGGTGATCTTCAAGGCCAACCGGGACAAGATCCAGAACCCCAATCTGATCTATCCCGGCCAGACCTTCGTGATGCCGCCTAAGGCGGAGTGATGCCGCTGCGGCGGCCGGCGTGCATGGGTTGCGACGCTTTGCCCTGTGCCGCGCCGGAACATTCGGTTCCCTCGCGCGTCATCGTGACTGCGGCGCATTGCGCGCTTGCCGCGGGAGAGAGGGTCAGGACGTGGCCAGATCGGCGGTCAAGTCTGCGTTCATGTCCGGGCGCGTGGGGCTGGCGCTGGCCGGCGCCGCCCTGGTGATTGTGGCAGTGCTGCTGCCAAGCAGAGCCGAGGCACAATTCGGATTGCGTGGCGGACCACTCGGCGTCGCGCGCTTCGCGGTCGGCCACATGATGGGACTGTCGCGGCTGCGCCACTCCCGCATGGGGGTGCGCGGCGGCCGCCACCGCTCCGCCGCGTTGAGATCGCAGGATCCCCGCGGCGCCGGGCGTGGTCAGCGATCCAACCCCTACGTCCTGCGCGCGGCCCTCACGGCGCAGGCCGCGCTGTCGGGCTGGCATGGCGGGCGCCGGCCGCAAGGCTGGTGGCGCCATCCCGATGGCAGCTACGGCTGGGTAGGACCGGTATTCTGGCCATTCGCGCACGATGATCTCACCAACGCGATCATCCTGGGCGACAGTACCAGCCTCTCGCTGTACGGCTATGGCGACATCTATGCCGCGATCTTCGCGCCTTATGCAGCGACGGAGCTCGCCGCCTACACCAAGTCGCAGGGCCGGCGCTCGCGGAGGGTCCCCTCCGCGGAGGCCCTTTGCGAGGCCAGCGATAGCGGCGGTCTGCCGGTCGACCGCGTCGCGAGCACCGTGCAGGCGAACGAGTTGCAGCGCACCGCGCTCGACGAGCTCGCGTCCGCCTGGACTGCCGCGCGCGACACCATCAGCAACGCCTGCCCGTCGCAGGCCCCGGCGAATGCCTCGGAGCGTCTCGGCCTGATGCGCGAGCGGATCGAGGCCATGATTAAGGCAATTGACGCGATCGAAGCGCCGCTTTCGAAGTTTTTCGATCTTCTCAATGACGACCAGAAACGCAGGCTCAATGCGCTCGCCAACGAGCGTCGCGCCGCGCTGGCCGCGGTTCAGCGCAAGGACTCGCAGGCGGCTGCCGCTTGTAAGCCGGACTACGATCCCCGCTATGACGAAAAGGCGCAGCGCCAATATGAGCAGCTCGTGCAGCAGCAATGGCCCGCCGCCGACATCGCCTCCACGCTTCAGCTCGACGAGGTCGCCCGCGCCCGATTTGAGGTGCTGCAGGATACCACGCTGCGCACCATGCAGAAGCTCAGCGCCTGCCCGACGGAAGCCGCCGCGACCCCGCAAGCACGCCTCGCCGCCGTCAAGGCGCGACTGCAGACGATGCTGCAAGAGGTCGGCGGCGTCAGCGATGCGCTCGACGATTTCCAGGCGGATCTGAGCGACGAGCAGAAGGCCGGGTTCGAGGCGATCGGACCGAAGCGGGGAGCGTGAGACTCGCGCCGAAACGCCTCTGGCGAAAGCCGCTAGCCAACCTCGCGCCTGACCTTCGCCGCTGCATCGCACATCGCCTTCAGCTTTCCAAACGCGGTCGCGCGCGGCATGTATTTCATGCCGCAATCGGGCGCCGGGATCAGGCGCTCCGGCGAGACATATTTCAGACCGTTGCGAATGCGGTCGGCGACGGTATCGACGCTCTCGATCGCGGGGTCCGCGAGATCGAGCACGCCGAGCATGATCTTCTTCGATGACAGGTCCTTGAGCACGCCGAGGTCGAGCTTCGGCTGGGCCGCCTCGATCGAGATCTGGTCGGCAATGGTGTCGTCCAGCTCGGCAAGGAAGGAATAGCCGGCGGGCTTGTTCGAGCCGGGCACGACGGCTGCATAGCCAAAGCAGAGATGCACCACGGTCGGCACCGTGATGCCCTGCAGCGCGCGGTTGATCGCCTTGACGGCATAGCGCTTGGCGAGCTCCGGATTGTTGCGCACCCAGGGCTCGTCGAGCTGGATCACGTCGGCGCCGGCCTTCTGCAGGTCGAGCGCCTCGGCATTGACGGCCTCGGCGAGCGCCATCGCCAGCTCTTCCTCGTCCTTGTAGAACTCGTTCTTGGCCTGCTGGCTCATGGTGAAGGGGCCGGGAAGCGTGATCTTGGCGGCGCGCTCGGTGTTTTTGCGCAGGAACTGCATGTCATGCAGCTCGACCGGGCCCTTGCGCCGCACGGGACCGACGACGCGGGGCACCGGCGTCTGCGTGTTGCCGGTGCGTGCCACGATCATCGCGGGATTGTCTGCGTCGATGCCGTCGAGCGCGGTGGCGAAGCGATTGGAGTAGCTCTCGCGGCGGATCTCGCCGTCGGTCACGATGTCGATGCCGGCACGCTCCATGTCCCGGATCGCGACGATGGTGGCATCGTCCTGGGCTTCTTCCAGATGTTCCGGCGGCAATCGCCACATGTCGTGCAGGCGGGTGCGCGGCACCACCTTCGACAGCATGGCGCGGTTCACCAGCCATTCCGGCTGGGGATAGCTGCCGACCACGGTGGTCGGCAGGATGTGCGTCGGCATGGGCATGGGGGTCTCCTTCTTGTTCTTGTTCAGCGCGACCGTTCAGGCCGCGCGCGTTGCCGCGGCTGAACCCTCGTCCTTGACGGGATTGCGCAGGATACCGATGCCGGAGATCTCGACCTCGACGACGTCGCCGCCCTTCATCCACAGCGGCGGCGTACGATAGGCGCCTACGCCGCCGGTCGTGCCTGTCACGATCACGTCGCCGGGCGCGAGCTCTGTGAACGTCGAGCAATAGGCGATCAGGGCCGGCACGTCGAAGACGAGATCCGAGATCGGAGCCTTCTGCACCTCGACACCGTTCAGCCGCGTGATCAGCGTCTGCTTTGTAATATCGGTCAGCTCCTCGGTCGTGACCATCCAAGGTCCGAAGCCGCCGGTGCCGGCGAAATTCTTGCCCGGCGCGAATTGCGAGGTGTGCCGCTGCCAGTCGCGGATGCTGCCGTCATTGTAGCAGGCGTAGCCGGCGACATGGCTGAGCGCGGCTTCGCGCGAGATGCGCCGTCCGCCCTTGCCGATGATGACGGCCATTTCACCCTCATAGTCGAAACGCTCGGACTCCAGCGGCCGGATCATCGGCTGGCCATGACCGACCTGGCTGTTGGCGAAGCGGGTGAAGATCATCGGATGCGCCGGCGTCGGGTGACCGCTCTCGGCAAGATGCGTGGCGTAGTTGACGCCGATGCAGAAGATCTTGTCGGGATCGGGGATCGTCGGCAGCAGCGCGACGTCTTCGAGCGCGTAGTCAGGCTTCTCGCCGGCAAGCTTCTTCAACTCGTCCATCGAGCCCTTCGCAAGCAGCGTTTTCAGCGTCGGATAGGCCTTCAGGCGCTTGCCCGCGTCGATGACACCCTTGTCGGTGACGATGCCATAGCTCGGCGTGCCGGCGATGGTGAAGCTTGCAACTTTCATCGGTCAAACACTCTCTTCGATGGAGGAAACATAGTCGTCGATCGGAAGCGCGATCTCGCCGTTGCGGATGGGAACGCAAGGCGGCGGAAAGTCCTGGCGGAAGCGGGCGCCGGCCGCGGCGGCGCGATCGAGAAAGCGTTCCAGATGATCCATCGCGCCGGTCGGCAGGTCGTGCAGCACCATCAGCGTCCAGGGCTGCCGGCTGCACTGGCCGAGCGCGCGCTCGGTCCAGCCCTCGGGGTCGTCCCAGTCGCGCGGAATGGAATTCCAGAGCACGCAGCTGTGCTTCTCGCGGGTGAGATAATCGACCACGGACGGCTTGAGCAGCCGCTTGTCCAGATTGCCGCCGCCACCGAACGGCCGGAACCAGCGCTGCGGATGAGCGAGATTGCCGATCGCGTCCTGCGTGCGGCCGATCTCGTTCTCCGCGGTGTCGCGCCCGGATTGCTCGCCAAGCGGAACGCTGTGCGTAAAGGTGTGATTGCCGATCCAGTGTCCCTCGCGGTGCGCGCGCTCCGCAAGGCCGCGCCGCTCGCCATCGGCAAGCTTCTCGCCGATGACGAAGAAGGTGGTCTTGATGCCGCGCCCGCCGAGGATATCGAGCACGCGCGGTGTGACGTCTGGATCCGGACCGTTGTCGAATGTCAGGGTCAAGTCGTGCACGCGCGTACCTCACGTCGCCGGCTGCATTGCGCCCGAAGCGATCTCGTCATTGGCCTGACCGCCACGGGTGCCGGTTTGCCAGATCGCCGCCTTGCGCTCGATCCATCTGATGATGGCGTTGAAGCCGATCGCGAGGAACAGCACGAGCAGCACGCCGGCGAACACATGCGCGCTGTCGAGGATGGTGCGGTAGCGCGAGATCAGATAGCCGATGCCGGCCGAGGAGATCAGCATTTCCGAGACGACCACGCCGACGATCACCAGCGCGCCGCCGACACGCAGGCCGGACAGCACCGTCGGGATCGCCGCAGGGATGATGACGCGGACGAGCCGCTGGCTCAGTGTCGCGCCCATGCTGCGGGCGGCGAGCAGGAGCTGCGGGTCGATGGTCTGGATGCCGGCCGCGGTCGCGAGCATCGTCGGCAGGAAGCCGTAGATCGAGGCGAACGCGATCTTGGACTCCGAGCCGATGCCGAGCCACACGGTGAAGACCGGATAGAGGATCACCAGCGGCACCGCGTAGAGGCTCGACACCATCGGCATGATCAGGACGCGCGGGCCGGGAAGGCTGCCGACGATGGCGCCGAGCAGGATGCCGCCGCCGCAGGCAAATGCCATGGAGACCACGACCTCGTAGAGCGTGACCGCAAGCGCATGGCCGTATTCACCCGCGTCGGTCCACCCGGCCATCAACGTGGACGACAGTGACGGCAGGAACAATTCGGCAATGAGCCCGCTGCGCGGCAGCAGCTCCCACAGCGCGATCAGGCCGATCACGATCAGATATCGCAGCGTCCTGGCGCTGATCCTGGCGCTGATCCTGGCGCTCATCCCCGCCTCATGCCGATTTGCGGATGTGCCGCCAGATGCGGTCGCGCAGGCTGCCGAAGGCATCGCCGCTCAGCATCTCGTAGGTCCGGGGCCGCGGCAACTGGACCTGGAGATGGTCCACGATGCGGCCGGGCCGCGCCGACATCACGATCACCTCGTCGGCGAGATACACAGCTTCGGTCAGGCTGTGCGTGACGAACACGACGGTCTTGCCGGTGGCGGCCCAGATGCGCAGCAGCTCGTCGCCCATGGTCATGCGCGTCTGCTCGTCGAGCGCTGCGAACGGCTCGTCCATCAGCAGCACCGGCGGGTCCTGCACCAGCCCGCGCGCGATCGAGACCCGCTGCTTCATGCCGCCCGAGAGTTCGTGCGGATGGCGCCTGCCGAAACCCTCGAGCCCGACCAGCTTGAGCGCATCCTGCGCCTTGGCCCTCCGCTCGGCCTTGGGAACGCCGCGCAGCGCCAGCGGAAACTCGACATTGTCCTCCGCCGTCAGCCAGGGAAACAGGCTGGCCTCCTGGAACACCACGCCGACCCTGTCGGGGTCCGGCTGCGGGATCGGCGCGCCGCTGATGGTGATCGTGCCCGCGGTCTGCTGGCGCAGGCCCGCCATCATCATCAAAAGGGTCGACTTGCCGCAGCCGCTGGGGCCGACCAGCACGACGAAACGGCCGGGCTTGACCTCGAGCGAGACGTCCTCCAGCGCGACGACGTCCTGCGATCGGGTCTTGAACACCTGGCCGACATTCTTCACCTCGATCGCGCCGGCGCGCGCGGCGGGCTTGAGCGGGGTCACGTTCGCCAATGGCTGCATCGCGTTTCCACCCATCTGACAAGTTCGTTGAAGGTCATGGCGATCGCGGCAACCATCACGACGCCGGCGAGGAGCTGCTTCATCTGGAAGTTCTCGCCCCAGATTGCGATCTGATGGCCGATCCCGTCGCGGGAGGCGTACATCTCGGCGAGGATCACGCCGGTGAGATTGAAGATCATGGAGATCCGCAGCGCCTCCAGCAGCACCGGCAGCATGCTCGGCAGGTAGACGCGGAACGCGGTCTGCATCGGAGTGGCGCCATAGGAGCGCGCCACCGTCAGATGCTCGACCTTGACGGACTCCACCGCCGTGGTGGTCGACATGATCACGATGAAGATCGTGGAGAAGAAGCCGAAGCCGACCTTCTGGGCAAAGCCGACGCCGAACACCAGGATGAACATCGGCAGGAAGATCGATTTCGGGATGCTGAAGGCGAAGAACAGCAGGGGCTTCGCAACATCGGCAAAGTAGCGGTTCTCCGCGACGAGAAAGCCGATCAGGGCGCCGACCGGCACGGCGAGAGCGAACGCGGTCAGCACCTCGGTCGCGGTCACCATCAGGTCCTTCTGCACGGCCGCGCGCTGCAGGAGTTCGCCGAGCGTCGCGAACGTGTCGGAGGCCGACGGCAGCAGGCGCGGATTGACGATGCCGGTGCGCGACAGCATTTCCCATAGCGCCAGGATCGCGACGATGATCGCGATCCGCGCCAGGTTGATGGCGAGCTTGCCCTGCATCGCGACTACTTGGTCGGGACGGGCTTGAACTTGGTCGAGATCACCTCCGCGGCCGGCACGATGTCCTTGAGCCCGCCGAGCTTGGCGAGATCGAGCGAGAGCTGCACGGCCGCGCCCACATTGGCCGCGCCCATGTCGCCGCTGGTCTCGAGCTTCATGATGGTGTTGTCGTATTCGAGGGCCGCGATCTCCGGCGGCATCTCGTAGAGCTCGGCGATCAGCTTGACGGTGACGTCGCGATTGGCGCGCATGAATGCGACCGCGCCGTAGAGGGCGTTGACCGCCTTCTGCACCAGCTCAGGCTTGGTTTCGGCGAACTTGTCGAGCACGATCCAGCCGGCGGTGAGGTTCGGCGGAACCGCGGTCGCGTAATCGAGGATGCTCTTGGCCTCGCCCGATTTCGAGATCTGGAAGCTCAGCGGCGAATAGACCACGGCGGCGTCGACATTGCCGGCGAGCAGGTTCGGCACCAGGCCACCGCCGCCGACGGGAACGCGCGTGAAGTCGATCTTCTTGTCCTGGATGGTCCACAGCGCAAGCAGGTCCGAGCCCGAGCCGGCCGCGGTGATCGCCACCTTCTTGCCGTTGAGGTCCTTGACTTGAAGCGTCGATTTGGCGGGCACCATCAGTTGCCAGCCGAAATTGCCCATCGCGGCGTTGGCGACGATGCGCGACATCACGCCCTTCTTGCGTCCGGCGGAGACCAGCGACGGCGGGTCGAGGATGATGTCGGCGGCGCCTGCAGCCATGCCCTCGAACGTCTCCGCGCCGCTGCGATAGATCGTCAGCTCGGCCTTGATGCCTTCCTTCTCGAACAGCTTCTGCCGCACCGCGGTCTCGGCGATCGTCGTCGGCCAGTATGTTTTGGTGGGCAGGCCGACCCGAATGGTTTCGGCGGCGTTCGCCGGGCCGGCGAAAATGGCGGCGGCGACGAGCGACATGAATGCGTGACGACGATTGATCTTCATTGTTTCCTCCCGGTCTGTCTTTTTTTGTGCCGAATTCTTGGAATCGTCAGGTCGTGCGGCTCACCTCCGCAATGCGCGAGGCGGCGAGCTCGACGAAGTCCCTGGTGATGCCGAAATGCGTCGACAGGGCGCGAACGGCCGCATCGGCGTCGCGCTCCACCACGGCTGCGACGATCGCCTCGTGCTCGGCCTCGACGTCGCGCGGCTTGCCGCCGAGCTCGCGACGGATCGACAGGCGGCGATATCTCTCGCTCTGCTCGTGCAGCACGTCGCGAAAGCCGAGCAGCCATGGCGAGCCGCAGGCGTTGACCAGCGCGCGGTGGAAAATGCGGTGGCGGACCACCCATTCCTCGTAATGCACGGTCGGATCGTCGGGGTAGTGATAGGGGACGGCCTTCAGGTCCGCCCAGGTCGATTGCACCGACACGAGCCAGGCATCGTCGCCCCGCTCGATCGAGCGGCGCAGCGCAAGCCCCTCGATGTCGATCCGGGTCTGGGTCACGTCGGCGAGGTCGGCGAGCGACACCGGGCTGACGCGGAAGCCGCGCTGGTCCGACGCCTGCACGAGGCCATCGGCGACGAGCCGCGACAGCGCCTCGCGCACCGCCGCAAGGCTCACCGAGAACTGCTTGGCGAGGCCGGCGATATGGAGCTTCTGGCCCGGCAGCAGCCGCGTCGCTAGAATATCGGCGCGCAGCCGCTCGTGCAGCGCCGACGTCAGGCTGCGCGGACCATCACCGGGACTTCCCGACATGTCGAACTGGAGCGGACCCATCGGGGCAAATGATTGCAGCGCTCCATCCGCGGGTCAACAAAAATCGAAAATCGATTTTCCGCCGCGCGCAAGTGAGCCTTGGCCCCTGCCGCACGCTCGCCGCGACCGGAACACGCTTCGTCTTCGCTTCTCGCAATGACCTTTGAGACGCGCCCCGCGCCCGGGCCACCTCATCCGCACGCCCAATCGAACTTCATCTCCTTGAAGTCGAGCTGCGCGTTGCCGCCGCCGAAATTGTAGCCGCCGAAATATTCCTCGAACTCGATGTAGAACGGGCTCATCTCCGGCACGGCCTGGCAGGGCCGCATGGTGCCGCCGAGATGGTTGTGCGCGTGATCTTTGGCCCAGTCGTGCAGGCGAAAATTGTCGCGGCCCGGCCGGTCGCCGACATAATAATAGTAGGGCTGATAGCCGGTCGGCGGCTTTTCGCGGACGTGCTTGTCCTGCGGTCCCTTGCCGGCATTGGGATCGTTCGCGCGCGGCGTCAGGGCGATCGCGCGGTTCTCGCCGAGATCGGAGCGCGGCGGAGCGGCGAACATCTTCTTCGCGTAAGGCGGCGCTGCCTCGAGGTAGGCGCGGGCCCCGCCGACATCGAGCCAGCGCGGCCGTTCAGCCGCTGTCAGCGCAAGCGGCGCCGGCGGTGCCGCGAACGCGCCGTCATACTCGGCTTGCGTCAGCAGCAGCGCGGCATATTCGTAGTTGAGAACGTCCGCCATGCGCGACAGGCGCGGATGCGAGGGCCGGGCCATCACCGCGTCGCGGATCTCGGGGTCGTCGGGCGCGCCGCCGTCATTGTGATCGGGCGCGGTGGCAAAGAACGACACCGCGACGATGTCCTCGCCATGCACGCGATAATCCTCCGGCAGAAGCAAGGTGAACCCGTGCATCAGGGGATAGCCGGTGACGGGATCGAACGGCCATTGCTCGCTGCTGATACCCGGCGGCAACCCAAAGACCCAGCCATGGTCCCGCGCACGGTCCGCGGGCCGGTCCAGCATCTGCAGATCGTAGGCACGCGAAGGCAAGGCAAAGGCCACGGGTCGTCTCCCAGTCGGATTCAGCCTCGCCGTTGAGGCGAGGGTTGGTCGCGGGGAGCAGGGATGTGGTTCGGGGAGAGGGGCGGGGATGGTGCCAATCTGCCGGTGTTTTGCCCGACGTGTCAAACCGCGCCCGCACCCGCGCGGGGCTGCCGTAAGTCATTGACCTCAAAGCCCCCGCCTACTGTGCATGGGGTTGTTTTCGCACTTTCGCTTGCGGCTAACCTCGTCGCCGCACCGCCGTGGCATCCACCACGTTCTCCACCTCCTCGCGCCAGCTCAGGATCTCCATCGCCAGCACGGGGTGATTGAAGCCCTTGAGCTGGAGATCGTCGAGCGCGCGCGCTTCGACCCATGGCTCGACCATGCCGTAGACGCGGCGGCTCACCACGATCTGGTTGGGCTTGGCTTCGCCGCAGAGGCGCGAGGCGAGGTTGGTGACGCTGCCGATCGCGGCATATTCCAGGCGCTGCTCGAAGCCGACCTGGCCGAGCGTGGCATAGCCGAGCGCGATGCCGATGCCGAACCCCAGGCTATGACCGCGGTTGCGCCAGCGCTCGGTCAGGGGGCCGATGGTGTCGCGCATCTCCACCGCCATCTTCACGGCGCGCCTGGTGTGGTCCTCGAACTGGATCGGCGCGTTGAACAGGATCATCACGCCGTCGCCGGCATATTTGTCGAGCGTGCCCTCGTACTTGAAGATGAGCTGGCCGAGCGCGGCGTGATATTCGCGCAGCACGTTCATCGCCTCTTCCGGCTCGGTCGCTTCCGTGAACGCGGTGAAGCCGCGCAGATCGCAGAACACCACCGTGACCTCGCGGCGCTGGCTGGTGAGCAGCCCCTCCGGGCTGTCGGAGGAGGCGATCAGCTGCGCCACCTGGGGTGCCAGGAAACGCTCGAGCTTGCGGATGCGCTCGATCTCGCCGAGCTGCGTCCTGACGCGCTCCTCCAGCGACTTGTTCCAGTCCTTGAGCTGCTCGGTCTGCTCGCGCAGCTTGTCGGCCTGGGCGCGCACGGTCGTGTTTGCCGCCTCCAGCGCGTGGCTCTTGTGGTCGACTTCGCTGAACAGCTGCGCATTGCGCATCGCCAGCACGGCCTGGTTGGCGAAGGTGCGCATCAATCCGATGATGCTGGGCGCGAACGCGCCGCCGGCGCGGCGCAGCACCACCAGCGAGCCCAGCGTGCCCTGCTGGTCGATCAGCGGCACCACGAGCACGGAGCTGAAGCCGGCCGCGAGCGCGACCTCGCGCAGCGGCTGCTCTGCGGCATCGCCGAGCTCGGCCAGCGCGATCGGTTCGCCGCTGTCGGCGGCATCGCTCAGGATGTTCTCGCCTTGCGCGATGGTGACATGCGCGCCGTCGGCGGACTTGTCGATGCCGTTGGCCTCGACCAGGTTGAAGCGGCGCGTCTCGGCGTCGAAGCCATAGATCAGCACCGCGTCGGCACGGGTGATCTCGATCGCGCGGGCCGCGATGGTGGCAAGCACCGCGTTGAGATCGAGCGAGGAGGCCACCGCGCGGCCGACCTCCTCCAGCACCTTGAGTTCGTGGATCGACTGCGCGAGATCACGGGTGCGTTCCTCGACCTTGCTCTCCAGGTTCGAGTAGGTCTCCTGGATCTGGTCGGCCATGCGGTTGAACTGCCCGGCGAGGTCTTCCAGCTCGTCGGAGGTGTGCACGTCGATGCGGTGGCTGAAATCGCCTTCGCCGAGCTTGTGTGCGCCGTCGCGCAGCGCCGTGATCGGGATGATCATGCGGCGTGCCAGCAGCGTGCCGGCGAGGATCGCGACCATCAGGCCCATGCCGATCAGGAGCGCGATGCGCACCAGCTGGTCGCGGATCGGCATCAGGGCCTGGGTCGTCGGCTGCTCGAACAGCACGCTCCAGCCGAGCTTCGGCACGATGCTCGCGGCGCTCATCACCGCATGGCCGTTGAAGTCGGTGCCCGACGTGTCGGGCTCGTGGCCGGGCGCGATCGCGGCCGCAACCTGCGGCAGCTTGGAGAGGTCCTTGCCGACCTCGGGCCCTTTCGATGACGTCGCCAGCACGCGGCCGCGCGGATCGACGACATAGGCAAAGGCCGCCTTGCCGACCTGGGCGTCGGACAGGAAGTCGGAGAGGAAGCTGAGATCGATCTCGGCCACGGTGACCCCGGCATTGAAGCCGGAATGCGCCACCGAGATCGACATCAATGGCGTCCGGTCGGCGAACCAGGCCGGCGCATAGCTGACGCCGCGGGCGACGGCATCGGTGAAGCGCACGTCGCGGGAGAGGTCGGCATTGCTGCCGGTCGTGGTCGATTGCCTGGAGACGCGCAGCACCTCGCGGCCATCGCCGTTGAGCTGGAACAGCTGGTTGACGACCGAGACCTGGTGCAAAAGCTGGGCGTAGTCGGCGCGGCGCTTCTCCAGCGTGTCCTGGCTCGCCCGCGTCACCCAGCTGATCTGGCGGTCGAGCTCGGAGATCGACTGCTCGATCCGCCGCGCGGCGGCCTGCGCCTTGTCCTCCAGCCCGTCGGTCAGCTGCGTCCGGGTGGCGCGGTAGGAGATCCAGGTCTCCATCGCCCCGTTGACGGCGAGGACGAACACGACGAGGCCGACGAGGGAGACGACATACTTGGCGAACAGGCCCCCGCGCAGAGATCGTGTCTTGTCGTTCGCTCCTGCCATCCCGATCCTCTCGCGCCGCCGCTGACGCTGCGCGCTACTGGCCCGTACGGGCCCTTTCGAGCCGTTCTACCACAATCTGCGCCAAAGGGCCGTCGCGCGGCCCGGGACCGGCCGGCGTGGTTACTCCCTGCGAACCCCGGTGAACAAAAGGCGGGTAAATTGACGTAGCCTCATCGTTGCAGGAAGCCGCAGGAAGGCAATGGATGAAGGGTCGGCCGCGAAGTCCAGCGGGCCAGTCACCGATTGAAGAGCTGCCGCAGCACGTCGTTCATTGGCTGACTGTCCTGCTGCGCGAGCGGCGGGTCCTCCAGAGCGGGGGCCGCAGGCGAGGCCTGCGGCGCCGGCGTGGAGGGCGCTGCCGGCAGGCTGCGGCTACGGCCACTGCCCGGCGCGCTGCCAGTGCTGCTTCCTGCGCCACCTGAAAGCCCCTGCTGAATCAGATTGCCGATCGCCTCCCCCAGGGGGCCGCCGAGCAGGTTGTTCTGCCCCGGCTGCTGCGCCTGCGGATTGGCGCTGCCGGCCGCATTGCCCCCCGGTGCGGCGGTGCCGCCGAGCCCAAGGTTACTGCCAAGGCTGCCCAGGATATTGCCGAGCCCGGCACCATCGGGCCCGAACAGGCCCTTGCCCATCTCGCGCAGCTTGGCATAGGCGGCATCCGGATTGTCGAGCATGCCGGCCATGTCTGGGTAGATCCGCGGCTGCGACCAGCTGCCCTGGATCATCACGGGGATGCCGAAACCGACCGGCTCGGAGGTGCGGCCCTGGCCTTCGGTCGTCATCACGAGCTTCGGCTCGACGCGAAAGCCCATCATCTTGGTGTCGAGCGCGATGGTGCCGGCGCCGGTCACGCGCACGAGGGGCCCGATCAGATTGAGATCGGTCGTCACCGCCTGGCCCTTGTCGATGCGGAACGAGGCCGAGAGCTGCGACAGATCCGTGCTCTGTTCCGGGCTGGGGTCCTGGTTTCCTTGCCAGCCCGACAGCGTGCTCGTCGTCAGCGAACGGATCATCTGCGCGACATTGATGCCGCGGATGGCACCGTCCTGGAAATTGACGAAGGCCGTGCCCTGCATGTTCGCCATCAGCGCGCGCTGGCTGTTGCCGGCGCTGCGCAAGGCAAGCTTGGCCTGCAGCTTGCCATCGATGCGGTCGAATTCGGCAAGGCCCTGGAGCAGCGGCAGTGCGCGCACGCCGACGAGATCGGAATGCATGGCAAAGCTCGGCGCCCCCGTGGTCGCGTCCAGGATCACCTCGCCCGAGACCTGGCCGCCATAGGCGCCGAGATTGGCGATTCCGGCCTTCAGCACCCCGCCGGCGAGCTTGGCATCGAGCGCAAGCGGCGCGATGCGCGCATCGCCGATCACGGCCTCGTTGGCAGAGATTCTCACTTGCGCATCGACATAGTTGAGACCGGAGACGTCGATCGGCGCATTGCTCCAGGGCTGCCCTGCCGTGCCTTCCGGCGATTTCGCCAGCGGCATCGCCAGCCGCTGGAAATCGAGGTCGACCTTGACCAGCGGCTTGCTCGCAATGTCGACGGAAGCCCAGCCGTTGAATACGCCCTCGCCCAGCCTGCCGTTCACGCCGTTGATCATCACGACATCGCCATTGAGCCGCATCTCGGCATGGCCGGTGAGCTGGGATTTCAGCACGTCGGGCATGTCGATCGCGAAATCCACGGGAACCGTCGGCCGCTCGGCCGCCGAGGCCGGCATGGCCGCCTTGATGTCGAACTTGGTCGGATGTTCGCCGACACGCGCGGTGCCGGAGATATTGACCTTGCGGTCGCGGTCAACGATCGCGTCGGCGTTGATGGCGCTGATGCGGCCATCGACCCTGTCGCGCAGGCGCGAGAAGGCGACTTCGCCGTCGACGATCTTGATGCGGTCGATGGTCGCGCCATTGGTATCCAGCGCGGGCGGCTTCGAGGCGCCGCCGGCATTCGGCAGCCGCTCGCGCAGCAGAGGCTGGTACAGCACGGGATGGGTGACGACGAGCTCGCTGATCTCGGGGCGGCCCGACCAAACGCTGGCGAGCGATATGTCGGCCTGCACGCTGTCGACCGTGAGGCGCGTGATGCCGCTACGGTCCTTGGGACTGGCAAGCGTGAGGTCGTTCAGGGTGACGTTCAGCGTCGGCCACAGGCTGATCTTGGTGGTGCCGTCGATCGACAGGCGATAGCCGGTTGCTCTCTCGACGCGCGAGGCGATCGTCGAGGTCAGGAAGCCCGAGGGGATCCCGACCACCAGCAAGAGTGCGATCACGACGATGACGGCGGCCAAAGCCGCGCCGGCGAATTTCAATGCTCTCATGTCGACTTTCCAGCGACGGGGCGATCGGCGTCGAATCCCGCCGACGACCCGTCCTTTGCGCCTGAGTTTATCCCCGGACGGGAAGCGGCTCCAAGCGCGTAAAAATAGTCGGGGGATGCTGCAAAGTTATGTGACTTATGACACACTTTCCCGGCGCGGTTTTACGCGATCCTGAAGTCGATGGTTTCAAGTGATTTGCCAAGAGAAATGACCGGGACCCCACAAGGACATTGAAATGAGCAAGCAGGCCGAATTTGCGGTCATCCTGAAGATGAACCCGATGTTTGCCGATCTCGGCGCGGACGAGCTCCAGCGGCTGTCCAATCTCTGTCACACCCAGCACCTCGGAAACGGCGAGGTCCTGTTCCAGAAGGGCGATCCCGGGGACGCGCTGTTCGGCGTCCGCCGCGGCCAGGTGCGGATCGAAACCGGCGCCTCCGATGGCAGCCGGCTGACGCTGAACTTCATGGGTCCGGGCGACCTGTTCGGCGAGGTCGCGGTGCTGGACGGCCAGAACCGCACGGCGGATGCCACCGCGGGCGAGGCCAGCGAATTGTTCGTGCTGCGGCGCGAAGATTTCCTCAGCTTTCTCGAGCGCGAGCCGAAGGTCGCGATCAAGATCATCGCATTGCTGTGCCAGCGCATCCGCTGGCAGAGCGAGCGCATGGAAGAGTCCATGCTGCAGCCGCTGCCGGTTCGCTTGGCCCGGCGGCTCTGCGCGCTCGCGGCCGATTTCGGCTCCGAGGTCCACATCTCGCAGGAGCAGCTCGGAGTCTTCGTCGGCGCCGCGCGCGAGAGCGTCAACCGACAGCTTCAGGCCTGGCGCAAGGAAGCCATCCTCGATCTCCAGCGCGGCCGCATCCTCTTGCGGAACATGACCAAGCTGACGGCGATCGCGCGGAACGAGTGAGGTGCTGGCAAGCGCACCCCAATGGTGCCGCGGCGAGATTTCCCCTCGACGAGTCCCCGGCCGGAGACCACCATTTGACGGCTTCGCCGCTAGGGCTCGGCCTCCCGTGCTTGGACATCTCCCAGCCTAACGAAGACGATCTTCCCCGAGGTCAGGGTCATGGGAGTCGCTTGCAGGCATGCCTTGTGCTTCTGAATCGCGATTATTCCGCAGCACGGTGCGCGACGTTCTTCGGTGCCGGCGCAGTTTCGTGATGACCGTCGGTCTCGGCATCCTCGCTGTGCACGATCAGCCGCTTGGAGAAGCGCCAGATCAGGGCGCCGAAATCGTCCATCACCATGAACATCGCGGGCACGAACACCAGCGATAGGATGGTCGAGAAGATCAGGCCGCCGATAACCGCGAGCGCCATCGGCGAGCGGAACTCGCCGCCGGCACCGAATGCGAGCGCGCTCGGTATCATGCCGGCGGCCATCGCGATCGTGGTCATCACGATCGGACGGGCGCGCTTCATGCCGGCATCGATCATCGCCTCCTCGCGCGGTTTGCCGGCTTTGATGGCTTCGATCGCGAACTCAACCAGCATGATCGCATTCTTGGTGACGATTCCCATCAGCATCAGGATGCCGATCCACACAGGTGTGGTGAGCTGTTTGCCGGTCAGGAGCAGGGCAGCGATCGCGCCGCCGATCGAGAGCGGCAGCGAGAACAGGATGGTGATCGGCTGCAGGAAGGTGCCGAACAGCAGCACCAGCACGGCGTAAACCATCATCAGGCCTGCCGTGATGGCGGTCGCGAAGCCGTCCGACAATTCGTTCAAGCTTTCGGCGTCGCCGGAGGGCGAGACCTTCACGCCCTTCGGCAGCGTCTTCATGACCGGCAGGTCGTAGATCTTCTTGGTGGCATCGCCGAGCGCGGCAGAGCCGACGAGGTCGGCCGCGACGGTGGCCTGGCGTTCACGATCGTAGCGGTTGATGCTCGTCGGGCCCTGGTCGAGCTTGACGTCGGCAATGACCGAGAGCGGCACGCCGCCCTTCTCGCCGCGCTCGCCGAGCGGAACGCGCAACTGCTCCAGCGTCTTCAGATTGCCGCGGGCGGCATCCTCGAGCTGGACGCGGATCGGCACCAGGCGGTCGCCGACGTCGAATTTGGCGAGTGCGGGTCCGACGTCGCCGATAGTGGCGACGCGGATGGTCTGGGACAGGCTTTCGGTCGAAACGCCGAGCCGCGCGGCGAGATCGGCGTGCGGCTGGATGCGCAGTTCGGGGCGCTCCAGCGAGGTTTCGGAGATCACATTGGAGATGGTGGGAATGCGTTTCATCTGCGTCGCAAGCTCGCTCGCGACGTTGTTGACGATGTTGGCATCGACGCCGGTCACCACGAGCGAGATCGCGCGCAGGCCGTTCTCGTCCAGGAACCAGAAGCGGATGTCGGGAACGTTCTCCAGCTCCTGGCTGATGGAGAATTCAAGCTCGCGCTGGGTGATGTCGCGGCTGTCCTTGGGCGTATAATTGATGATCAAAGCGGCGCGACGGACCTCCTGGGTGCCCGGCGGCACGCGCCCGCCGTCCACGAAGATGCTCTTCACTTCCGGCCGCTTGCGCAGGCGCGCGACGATGTCTTCGGTGACCTTTTCGGTATAGGCGAGCTGGGTGCCGGGCGGAAGCTCGAGGGCAAGCAGTGAACGGGCGCTGTCCTGGGCCGGCAGGAAGCCTTGCGGCAGCAGCGTGATGCTCCAGATCGAGGCGGCGAAGACCCCAAGGCCGATCAGCACCGTGATGAAATAATGCTTCACCGACCAGGCCACGATCCGATGATACGACCGCAATATGGGGCCGGGCGGCGGCTCCTCATGCGCATGGTGTTTGAGGAAATAGGCGGCCAGCACGGGCGTGACGAAGCGGGCCGCGAGCAGAGAGAAGAACACCTGCACCGAGACGGTGATGCCGAACTGCTTGAAGAACTGGCCGGCGATGCCCGACATGAAGCTCGCGGGAGCGAAGATCGCGATGATGGTCAGCGAGATCGCAATGACCGCGAGGCCGATCTCGTCGGCCGCCTCGAGCGCGGCACGGTAGGGCGACTTGCCCATGTTCATGTGCCGGACGATGTTCTCGATCTCGACGATGGCATCGTCGACGAGAATGCCTGTCGACAGCGTAATGGCGAGAAAGCTGACGAGGTTCAGCGAGAAGCCGAGCAGGTCCATCGCCCAGAACGCCGGGAAGATCGACAGCGGCAGCGAGATCGCGGCGATGATGGTCGCGCGCAGATCCCGCAGGAACAGCAGCACGATGACGACGGCGAGTATGGCGCCCTCGAACAGGGTCGAGATCGCCGCGTGGTAATTGCCTTTGGTATACTCGACCGAGGTGTCGATCAGCTTCAGGTCGACGTCGGGATAGGCGGCCTTCAGTGCGTCGATGCGCTTTTGCACCGCCTCGGCCACCTTCACGTCGCTGGCGCCCTTCGAACGCTTGATGCCGAGTGCGACCACCGGCTCGCCGTTGAAGCGGGCGAAGGTGCGGCGGTCGGCGATGGTGTCGGTGACGGTGCCGAGATCGTCGAGTCGGACCTCGCCGCCGCCGAACAGCGGGATCATGGTGCCGGCGAGGTCGCCGAGCGTCTTGGCGCCTGCGAGCGTGCGGATCGCCTGATCGTTCTTGCCGATCTCGGCGCGGCCGCCGGCAACGTCGACATTGGTGCCGCGCAGGCTCTGGCTGACATTGACGGCAGTCAGTCCCATCGCCTGCAAGCGATCGGGATCCAGCGAGACCAGGATCTCGCGCTCCACACCGCCGATGCGCTCGACCTGGGCGACGCCGCGCACGCCCTGCAGCGCGCGCTTGACCACGTCGTCGACGAAATAAGAGAGCTGCTCCGGCGTCTTGCCGGGCGAGATGGCGGCATAGGTCACGATCGGCAGGCCGATGACGTCGACGCGCTGGATCAGTGGTTCGGTGACGTTCTGCGGCAGGTTGGAGCGCACGCGCGTCACCGCGTCCTTGACGTCGTTGAGCGCGCGGTCGGTGTTGGTCTCAAGCGCGAACTGGATCGTGGTGACCGAGAGGCCGTCGGTGATCGAGGAGGTGATGTGCCGCACCCCCTCGACGCCGGAGACGGCGTCTTCAACCGTCTTGGTGACCTGCGATTCGAGCTCGGCCGGAGCCGCGCCGAACTGCGAGACCGCGACCGAGATCACGGGGATGTCGGCCGAGGGCAGCCGCGTCACTGCAAGCTTGGTGAAGGACACCCAGCCGAGAACCAGCAGGATGATCGAAAAGACGACAGACGGCAGCGGATTGCGAATCGACCATGCCGAGATATTCAGAGCCATCAGCGTACCCGCGTGCGATCGAGTTCATCGGCGAACATGGTCTTGATCTGGTCGCCGTCATGGAGCGAAGAGCCGGCATCGGCCACGACGATTTCGCCGACCTCGAGCCCTTCCAGGATTTCCGTAGCGCTGTCGGACGACAGTCCGACCCGCACCTTGCGTGTCTCGACAATGTTGCCTTTGACGACCTGCACCGTGAGATGGTCGATCGCGGTCTTGGGAATCGAGACGCCGCAGCTGCGCTTGGCGTCGATCGAGGCGCGAGCGAACACGCCGACCTTCAGCGAGGGATTGTTCGCGACGCTAATGCGGACGCGCCCGAGCTGGGTGGCGCGGTCGATCTCGGGGGCAACCAGCCGGACCCGTCCGATCAAGTCGGGCGCGTCGTCGCGGCTGATGCGCACGGTCGCACCGGCACTGAGCTTGGACATGTGCACCGCCGGGACCTGGGCCTCGAGCTCGATCTCGTTGTTGACGGCGATGCGGAACATCGGACCGGCCTGGGGAGAGGCCGGCGCGCCGACGATGGTGCGGACCTCGGTGACCAGCCCCGGCGCAGGCGCTTTCAGCGAGATCGGGCCTTGCGGGCCGGGGCGCTGCGGCTGGCCCGGGATCTGCGGCGGCGCGGTCAGGCGCGCCAGCTCCTGGTTGTCGGCAACGACGGCTCCCTCGGTGACCAGGAGGTCGGTGACCCTGGAGCCTTCCTGGTCGGCAACGACGACGGCCTCGCGGCGCGGCACAAAGAAGCCAGTTACCCGCACCAGGTCGGAGAAACAGGCGTTGGTCGACTTCGTCACGATGACGAGCGCCTCGCTTGGCGTCTCCTTCGGTTCCGGACGGTGCCGGCGTTCGAACAGATAATAGCCGACGCCGATTGCGAGGACGAACACCACGGTCCCCGCCGGCTTGAGATACTGAGTCAAATTCATCGCCGGATCATCCTGGCCTGGCTCACGGCCATCCGCGCGCGGCCCAGACAGAGCGTTTCCCTGAAATAAAGCGGCGTCCCGCAAGGCCGCGGGACGCGCTCTGGAAGCGAGACCTTACACCACATCGCGACTGGTCACTGCAGACGAATACGTCGTGCTCACTTCGATGCGGTGGTCTTGTTTTCCATGTTGACGACCTGCACGCGGCGGTTGGCCTCCGCCAGCGGCTGGGCCGGATTCTTGAGCTTGCTCTTGCCATAGCCGACGGTGACGAGGTCGGTCGCCGAGATGTTGTACTTTTCGACGAGGTAGCGCTTGATCGAATCGGCGCGACGCTCCGACAGGTCCTGGTTGTAGGCTTCGCCGCCGGCGGCGTCGGTGTGGCCGGCGACCACGAAGGTCGAGCCTTTCAGGTCGGGGCTGGTCAAGGCCCGCCCGAGCGCCTGCACCGACGGGAGCGATTTGGCGCTGATGTTGGCGGAGTTGTAGTCGAAGGTGATTTCGAGATCGATGTTCGGCTTGTCCTTGGCGACCGAAGCGATTTCCTCGCGCTCGGTCGACGACAGCGAGCGCGTCGACCGGCCGCGCACCGACTGCAGCAGCTTGGTCTCCGCCGCGTTCGGCGCGGCTTCGGTCGGCGGGGCGATCGAGAGGCCGCGGGTCAGGGGCTTCTTGGCCGGCGGCGCGAGTGCGCGGACGATCTCGTCCTCGGTGACATTCTTGCTGTTGCTCTCATCGCCCGCGTAGGTGGCTGAGGTCGGCAACAACAGCGCGGCCCCGACGGTGATGATGGACAGGATCGCGGTAAGTCCTTTTGCAGCCGATTTCATAGCCAGTCCCTCCTACGCAGCCAGCTCGCGTGCTTCCAAACTCCAGCAACACGCCCCCGAAAGAGGCCGTTGCGGCATCCGCCCATTGGTCTTCCCAGGGCTGTTGAAGGTTCGAGGCTTCCATGGCCTCGACTCACAAAAATATCAGCGCACTCCGTAGCTTGCGAATTCCTGAACGATGTTCGGGTCCATCGCCTTGGCATTGGCGATATCGAGCGCGCCTTCCTGGGCCGAGCCGTTGCGTTGCTTGGCAAGGCCGCGGCCATAGAGCGAGGACGTCAGGCGCGGGTTGATCTTCAGGGCGGCGTCGAAATCGGCGATCGCGTTCTTGACCGCTCCGGACTTGAGGTTGACGAGTCCCCGGCTGTCCAACGCATCGACGAAGTTCGGGCGCAGGCGCAGCGCCTCGTTGCAATCCTTCAGCGCGCCCTGGAGGTCGCCGACCACCGTGCGGGTCCAGCAGCGGTTGTTCAGGGCCTCGACGTCCTTCGAGTTGATCCGGAGGGTGTCGTCGAAATCCTTGATGGCAAGGTTGTAGGCGCCCTTGCTCGCATAGACCTGGCCGCGCCGGTACAGCGCGTTCACGTCGTCCGGATTGGCGGCAATCTTGGCGGTGAGGCCCTTGATCGTGGGATCGTCGGCCAGGACGGCGGCGCTTGGGCCGGTCTCTGTGCTCGGCGCCGGACCGGGATCAATCGGTTTCACCGGTGGCGGCGGTGGCGGCGGGGGCAGGGCGGCCTCGATCTGCGGCTTCGGTGCGGGAGCCGGCGCGGGTGCAGGCGGTGCGGGAGGAGCCGGTGCCGCAGCGGTGTCGGCCGGCTTCGGCGGCGGAGGTGGTGTCGGTGGAGCAGGTGGCGGATTATTGGCGACGACGGCCGGCGCGGCCGGAGGCGCAGGTGGTGGCGTCGTTGTGGGACGCGACCCGGCGGTCCCGGGCATGAAGGAGAAGTCCTCGGCCAATGACGAGGAAATCCAGGGCACCTGCTCGCCGCGCGAGGCGCGGGTGACACCCATCTTGGTGCGGTTCAGCGTCTCCTCCGCCATCAGGTCGGGGACCCGGATTTCCTTCAGCAGCTCCTGGACGAACAGGCTGCGGTCGCCACCGCCGTCCGAGACCACCGAGGCCAGTGCCGCCGAATACATCACCAGCGTGCCGTTCGGGGCGATGACGGGCGTGAGGCCGGCCGAGAAGCTGCGGAACCGGCGCTCGAACGGGTTGCGCCTGGAGGCATCGATCAGCGCGATCTTGACACCGGCGCCGCGGGTATTGAGCTCGCCGAGCACGGTCTCGAGGCTGAAGCCATCGCGGCGCACGTCGGATTCGGTCCAGATCTGCGCATCGACCGGCAGCAGATAGCTCTGGCGTGCCGACTGGATACCGAAACCGCTGAAGAATACCAGCGCGACGGAGCCGGGCTTGATCTTGCCGTAGAGCTTGTCGAAGGCGCGGCGCATGCCGTCGCCGGTCAGGTTCTCGCCGATCTCGACCGAAAAGCCGTCACGCTTGAGCTCATCGGCGATGTCGCGCGCATCGTTGATCGGTTCCTTCAACGGAGCATCGGCATCCGGATATTTGGCATTGCCGATGACGAGCGCAAAGCGCTCGCCGGCCGCAAGCGACGGAGCCGTCGGAACGAGCGAGATGAGCAGGGACAGAAGAAAAAAGAAGCGAATTTTCATAATCAGCGCGGTCCAGCCAAAAAGGCGCCGTTCCAGCTTGCGCCGCGGCGACCTTAACTTACGCTCCAGGCATTATCAAACCGGGGGGAGGGGGCGTCAACCGCTTGGAGATTCGTCGTTATCGCGACGATTGACCGCAACATAGGGGCGCGCCGGTAGTGGAATAAACGGGCTGTCATGTGCTCGGTGCGACCTGGTTCGATTTGCATCGGCAGCATGTTATGGCAGTCATGGCGATGAAGATGTGATCGGTCTCACATTGCAGGCCTGCCTCTGTCGCAACCTCAAATGTTTGACCTTTGCGGCGGACAATGGCTTGGTGCGCTCGATCGTCCCGCCAGATCCAACCCAGAAAAAGCAAAGACCATGGGAAACGCCTACGAAATCTACGCTCTGCGCTATGCAACGATGTCGCCGCGCACTCCCAGCATGAACTTCCTCCTGCCCGACCCGCATGACAGCGCCGCGCAGGATCTCGACTATTTCGTCTGGCTGATCCGCGGTGGGGGCCGCGAGATCCTGGTCGACACCGGCTTCAATGCCGAGGAGGCGAGCGCGCGGGCGCGCAAGCTGACGCTCAATCCTGTCGATGCGCTGGAGCGTTTCGGCGTCGCGGCGACATCCATTCGCGACGTCATCGTGACGCATCTGCATTACGACCACGCCGGCAATCTCGACCGCTTCCCGAATGCGCGCTTCCATCTCCAGGAGCGCGAGATGGCCTACGCGACCGGGCGCTGCATGTGCAACGGCTTGTTGCGGCATCCGTTCTCGGTCGAGCATGTCACGCTGATGGTGCGCCACGTCTATGGCGAGCGTGTCACGTTTTATTCCGGCGATGGCGAGGTCGCTCCCGGCGTGACCGTGCATCGCGTCGGCGGCCATTCCGACGGGTTGCAGGTGGTCAAGGTCGAGACAGCGCGCGGACCGGTGGTGTTGGCATCCGATGCGGCTCATTACTTCGCCAATCTGCAGCGCAGAAGCCCGTTCCCGATCGTCTATAATGTCGGCGACATGGCGATGGGCTGGGAGACGATCGAGCGCCTGGCCGGCCATCCGGATCGCTTCATTCCCGGGCATGATCCGATCGTCACGGAGATCTATCCGAGCGCCAGCGACAAGGTCGAGGCCTGGGCGCTGCACCTGCCGCCGACCCGGTCGTTTGCGAAGTGACGCGATAGCGTCACTCAGAGGGCGCCGCTGTCACGGCGCCCCGAAATGACAGAAGTGATTAATACGCCTGCTTGGCGTCCGCTTCCTTGCTGGTCTGAATCAGGTCGAGGCTCTGCTCGATCTTGCCGAGCAGGGACGAGAGCTGCTTGCGCTCCTGCGCGGAGAGGCAGGCGAGGATCTCATCTTCCCGCCGCAGCAATTGGGGGAACAGCTCCTCATAGAGCGCGCGGCCCTTCCTGGTCAGTTGCAGGCGGAATTCACGGCGGTCGGCTTCGTTCTCGACCCGCTCGATCAACTCCTGATGCAACAACGCCGTCACCGCGCGGCTGATGGTGGACTTGTGCGTGCGGGTGCATTGCGAGATGAATTGCGCGCTGCAGGCATCGTTGCGGAAGCCGAGCGTCGCGATGACGCGCCACGCCGGGATGTCGAGGCCATGCCGTTCCTGATATTCCTCCGCGAGCGCGGAACTGACTTCCGCCGCGAGCCGGTTGAGACGGAAGGGCACGAACTTGAACAGGTCGAGCCGCGGTTTTGACCGCGCCGACGTCTCGACGGCCTCCCGCGCCTTGAGCGCGATGTCGCTGGATGTCCTCGCCAAGGAGAGTGCTCCGAATTCCAGTTGACGGCCGGCCGGCTCCGGTCCAAAATAGTTGCACGTGAGACTATCTAGCAGATCAGTCCTCCCCTGACCAGAGCCGAGGTTAGTGCATGGCGCAGGCCAAATCCCAGTTCGGCTATCGACGTCATCCCGATCAGGATCGTTCGGCCCAAGGCCCGGCGGCGCATCCGGTCGTGATCGTCGGTGCGGGCCCGGTCGGCCTGTCGCTGGCGATCGATCTCGCCCAGCGCGGCCAGCGCGTCGTGCTTCTCGACGATGCCGATCGCATCGGCGAAGGCTCGCGCGCGATCTGCTTCTCGAAACGCTCGCTGGAATATTGGGACCGGCTCGGCGTCGGCGACCGCATGGTCGAGAAGGGCGTGGTGTGGAGCGTCGGTCGCATCTTCCACGGCGAGTCGCAGCTCTATCAGTTCAATTTGCTGCCGGAGGATGGCCACAAGCGGCCGGCCTTCATCAATCTCCAGCAATATTACGCAGAGGCCTATCTGGTCGATCGCGTCAGCGATTTGCCAGATATCGACTTGCGCTGGCGCAACAAGGTGACGGCACTCGAACAGCGCAACGATTCCGCTCTGCTGACGATCGAAACGCCGGAGGGCGCCTATCGCCTGAATGCGCAATATGTCATCGCTTGCGACGGCGCACGCTCCTCGTTGCGGCAGATGGTCGGCGCCGAGTTCGCCGGCCAGGTGTTCGAGGACCAGTTCCTCATCGCCGACGTCAAGATGACCGCGGAATTCCCGACCGAGCGCTGGTTCTGGTTCGATCCGCCGTTCCATGCCGGGCGCTCGGCGCTCTTGCACCGTCAGCCCGACGATGTCTGGCGCATCGATCTTCAGCTCAACCGCTATGCCGATCCTGTCGTCGAGAGGAAGCCGGAAAACGTGCGGCCGCGGATCGCGCGCATGCTCGGCCACGACAAGTTCGAGTTCGAGTGGATCTCGCTGTACAAATTCCAATGCCGGCGGATGGACCGCTTCATCCACGGCCGCGTGATCTTTGCCGGCGATTCCGCGCATCAGGTCTCGCCCTTCGGCGCACGCGGTGCGAACTCGGGGCTCGAAGACGCCGAAAACCTCTCCTGGAAGCTCGATCGCGTGCTGCGTGGCAAATCGCCCGCGAGCCTGCTGGAGAGCTACCATATCGAGCGCAGCATGGCGGCCGACGAGAACATTCGGGAATCCACCCGCTCGACCGACTTCATGGCGCCGAACTCGCATCAGGAGGCGCGGCTGCGCAAGGCGGTGCTGTCGCTTGCCAAGGAGACCGAGTTCGGCAAGCGCATGGTCAATGGCGGCAGGCTGTCGGTGCCGTGCAGCTACGACTCGCCGCTGTCATCGCGCGATGCGGATGCCTGGTCCGGTGGGCCGCCCCCCGGCTGCTCTATGCTCGATGCGCCCGTGGCCGCGCGCGAGGGTGAACAGACTTATCTCACCGACGTCTTTCGCCAGGGTGGAACACACTTCGCCCTGCTGTCGTTCGGCAATGGTGCGCCGATCGAACTCCCTGACGGCGTCAAGGACATTCGCGTCGGCGGCGAGGCCGGGCTGGCCGACCCGGCGGGTCTCGCCGCAAAGCGCTACGATGCGCAGCCTGCAACGGCCTATCTGCTGCGCCCCGACGGCTACGTCGCGGCGCGGTTCCGCCATCCGACTGGCGCGATGATCGCGGCTGCGCTGTCACGCGCCCAGGGTTTGAACTGAGGTTCTTGCGCAATGGCTCTCTCCACCAGCTCGAACTTCGTTCGCCCGGACGACGCCTTCCGCGCCATCGTCGAGGCGCATCGCGGTCTCACTGAGGAGCAGAGCGCCGATTTCGACGCGGCGCTGGTGCTGATCCTCGCCAACCATATCGGCGACATCGACGTGCTGCGCGAGGCGATCGGGCTTGCCAGGCGCCGCATGATCGACGGCCAGCAGCAACAACAGCAACAACAATAACCCTGTGACCTGAAGGACGAATTGATGGCGAAGAATTTCGCATCCACCGGCGATCTCTCCGAGAAGAAGATCACCTTCTCCGAGATCGGCACCGATCTCTATGCCTTTACTGCGGAAGGCGATCCAAACACGGCCGTCATCGTCGGCGACGACGGCTGCCTCGTATTCGACGCGCAGGCGACGCCAGCGATGGCCAACAAGGTGATCGAGCGCGTCCGCGCCGTCACCGACAAGCCGATCAAATACGTCGTGCTCTCGCACTATCACGCCGTGCGCGTGCTTGGTGCTTCCGCCTACAAAGCACAAGGTATCGTCGCCTCGCAGGAGACCTATCGTCTCATTGAAGAGCGCGGCAAGCAGGACTGGGATTCCGAATATGGTCGCTTCCCGCGGCTGTTTCAGGATGCGCAGAGCATCCCCGGCCTGACGTGGCCGACGCTGACGTTTGAAGGCGAGATGACAATCTACCTCGGCAAGCGCGAAGTACGCCTGATGCAGCTAGGGGCCGGCCACACCTCCGGCGACATCGTCGCCTGGGTGCCCGATGCTGAAGTCATGTTCTCCGGCGACCTGATCGAGTATCACTCGGCCTGCTATTGCGGCGATGCGCATTTGCGCGAATGGCCGATGACGTTGAACGAGATCCGCAACTTCAATCCGAAGGCGATCGCGCCCGGCCGCGGCGATGCGCTGAAGGGCGTTAGCACGGTTCGCGAGGCCATCGCCATGACGCGCGACTTCGTCACCTCGCTCTATGGCGCCGCCGAAATCTCCGTCGCCAAGGGGCGCACGCTGAAGGAATCGATGGCGGCGACCCGCGAGGTGATGGATCCCAAGTTTTCCAGCTTCGCCATCTACGAGCACTGCCTGCCATTCAACGTCTCGCGCGCCTACGACGAGGCATCGGGGATCGATGATCCCGTGATCTGGACCGACAAGCGCGACCAGGAAATGTGGGCCGCCCTGCAAGGAGGAGGATAGTCATGAACATCAATACCTCGCCTGACCAGATCGTCCGCAGCTCGGCCCAGGTGACGCCGGGCTACATGTCCGGATTCGGCAACAGCTTCGAGACCGAGGCGCTGCCGGGCGCGTTGCCCATCGGGCGCAACTCGCCGCAGCGCTGCGCCTACGGGCTCTATGCCGAGCAGCTCTCCGGCTCGCCCTTCACCGCGCCGCGCGGCAGCAATGAGCGTTCCTGGCTCTACCGCATCCGCCCCTCGGTGAAGCATTCCGGCCGCTTCGAGAAGGCCGATGCCGGGCTGTGGCGCTCGGCGCCTTGCCATGAATACGACCTGCCGATCGCGCAGCTGCGCTGGGATCCGACGCCGCTTCCGAAGGATGAAGTCACCTTCGTTCAGGGCGTGCAGACCATGACGACCGCGGGCGACGTCAACGCCCAGGCCGGCATGGCCGCGCATGTCTACCTCATCACCAAGTCGATGGTGGACCAGCATTTCTACAATGCCGACGGCGAGCTGATGTTCGTGCTTCAGCAAGGCAATCTTCGCCTTGTCACCGAGTTCGGCCGCATCGATGCCGAGCCGGGCGAGATCGTGGTGATCCCGCGCGGCGTCAAGTTCCGCGTCGAGATCCCGAGCGGGCCGGCGCGCGGCTATCTCTGCGAGAATTATGGCGGCGCGTTCACACTGCCGGAGCGCGGACCGATCGGTGCCAACTGCCTCGCCAATGCGCGCGACTTCCTCACGCCCGTGGCGCATTACGAGGACAAGGACACGCCGACCGAGCTCTTCGTGAAGTGGGGCGGTTCGCTGTTCAAGACGCAGCTCCCTCATTCGCCGATCGACGTCGTCGCCTGGCACGGCAATTACGCGCCGTACAAATACGATCTGCGCACCTTCTCTCCCGTCGGCGCGATCGGCTTCGACCATCCCGATCCCTCGATCTTCACGGTGCTGACCTCGCCGTCGGAGACGGCAGGCACCGCGAATATCGACTTCGTGATCTTCCCCGAGCGCTGGATGGTCGCGGACAACACCTTCCGTCCGCCTTGGTATCACATGAACATCATGAGCGAGTTCATGGGCCTGATCTACGGCGTCTACGATGCCAAGCCGCAAGGCTTCGTCCCCGGCGGCATGAGCCTGCACAATTGCATGCTGCCGCACGGTCCCGACCGGGACGCCTTCGAGCACGCCAGCAACGGCGAATTGAAGCCCGTGAAGCTGACCGGCACCATGGCCTTCATGTTCGAGACCCGCTACCCGCAGCGCGTCACCGCACATGCGGCGAAATCCTCGACGCTGCAGGAGGACTACGCCGATTGCTGGAACGGATTGGAGAAGCGCTTCGATCCGAGCAGGCCGTAGCTTTCGTCGCCCTCTCCCCTTGCGGGAGAGGGTGTGATCTTCCCCCGATAAAGTGGACGGGTTAAGCGGCTTTTAGCTCCATCTCGATCGGGGGGATATATCCGAGTGCGGAATGGAGCCTTGTCCGGTTATAGAATCCTT